>JANYKD010000359.1 GCA_025361735.1 Phycisphaerales bacterium
CTTGAAGACGCCCTCATCCTTGTTGAGCGCACCCGTGGCGCCGGCGGCCTCTTCAATCTTCACCGTGTCGAGGTTGAATTCCGCCGCCGCGGAGCGGAACACGAGCAGCGCCACCAGGGTGATGAACGGCGACCGCAGGATGAATCTTCGCATGGAGTCACTCCTTGAAAGGGTCAGGATGTCTGTCCCCTGCACTACTTGACGGCGGTCACGTAGACCACCTGGATGCCACCCTTCTTTACCAGGGTCCCTTCCACCGTGACCGTCTCGGCCATCTTGTCGATCAGTACTTCCTTGCCGGGCTGATGGTCCTTCATTCCCATCATCACGTAGATGTCCCCTTTGTCCGTGACCAAGCCGATGGGATTGCCGGCCTTGGCGCAGGAAATGGCGCACTGCTTGTGTTCGGCTCCGTGGTCGCCGCCTTCGAGGTAGCACCAGAGATCAACCACTTCGCCCTTGAGTGTCACCGCATCACCCTTGGGATCGGCTGATGCGAACATGCCGCGCAGACCGAGCACCGCCGCCAATACGACCATCACATAGATGAACCTCGTTTTCATGGCTGTTCCTTTCCTGTGTTCGCGGGTGATCCATTTCATACGCCGACTCGCTGCATCATCGACACACCGGTGCGTTTGTAACCACGGTTACATCGTAGGCCGGGGCGAGGTGAATGGCAAGCGATGGCAAGGTGTCGCTCAGTGCGTTGCGTCACGTTGCAGGGCCGCATAGAGGGCGTCGTAAATCATGGCCCCGCGCTCAAGGGCAACCATGTCATTCGGGCTGCCGATCCGGATGCCGGTACAGATGAGATCCAGTCCCGCTGCCGCGGGCTCGACCTGCACCTCCTGTACCGTGTCGGCCTCGTCAACGATGCGCCCCAGGCGCTGCAGTACCGGGTCGCTCAACTTGTATTCCTTCAGGATGGCGTGGAATGAGCAGTGCCCGCTGTGGTGTGACAGGCGGACGCCGGGGATATCGAAGCCTTCCGTCCCCTTCGGCACGGCTTTGGTCCCCTCGGGCAGGAAGAGAAATTCCGCCTTGGGGTCAACGTGCTTGCGGATCAGCCAGGCACAGGCCATCCGGTCCACGCCCACGTCTTCCCAGGTGACCCACTTCATGGCTTGTCTCCTTTGGCCGCCAGGAGCGCCTGACGCACCTGCGCTCCCAGTTTACTGCGGAAATAGTCCTGGGAAAGCAACTGCTGGTATTTCCGGCCGAGTGATGGCAGGTCACGTCGCTTTTTCCGCAGGTCTGCGAGGATCTTTCGATAGTCCTTGTCCGTCGCTGTCGTGAACATCTCGATGAGATGTGTTTCGTCGCCCTCCAGCAAACGCGATTCCCACAATGTTGATTTGCCGCCCAGTTCGGAGATCTCGCTTGCCAGCCACCGGAACTGCTCTCGGGTATGCACTGCCGCCGGCAATACCCAGAACGCATCCTGCAATGCGATGGCGCCCAGTTGTTTAAGCTTCCGCCAGACGTACACGCGGCCGGCCGTCGGCTCGCGAGGCACCTTGTAGGAAAGCAGCAACCATGTGTGCGGCGGATCCATCAATGGCGTGCCTCGGTGAGTTCAAGGACGCGGCACGGGCGGCAGAACGCCGGCCCGCTGGTGGCCCCCATGGCCGTTCGAGGCCCCTGTGCCTGAAACATGCAAGTAACCATGGTTACATTATGCCGGGGGCACGCGCGCGACGCAAGAAGTAACGCCTAAACTGCGATCGTCCCGCTCAACCGGTACGACTGCAGTAGCGCCATGAACTGTTCCGTGAACACAAAGTTGTGTTCCGGGAATTCCAGCCCGGCCATGTTCTGGTCGATGTGGCTGAACATGATGTCGATCTCGGCCACCAGATCGGCGCCGCAAGTGACCCGGCCGGTTGTCGATGCGCCCTGCTCGCCGAACTGCTCGATCTTTGCGTGGAACTCGATGGTGTCGCCCGGGCGGGTCAGGCGGTGAAACGTAGCCCGGCCGATCTTGGCGAGGATGACCTTCTCGCGGAATCCACCGGCCTCGCCGACGAGAATCCCGGCTGTCTGAGCCATCCCCTCCACAATCAGGCTGTGCGGCATGATCGGAAAGTCGGGGTAGAGATCGTGCAAGTGCTCCTCGGCCAGACTGACGTTCTTCAACGCCGTGGCCGAGGTCTTCGGTGTGAACTCGACGAATTTATCGATCCAGATCCAGCGCATGGGAGGGTTTAAGGGCTCAAAGGTTCAAGAGTTCAAGGGGTTCAAAGGCCCCCGGGGCAAAGGCTCAAGGGTTAGCGGGCCTTTGCTGAACCCTGAACCCCGACCCCTGAACCCTCTCGTTACTTCACCT
>JANYKD010000379.1 GCA_025361735.1 Phycisphaerales bacterium
CCATGATCGAACTCCTTTGTGGAAATGTCTGCCTCAGGAACAGGCTCACTCGAGTCGGCACCGTCGGCGGATGAAATGCATTCCGATGTACATCGTAGCAACTGCGCACAGGAAATAAATGTGACGCGTCGCTCGCGACAGGGGGTTGTACTCGCCTGGCGACTGCCGGCGCACGGCCCTTGGCCCGGCATTAACGCAGCGACAGCACGGTCACGGCGGCCAAAAACACGGCGAGTATGCTCGGGCCAACCAGAGCCCAACGTGGTGCCGTGCGGCCGGCCGTCCAGGCGGCGGACAGGATCAGCGTGATGAGCACGAACGGCTCGAAGTAGCGCTGCCAGGCATTGGCGCCGGCCATAAGAGCGAGCGAAAAGGCGACCCACGCCACCAGGAGAATGGTCCCGCGGTGCCGGCCCAGGGCGATGGTCCACGCGGCCACCATGCCGCCGCCAATGGCCGAGAGCACGACGATCAGCGGCGACCGCCCGTGTATCACCGGCAGTCGGCGGACGACGTTCCAGATTCCGGAAGACCGGCCGGACGCGAAGTTGTAGGATGACTCGGGCACGATTCCCAGTATCAGGCCGACAAGGATTCCCAAGAGGACCCAGCGCAGGGACGGGCGGATTCGCGGCCAGGCGGGAACCAGAAATCCGGCCAAGGCAACGCTGACGATGGCGATCAGGCCGAGAATGACCGCGGGGACGGCCAGGTTCAGCCTCTGGTGAGCTTCACGCAGGCACGGCGGCACCGCACCACCCCAGAGGTATATGAATGCGGCCACAGTCGCGAAGGCTGGAAGCATGGCCACGACGGAAACGGCCAGCCATCGAAACCGGTTCGCGCCCGACAACCACGCAGCGGCCCAGAACAGTGCGGCCGCCCAGAGGTGAATCTGCCGTGTGAACACGAGCAGCACCATCATCACCGCTCCGGCGGCGAGCGTCCCCGCGCCGAGCGGCCGGCGCAGGGCCAGCAGCAGCACCGTCAGAACACACAGCCACGCGGCATTATCCGGGAGCAGCCATACGCCGGAGGAAAACACGTAGAGCGAGCAGACCAGCGGCAGGCCGAGGATGATGGCCCGGGCGGTACCGGTCTCCCGGGCGGTGGCCATCGCCAGGAGCATGAGCAGCGCGACGGTGAAGGCGCTGGAGATCAGTCGCAGAATTCGCTGGTCGTCGGTCAGCCAGCGGTCCGCGATCGCCATGGCGAGATGAAATCCGGGCGTGGTCGCGGATGGATAGTCGCTCAGGTCGGGTTTTGGCAATTGGATCGCGAACTCGCGAATCGCGGGCAAGTGATACAGTTCCTGGTCGTACGCTCCTCGCCCGAAATTGTATTGTGCGAGCATCAGCGGAACGCCGGCAAGCAGGAAGAGGAGTGAAAGGACCGCTCCGGCCATCAGGCCTGGCCGTGGCCCCGTTGCGAGCGGCGACGTGTGAGATGGATTCAGATCGGGAGGGGTCATGGTCTATTGTCATCCGATCATCAGGTAGCTTTCCCGATTGTCACATTGGCCGAGTTCCTGCCGAAACACCCGCGTCATGTCCACGACGACATAGCCGTCAGCGTCGCGGGAGATGCCGTAGCGTTCGAGCGGGCGGGGCGCTGGGCCTTCGAAATTGACACCGGTCAGGTGGAACCCGGAGCCGTGGCAGGGACACTTGAACTTCGCGTCGGCCTTGAGCCAGTCGGGGATGCAGCCCAGGTGTGTGCAGACCGTGGAGAGCGCGACGAGGTGCGGCTGAGCGGGCGCGAGATTGACGATCCAGAAGCCGGGTTCGCCGGCGGGCGTGCGCTTGAAGCGCTCGTAGACCATGCCGGGTGCGGTGAATTCCGCGACGCGACCCACACGCCAGACCTTGCGAGGCTCGCGGCCGACTTTCGGCGCGAGAAAATCCTGCACCACGGCCAGGGCGGCGACGCCGCAGAACGCCAATGCACCCCAGCCGAGCGTCAGCGAAAGGTTGATGTTGCGGCGGGTTAGCGGGTGCCAGGGCATGGTATCACCGCGGTAAGTCGGCGGGTTGATCAATACTCACTTTGCGGCGGATCAGCTTGTGCCAGAGCATGTGGCCTTTGCTGGCCTTAACCTGCTGCTCGAGGGTCGGTTTCGGAGCGTAGGCCCCACCGGCCGCGAGAATAGCGGCCCGCATGTCGGGCGGCGCATCGGGGGGAATTTGCGCGGCCGCGATGGCTGCGATTCCCCGGGCGGCTTCGGAACTCGCCGCGCCACGCGAGGCCGGCAGTTTCGAAGTGTCGCCGAGTGCCTGAAGGAGTGGATCGGGCAATTCGCCCGGTTCTTTGCGAAGGATCTTGGGCTTGGCGGGCGGCGGTGCCGCTTTGGCCGGTTTTGCGGCCGGCTTCTCGGCGACCGGCTTGGCAGCCGCCGGCGCGGCAGCGGGTTTGCTCACGGGCTTCTCGGCCGCTGGTTTGGCGGCTTCGGGTTTGCCGGCTTCAGCTTTCGCGGCCGGGGCGGGCGTCGCCGCGGCGACGACCGTGCCGGTTTCGTACTTGATGACAGACGTCGGGCAGGCATCGGCGGCCTTGAGGATCTTCTCGGCCAGCGGCAGCAGGAACTGGAGGTTCTCGGCCTCGGGCCGGATCAGACAGGTTGATTCCTGGACATTGAACACCTCGGGACATTCGGTGGCGCAGGCGTCGCAAACAATACAGCCTTCGATGATCCAGACTCGGGTGATGGGTTTCGTCGCATCGGCCATAACACTATACCGCCAATAAGGGACCGGGTTCGTACTCATGGGGCATCGTAAGACGCGGGCGGGATGGCCGCAATAGAGCGCGGGTGATCGGTGAGAAGTTGTCGGTTATCGGTGGGGCAGGGCAAGTGCGAAATGCAGATTGGCCGGTGACACGGGGGTTTCCGTGGCTGGGAATGCCGGTCGGGGACCGGTATGTTATCCGGAGCGACGGGTTGGTGTGGCCAGATCAACCCGGAGATACAGATAACCCCGGAAAGACATCACTATGCGTAATCTGCGATGCGTTGGGGACCGTACGGAAATGACCCCGCAGCGTGCCGTAGTGCCGGCCCTTCGGCTCTGCAAAGTCGATCT
Organism: Phycisphaerales bacterium; assembly: GCA_025361735.1. Taxonomy (GTDB): domain Bacteria; phylum Planctomycetota; class Phycisphaerae; order Tepidisphaerales; family Tepidisphaeraceae; genus JANYKD01. The sequence goes on from JANYKD010000379.1 coordinate 3,081, forward strand.
TGCACGATTCCTTGGTGTTATGTGCGCGGTCTGGGCACTGTCAATTGGCTCGAAGGCAGTCGGGGCCGAGAAACAGGCAATTCGGCCGGTCGTGGGCTTTCCGGACAGCATGACGATCGAGAGCGGCGGAAAACTGCGCATGCAGGTGGCGCTTGGCAACCCGGGGGACGAGGCGCTGTCGGCCGACGTGGAATTCCTCGTGCAGCAGGATCCGGCCTTGTACTCCAAGCCCGCGCCGCGGGCGGTGTATGGCAGCGACATCGCGCTGGGGGTGCGTAGCTGGGGCGGCGACGAAGCCTGGGCAAGCATCGAAAGCAACGACGTCTGGGGGCGGTCCAATGGTGCGCTGCGCAGCATTGGTGCGATGACGGCCGGGCGGCCGTGGAATACGTTTGGGACGCCCTGGAGGAAACAGACCGAGGCCTTCGGTTACATCGACCTGGGCAAGGTCGCCACCGTGGTTCACATGACCTACGATCCGAGCGATCCCGGGATGGCGTGGAAGATCGACTTTGCCGCGAGTAACGATGGCAAGGCGTACACACCCGTCCAGGGGCTGAAGGGCCTCGACATCCACAAGAAGGCTGAGCCGGTGGAGATCGACGTGCCCAAGCCGTTTGAGGCCCGGTTCGTACAGATGCGCCTGAACAACGATGGCGGCGAACCGGTCAATGCGTTCCGTTATCCGCGGCAGTTTCACGTTTATGCCGGGGAAACCGGGGATACCTGGGCATTCCCGCAGGTTGGCGCTGTGGTGCAGCAGGGCAAGCTGACGCAGGCGATCCCGGCCAAGGGATCCAGCACTGTCGATATTGGCGATGGCCGGGCGCTGGCGGCGGGGGCTTATCTGGTGGCGGTGCGGACCAAAGCCGGCGGCGTGACGCAAATGCGTTACGGGCACGTTTTCGTGATGCCTGTGGCGATGGCGCGGATCGCGGCCGAGTCGCCGTTCGGGATCAATATGGGCGACCCCAAGCATATTGCGACAGTCAAACTGGCGGGCAATGCGTCGGTTCATTATGAAAATCTGCGCTGGTCGGCCGTCTCGCCGGCCGTCGGCGTGTACAAGTTTGACGGGAGCGGAGCAGGCGCGGAAATCAACCAGGACCAGGTCCTCCGCGCCTTCCATGAAGCGGGGCTGCCAGTGTTGCCGTGTCTGGCCGGCACGCCCGGGTATCTGCAGCCCACCAGCCGGCCGCAAGGCGATCCCGAGGCGCTGCCGCCGGCGGATCTGGGCAAGTATGGCGAGTTTGTCTTCCAGACGGTGGCTCGCTATGGCGGCCAGATGCACGCGGCGGCGGAACTGCTGACGGCGGACAAGGCCTCGGGGTTGGGGTATGCCAGCGCGTACGAGCTATGGAACGAGCCCAACCCCAACGCCCGCGGGGCCTCGATGTGGAAGGGGTCGCTGGAGGACTACTACAGAATGTTCCGCATCGGCGCCGAAGCGGCGAAGAAGGCCGACCCGGCCGCGAAGATCGCCAATGGAGGATGGCAGGGCATGGAGATCCCGTTGCTGGAGACGATGCGGACGACGAAATATCCCGACGGCAAGTGCCCGCTGGACTTCACAGATATCCTGAGCGTGCATCACTTCTCATCGCTGGGCGACGTCGGTTCAGCGTACGGCATCGAGCCGGAACTGGCGAGCGTGTACGACGCGTGCCACCATCACGAAGGTGTGCCGTATGACCGGACCATCGAGGATGACCTGCGGGCATTGGTAGCGTGGCGCGACGCCAACAAGCCGGGCATGCCGATCTGGCTGACCGAAACCGGCTTCGATCGCGGCAGCGTCAACGAGACGCTGCATGCCTGCTGGCTCCCGCGCGGCGTCATGATGGCCCTGGCCGCGGGCGTCGACAGGGTGCAGGTGCATCGCGAGAAGGACGCGGGTGCGGGCGGGCTGATCCGCAACGATCAGACGCTGTATCCGGCCTGGTTCACCTATGCCACGATGGTTCGCCAGCTCGATGGCGTGACCGGCCGGGCGCTGCGCGTGCCGGCCGATGACAATGTGCGTGCGTACCTGTGGAAGCGCGGGGACAAGGCTGTCGTGACTGCCTGGACCATCAAAGGCCCGGGCGAACTGAAGGCCGCCCTGGGCCGCTGCACGATCACCGATGCCTTTGGCGCCGCGCGGCCGGCGGACGTCGTCCAGGGGTTGGCGCTCAGTGAGTTCCCAGTCTACATCAGCGATTTTGGCGATGCGGAGGTTGTGAAGGCGATCGAGGAGCAGGCGAAGCTCGCGGCCGCGAAGGAGCAGCGCCGGCTGGAGCGGCAATCCAGGTTGCAGGCGTACCTGTTCCGGTTTGGCCTGAAGGGTCGCGAAGCGTATCTGCGCGTCGGTACGATCCGCAAGTTCACGCCGGTGCTGGCGGCCGATCTGAACGATCCGTCCCGCGACTTCGGCTTTGAGACCCGGGGGCTGGTGGATCAGCACGTTCCATGGTTCCAGAACCCGATCACAGATACGGAAGTTCGGACCACAGTCGGGACGCGATTTACGTTCAAGGCAAAGCCCGGGGAGTACGTGTTGCGATTGTGCGCCCGCATCGGCCAGCCGGGAAGCGCCACGATCGCCGGGCTGATCGGCGGCGATCAAGCCCTGCAGATCCCGCCGGATGGATTGATCGCTACCACAGCGGTGAAGATCGGCGACAAGCCCGTGACGCTGGAGCTGACCTCGGCCGCGAATCTGGTGTGGATGTCGGTGATTGAAGTTGACAAGCCGTAACGGGAGGCGACCAAAGCGGAGACGCTGGCACGGACCACGACGCGCTGCGTCCCGATTGTTGGGTGCGCACGCGTTGTGCCCAAGCGAGGGGAGGCATGCCCGGGAATGTGAATACCGCAAGTTGTACCTATCCGGCAACAGCCGGCAACTCACCTGTGCCTACCATTTCGTCCGTGTTCCGCGTAAATTCCCCGGTTATGCGTGGTCATGCCATCATCATTCTCGCGGCCGTAGTTGCCCTCAATCTCTCATGTGCCTCGGATGATCCGCGCAAGGAAGTCGAGCAGACCCGCTTTGACACGCTCAAGAAGCTGCAGGCGATTTCGTATCACCGGCTTGGCGGACAGGCCAAGGTCGACGAATCGCTCTTCATCCTCCCCAATGGCAACATCAAGGCCAACAGTAAGATGTATGGCGCTGCCCAGGGCACGCTGAACGAGATGCAGCAGCTCCAGCTCGCGAGCCTCTTTGAAACCTGGGATGACGTCAAGTCGGAATATCCTTCGCCAAAACCTTCGGGAAAACCGGCGCTGGAGGAGATACAATACGGGCAGAAAAAAGTCATCGTGGCCGATGACGCTGAGAATATCCCCGAAGAACTTGCCCGGGTGCGGGTGCGGCTGTCGGGAATGCACCGTGACTTGGTGAAGCAGTAGTCGCCCGCCGGGGCGGGAATGTGAAACGGATGCTCGTGGTGGTTGTGCATCGGGCTATGGCCGGTCACGGCTGCATTGGGAAGAGGCAATTTAATCTTATTGGACGAGGATACGGGTGATGCCGCTCCTGGTGTTGGACGATGTAGGTGGTTGAGGCATCGCACGATCCCCGAGAAGGAAAGGGCTCATGAAATCATTCAAGGAATGGCTGACCGAAGGCGAACAGATCTACGCACAGACCATGTCGGAATACGAGGCGCTGGAGACGCAACTGGCGGACCTTCAGCAGCGACTGGCCCAGAAGAAGGCCGAGGTCAACGAGGTGGCGTCGGTGATCGGAAAATCCGCGATTTCCAGGCCGGACCCGGTGCGTGTCGATCGGGTGTTGAGCCCGGGGGCGCCCCAGTTCCTTGACCGCGAAACCGCGGGCTCGGTGCCGGCTTCGCGCCAGACGATTGCCAAGGTTCTCGCGGGCAAGTCGATTGGATAGGGCGGAGTTACCAGTTGCCAGTTGTTAGTTGCCAGTGGTCATCGCCAAGGCCGAATTACTAACAACTAACAACTAACAACTAACAACTGGCAACTAACAACTACTCGTCAGCAATCCTTCAATATTGCCGCCACGCGATCCGGGGTCAGATCCTGATGTTCGCCCAGAGTGGTGCCACGATCGACGAAGCGCTTGCTGACTTTGGCGGCCGCGTCGGCCGGGGCAATCTTGTATGCGGCGAGGCGAGTGGGCATTCCCAGTGATTCGAAGAACTCAACCATGCGCACGATTCCGGCTTCGATCCGGGACTCCGCGCTGCCGGCGGTGATGCCCCACACCCGTTTGGCCATCTGATCCAGCCGGGCGGCCTTGGTCTGTTTCTGATGCCGCAGGAGTTGTGGCAGGACGATGGCGAGGGTTTCCGCGTGGTCCAGGCCGTAGAGCGCGGTCAATTCGTGGCCGATCATGTGGGTCGCCCAGTCCTGCGCCACACCGCAGCCGATCAGCGTGTTGAGCGCCTGCGTGGCGCACCACATGATGTTGGCCCGCGTGTCGTAGTCGTTCGGGCCGGCGAGCAGCCTCGGGCCTTCTTCGACGAGCGTGGTGAGGATGGCCTCCGCCTGGCGGTCCTGGAGCGGGGTGTTCACGGAATATGTCGCGTACTGTTCCATGACATGCACGAAGGCATCGACGACGCCGTTGCGGGTTTGTTTGGCGGGCAGCGTGAAGGTGGTCTGTGGGTCGAGAATGGCAAAGCGAGGGATCACGGCCTCGGCCGAGAACGCGAGCTTTTCGCTGGTCGACTTTCGTGACATGACCGAGAACGAGTTGGATTCGGAGCCCGTGGCCGGGAGCGTCAGTACCGTACCCAGCGGGACGGCCGACGCCACTTCGGCGCCTTTGGCGAGAATGTCCCAGGGATCGCTGGCGGGGAAACGCATGGCGGCGGCGATGAACTTCACGCCATCGAGCACGGATCCGCCGCCGACGGCGAGCAGGAAATCGACGGATTCCTTCTTGCCCAGTTCCGCGGCCTGCATGCAGGTTTCGTAGAGCGGGTTGGGCTGGATGCCGCCGAACTCGAACACGGTCCGGCCGTTCAGGGCTTTGGTCACCTGCTCATACACGCCGTTCTTCCTGATCGAGCCGCCGCCGTAGATCATGAGAACGCGGGCGTTCTGCGGCACGAGCGTGGCGAGGTTGCCGATGGTTCCTTTGCCGAAGACGAGGCGAGTCGGTGCGAAGAAGGTAAAGTTGTTCATAGGCCGCCATGGTATCGAAGCGGGTGGCGGGGACAATGGCGGGCGGGGGCATTCATCCCGTTTTGACAGGCGCGGGTCCCCTATTATAATTAGCCTATGCAACGATTGCCGACTGCAACCAGAAAATCCCCGCCGCGGCACCGCTGCGCCAGGGCACTGCTGGACGGCCTGCCGCCGGTGATGTGGTTCATCCGCGCTCACATGCGCCGCCACCGCACGTACGGGATCTCCGTGCCGCAGTTCCGAACCCTCGTCCTCATCGACCGCTATCCGACGGCCAGCCTCTCGGCCGTTTCCGAACACCTGGGCTGCGCCCTGCCCAGCGCCTCGCGGATGGTGCAGGGACTGGTCACGCGCAAGCTTGTCGTCCGCCGCGGCTGCCGCGAAGACCGCCGGCAGGTCTCGCTCGACCTGACTGCCCGCGGCCGCTCAATCCTGGAAACCGCCCGCGAAGGAACCCTGACGCTCCTCGCCGGTCAGGTTTCCAGTCTTTCCGAAACACAACAGAACGCGATCGCCACGGCCATGGACCTGTTGCGTGCCGCGTTCGGCGAGCGGGAGCTGCCGGTCGACTGAACAGGTAAGAGACTATGTGGATTGTCAGACTCGCACTTCGTCGCCCTTACACTTTTGTGGTGGCCGCCATGCTGGTGGCGATTCTCGGCATCGTCACGATTTTGCGGATGCCGACCGACATCTTCCCCGAGATCGATATTCCCGTCGTCTCCGTCGTTTTCAATTATGCCGGCATCTCCCCCGACGACATGGAGAAGCGCATCGTCAACAATTTCGAGCGATTTCTCACCACGACCGTGAATGACATTGACCACATGGAGAGTCAGTCACTCAACGGCATCGCGGTCATCAAGGTCTTCTTTCAGAAAGGCGCGCGCATCGAGGCGGCCACGGCGCAGGTGACGGCGGTGTCGCAGGCCGCCATTCGCGTCATGCCGCCGGGAACCGTGCCGCCGCTGGTCATCCGCTACAGTGCGTCGAGTGTGCCGATTCTGATGCTCTCCATCAGCAGCGACACGATGTCCGAGCAGCAGATCTTCGACACGACGGTCAACTTCCTGCGTCCGCAGCTCATCACCATCCACGGCGTGCAGATTCCTTATCCCTACGGCGGCAAGCAGCGGCAGATCATGGTCGACATCGACCCCGACCGTCTCTACGCCTGGGGTATTTCCCCGATCGAAGTCTCCAACGCCATCAATGCCCAGAACCTGATTCTGCCGGCCGGGTCGGCCAAGATCGGCCCGCAGGAATATCCCATCCGCCTCAACAGCAGCCCGGAGACGGTGGCCGCCCTCAACGACCTGCCCATTAAGACCGTCAACGGCATCACGGTATGCATCAAGGACGTCGCCCATGTTCGCGACGGCTTCTCGGTGCAGACGAATGTGGTGCATGCCAATGGCCGGCGCGGCGTGCTACTGCCCATTCTCAAGGACAGCAAGGCGTCGACCATCGATGTCGTCAACAGTATTCGCGCCAACCTGCCGCGGATCGCGGCCACACTGCCGCCGGAACTGCAGATCACGCCGATGTTCGACCAGTCGCTGTTCGTGCGGGCGGCCGTCGAAGGGGTCATCAAGGAAGCGGCAATCGCCGCGGGACTCACGGCCCTAATGATCCTGCTCTTTCTGGGAAGCTGGCGGAGCACGCTCATCGTGGTGATCTCCATCCCGCTGTCCATCCTCGTGGCCATCATCACGCTGGGTTTCCTGGGCCACTCGCTCAACGTCATGACCTTGGGCGGAATGGCGCTGGCGGTCGGGATTCTCGTCGATGACGCCACGGTCGAGATCGAGAATATCCATCGTAATCTGCACCAGCGCAAGCGCCTGGTGCAGGCCATTCTCGACGGTGCCCAGCAGATTGCGGTGCCCGCGTTTGTCTCGACGCTGTGCATCTGCATCGTCTTTGTCCCGGTTGTCTTCATCAGCGGTGCCGCGAAGTTCCTCTTCGTGCCACTGGCCATGGCGGTGGTCATCGCCATGATGACGAGCTATATCCTCAGTCGTACGCTCGTGCCAACGATGGTCCACTACCTGCTGGCGGCGGAAGTTGAGATGTATGGCGGGCAGGTCGATCCGTCCGATCCGCACTCGGTCCATCACCAGCGCCGGCGCGGGTTGGCGTGGATCGGGCTGTTGCTCGCGGGTGCACTCATCGGGGCGGCCGTCGCTTCGCTGCGCCACTTCGCGCCGGGAACCATCTCCATCTATGCGCACAAGGCGGTGGCCGGGATTCAGCACTGGTATGCCCAGGATCCGCGCAGCGCCCGGCTGCAACTTGGCGTCATTGTCTCCGGTCTGCTCTTCGTGCTGATGCTGTTCCGGCTGCGGATTCCGTGGCGCATCCATCTGGCGTTCAACGCGGCCTTTGAATTGCTGCGGCGGTTCTATGGCGGGATGCTGGGCTGGTCGCTGCACCACCGGCCATCGGTGGTCATTGGCTTCATCATTCTCGCCGGCGGGTCGTGTGCGCTGTTCCCGCTGGTTGGCCGCGATTTCTTTCCCTCGGTCGATGCGGGCCAGATTCGCCTGCACGTGCGTGCCCACCCTGGCACGCGGATCGAGGAGACCGCCCGCATCTTCGCCAAGGTCGAGAGTATCATCCGCCGTGAGATTCCCGAGCGAGACCTGGGCACGGTTCTGGACAACATCGGCATCCCCTACAGCGGCATCAATCTCTCCATGAGCGACGGCACGCTGATCTCGGCCGCCGACGGCGAAATCATGATCTCGCTCAAGGAGAACCACCGGCCCACGGAGGAATACATCCGCAAGCTCCGCAAGACCCTGCCTGTCGAGATGCCCGGCCTGGTCTTCTTCTTCCAGCCGCCCGACATCGCCACGCAGGTGCTCAATTTCGGCCTGGCGGCGCCGATCGACGTTCAGCTTACCGGCCCACCCAGAAACACCGCGGAGAACGAGAGGATTGCCCGGCAGATTCGCAACAAGATATTCGAGATTCCCGGCGCGGCCGACGCGCGACTGCAGCAGGTCAGCAACATTCCCGACATCCGCATCAACGTCGACCGCACGCTGGCCAGCCAGGCGGGGGTGTCGCAGCGCGAGGTGGCCAGCGACCTGCTGATCTCGTTGAGTTCCAGTTTGCAGACGGCCCCGAATTTCTGGCTCAACCCGAGCAACGGCGTCAACTACAGCGTGCTGGTGCAGACGCCCCAATACCGCATCGACTCGGTCAACGCCCTGGAGAACACACCGATCCTGCCCATCGATTCGCCGTCGCCCGAGCGTTCGCAATTACTCGGCAATCTTTCGAGGTTCTCGCGCGGGGCGAGCGCGGCCAACATCACGCACTTCAACATCATGCCTACATATGATGTGCAAGTGGGCGTGGCGGGGACGGACCTTGGCCGGGTGGCCAATGGAGTCCGCAAGGTGGTCAAGGACTTCGAGCCGAAGCTGCCGCGCGGCTCGACCATCAGCCTCCGCGGGCAGGTCGAGAGCATGGACGCCTCGTTCACGGGCCTGAGCTACGGGCTGATCTTCGCCGTGGTGCTGGTGTACCTGCTGCTGGTTATCAACTTCCAGTCGTGGCTTGATCCGCTCATCATCCTCATGGCGCTGCCGGGAGCGCTCGCGGGGATCCTGTGGATGTTGTTTGCCACGGGCACGACGATCAGCGTGCCCGCGCTCATGGGCGCGATCATGAGCATCGGCGTGGCAACGGCCAACAGCATTCTGATGATCACGTTTGCCAACGATCGCCGCAAGGAAGGCGATAACGCGCTGGCGGCAGCCCAGGCGGCCGGTGTCACCCGACTGCGGCCGGTGATGATGACGGCGCTGGCGATGATCATCGGCATGTTGCCCATGTCACTGGGCCTGGGCGAAGGCGGCGAGCAGAACGCCCCGCTAGGCCGGGCGGTCATCGGCGGGCTGCTGATGGCGACTTTCGCGACGCTCTTCTTTGTTCCCGTTGTTTATAGCCTCCTCCGCGGTCGCGCACCCGTGACCCAGGTCGAAAAGGAGCTGCAAGAATGAGTACCCAAACCGTGCCTGTCCCCGTTGTCCCCGTCGAGCCCGGGCACCACGCCCCGGCCGAAACCATGCCGCGCATCGGCACACCGGCCATGCTCCTGCTGGTGCTGGTCGCGCTGGCTTTCCTGGGCGCGTTGTTCATGCTTGGCTGGTCGCCGCGGAAGGAGCATGAGGCCCGGTTGCTGGCCGACACGGCCGCCAACGCCGATCCGCGCCCGATCGTCAATCTCGTCAAGCCCGTGCAATCGGCGGTGACGTCCGATGTGGTTCTGCCGGCCGACGTCCGCGCGCTTCAGGACACGGCGATCTATCCGCGAGCCAGCGGGTATCTCAAACATTTGTACGTGGATATCGGCGACCGCGTCGAGGCCGGCCAGCTTATGGCCGAGATCGACGCCCCCGATCTTGACGCCGATCTGAATCAGGCCCGCGCCACATTCGGGCAGGTCCGGGCCAATGCCGACAAGGCCAAGTCGGACATGGAACTGGCGCAGAGCACGCTCAAACGCTACGAAGATCACTCGGTCAAGGAGTTTCTCACTCCGCAGCAGATCGAAGAGAAACAGTCGGCCGCCATTCAGGCTGCCAAGGCGTATGAGGCCGCCCGGGCCAGCGAGGCCGCCTCGCAGGCCGCCATCGACAAGCTCCTTAAGCTCCAGAGTTTCGAAAAAGTCACGGCTCCGTTTGCGGGGATCATCATCACCCGCAACTACGATCTGGGTGCGCTGCTCAGCGCTTCCAATACGGCGACGGGCCGCGAACTGTTCCGGCTCAACCAGACCGACACGCTGCATGTGTTCGTTAATGTGCCGCAGGTCTATGCCACGACGATTCGCAAGGGGCTGGAGGTGAAACTCACCGTGCGCAATTTCCCTGGCCGGAACTTCATCGGCACCGTGGAGCGCTGGAGCGGCGCCCTGGACACCGCCACGCGCACGCTCCGCTGCGAGTTGCATGTTCCCAACAAGGACAACGCGCTCTATCCGGGCATGTACGGGCTGGTGCAGTTCCCGGTCAGCCAGTCGGTCCCGCCGCTGTCGGTTCCGACGGCGTCCCTGATAAGCAATGCCGACGGCACGCAGGTCGCGGTGGTCAAGGACAATCACGTTTACTTCCAGAAGGTCGCCGTCGGCCGGGATCTGGGCAGCCAGATCGAGATTCTCGATGGGTTGAAGATTGACCAGATGGTGATTGCCAACCCGGACGAGCGGCTGATCGAAGCGGGTGAAGTGCGCGTGGCGCCGGCGAAGTAAGCCGGTGAGGCGTGCGACAATTAAAAGCATCAAATGTGGCCAATCATTCCGCGCGTCGGACGCGCTGGGCGGAAGGGCGTCAGACGTAAGTGTTTATCCAGTATATAGTTGTGCGCATCGGAGTTTCCGGCGGGGCGAAAAAACCAGCATAGAAGTGACATAAAAGTCGCCATAAACCGGACTGGAACTGACATGGAAATGACCGAAACTGACATGGAAATGACCAGAAGTGACATGGAAATGACGGGCTGGGCGAGGCAACGGAAAAGAAGGCAATACGAGAGGTGCGAACTCGCGGAGGCTTGCGTGGAGATGGCGACGGTCGTCGATGAGCGATGAATGCGCACTGAGGCGGCGGGCGAGGACGGCGGGGTGCAGATCATAACATAGACAATATCATGCGGTTAGCGATGTGTCAAGGCTATGGGTGCGGTTTGTGTTCGATTCTTTGAAGGGACATGGCGCTGGGGCTCGATGTGGGTGCGAAGCAGGAATGGGGGCGAGTTGAAGGGATGGGTGCATTCGAAGTTTGGTTTGCGGCCGGCGGGTGACTGCTCAACAGTGGCAGAGCCGTCTCGGCTCTGTGCGGTCCCAACCAGCGGCGAGACGCCGCTGCCACCATCTTGCGGACGCACCCTGAAGGGACGGCGCGGCAATTCTTTCGGGAACACATGGAGTAGGACAGGCGCCTCGCTGTGTCAAAGTGCTCGGACACAGCCGAGACGGCTGTGCTACGTTCGTCGGCCTTGGTGTTCTCCCGAAATAATTGCCGTGCCGTGAAGGGATCGCTGGCGGCGTGGCCGGTGGCGATGCCGCGTAAATGGGTTACGCTGGTGAAGTGAGCCGCAGGATGAGAAGGAATTGGCGGCGTTGCGTTGCTGGCGGGAGCGTGGCCGGCCATATGGCGAAGAGGGCTGGGTGATGTCGAGGGTCCATCGGCTGGGAATCGAAGGCACGCTGCGCGACCCCGGCCGCCCGAAAGAAGGAGGAACAACCGGATGAGAACGGATTTTGGCCCCTTTTCTGCGTCTCGCGTGAACCACTAGTCCTCAAGCAAGCGTAGTCTGTCAGATTCTTGCTCTGGCCATAAAAGAAAACACTCAAAACGCCTGTCTTTTCCGCATCGGCGGGGTCTGTGTAGTAGTCAAACACTCACAGCAAGGAGGCGTTTCGAGTGAACCAT
>JANYKD010000416.1 GCA_025361735.1 Phycisphaerales bacterium
TGGTGAAATTCATCATGGAGACCCGCGGCACGAGTGCCGCTCAATCCACCCAACTATCCCAGAAACTGGCCACTCTCACCGAGCAGGAGCAGTTCGTCCAGCGAGAGATGAGCAAGGTCGCCACCGGCTCCGACAAGACCATCCGCGAGGCGGTCATCGTCATCGACAGCGATAAGGCCGTCGCCGGCAAGGTGAAGTTCAACTACCTCGTCTCGGCCGCGAATTGGCGGCCGCAGTACAAGCTCCGGGCGGCCAAGGACAAGCCCGAAGTGACGCTCGAGTACATCGCCGCCATCACCCAGCAGAGCGGCGAAGACTGGAACGGTGTGGACCTCGTGCTCTCGACCGCACAACCGATGCTCAACGCCAATCCGCCGGAACTGGCCAGCCTCGAGGTGAATGTCGCCATTGCCAGGCAGGCACAAATCACCGTCAACGGCGGAACGCTGAACCTTAAGGATGCCGGCGCCAATTCCTTCCAGGCCGCCCAACTGCGCGACGAGGGACAGAAGCTCTTCAATACCTCCAATAAAGCCGAAGCGAACCGCCGTTTCAACGATGCGGCCGCTTTCGTGCAGTCTGACGAGATCATGAACCCCGACACGCCCATGACAAGCCAGGCCAAGCTTCATCCCCAGCCCCCGGCCGTGCGCGAAGGCCAGAGCGTGACCTTCCACCTGGACCGCAAACTCACGGTGCCCTGGCGCGACGACGAGCAGATCATCGAAGTGGCCCGGGCCACCTACAAGCCCGACTACTTCTACAAGGCCGTGCCCGTGCTCACACCGCATGTCTACCGCCTGGCCACGCTGACCAACGACTCCAAGCTGGTGATCCTGCCCGGAGAGGCGACGATGTATGTTGGGACCGATTTCGTCGGCCGGGCAACGCTGCCGCTGGTCGCCATCGGCGAACAGTTCACGGCAGGGTTCGGCGTCGATCCGCAGCTTCAGATCACGCGCCAGCTCGTTGACAAGTCGCGTACCGTGCAGGGCGGCAACCAGGTTCTCAAGTTCGACTATCGCCTCGCCATCGCCAGTTACAAAACCGAAGCGATCAAGCTGCAACTCTGGGACCGCCTGCCACACGGCGAAACCGAGGCCGTCAACGTAACGATGATCAAGAGTGCCCCGGAAGTGTCGGCCGACGCCGACTACGTGCGTGAGGAGAAGCCGAAGAACCTGCTGCGTTGGGATCTGACGGTTGAGCCAAACGCCCGCGGCGACAAGGCTCCAACCGTCACGTACCAGTACAAAATGGAATATGCCAAGGACACGTCGATCGGGAATTTCCTCTCGAAGTGACACGCATCATACGACAGGGCGTCTCGCTGTGATCTGTAAATGCGACGCCCTCGCCGCCGCGAACGGATCGCGCGCCAGATCGTGTTCCAGGCGCAGCAGCCGGTCCAGCGCTTGCGGATCCTCCAGCAGTTCCTTGTTCTTCCGTACCGGCAGGATCGTCTTGCCGACGAGCGACAGCACCTCAAACCCGGCCTGCTCGAACATCGACCTCAGCGTCGTCGGGGTAAACGTGTGCAACTCGAATTGCTCCTTCACCTCGTCTGTCAGCCAATGCGTTCGCGAGCTGCGGACAAACTGCTCCAGCTCGTCGAGCATCTTCCGTTCCAGGAAATGTTCGAGAGCCGCCAGCTTGTTATCCGCCGTCGCGATCACCACACCGCCGGGAGCGCAAACACGGAACATCTCCTTCGCCGCCCGCGGGGGGTCGGTGCAGATCGACAGTGGGTCGCCCATGGCCAGCGTCAGGGCGAACCGATCGGCCGCCAGGTCGGTCATGTCCACAATATCCCCCACCAGCAACTCCGCCTTCTTCGCCCGCGGTCCCATCGACTCAAGCTTGAGCCGCGTCTGATCGATCATGGCCGGCGAATGATCGAGGAAGGTCGTCGCGAAGCCCGACTTGAGCACGCGCAGCCCCCATTTGCCCGTGCCACAACCAAGGTCCAGGCAGTGCGCGGAGAGATCCCGCGGCAGATGCGGCTTGACGGCCCGCCAGGTGAGTTCATCGTGAAACTCCCAGTACAGGTCGTCGTACATCTGGTCGTAACGGCGGGCCACGCGATCGTGGTATCGTTTGGACGGGTTGCCTTGCGGATGTTTCATTGCAGTTCCTGTTTTCGGTTCGTTGTACCGCCTTCAGGCGGTCTGAAGAGCCGCCTGAAGGCGGTACTACGAACCGGCGTTAATGCGGTCGAGTTCCGCCTGCGCCATCGCCATCTTGGCATGACCTCTCACCTTCGGCAACGCCGCATTGAGCAGTTCCCTGGCGCGAGCGTCGTTCTTCAAATAGCGAGAGCAGATCACACCCAGCATGAGTTGCACTTCCTCGATCTGGTCGAACTCCGGATAGTGCCGCAGGAACTGCTCGTACGCCTCGGCCGCCTCCGGATAGCGCTGCTGGCTGGCCAGTTCGGCCGCCACGTCGAGCTGCGCCTGTCGCGACAGAATCTGCTCGGGGTCGGCACGAAGCAGGTCGAGGTACAGTTCCGCCGCCAGTCCGGGGTTGCCCTGCCGCAGTGCTTCCGTAGCCTGCACTCGGATTGAGGAGAGCATCAGCGTGCGGGCATCTCCCGCTTCATCATGCCGGTCGGGAATTCGGCCGCGCCAGCGGTCAAACAGCCCGGGAAGGCCCGCCGGTTCGCGCGGCGCCAGTTTCAACGCAATCAACGCGAGCAGCGAGAGGATGCCAAAAAGGATCCCCGCAACGTGGGCCTCGTAGGCAACGGGCTCGCTTCCCGTACGCGATACCATCGCCATGACAATGTTGTATCCGAGAAACACTGAGACGAAGTAAAAGCTGGAGACTTCGAGCGTCCCGAGCAGTACAAACAGCGTGAGCCTGGCCCTGGGACAGAGCACAACATGGGCTCCCATCACAGCGCCGACCGCGCCACTGGCACCGGCCATCGCCTCGCCGCCGGCCGCCACAAAGCCAACCGCCGAGGCCGCGGCTCCGCCAAGGTAGAAGCCCAGGTATCCGATATTCCCCAGCCGCCGGTTCAGGTTCGGACCGAAGACATTCAGGGCAACCATGTTGAAGATCAGGTGCAGCCAGCCCACGTGGAGAAAGGCGTAGGAGAGAAACATCCACAGTTGCAGCGAGTTGGCCGAGAGTTGAAACCGCGGCATCACGGACGGATTCATCCGCTGCCAGAGAAACACGGCCAGGTTGGCACCAACCAGCAGCCAGTTCATCCAGGGCGTGCGAGAGTCGGGATTGTCCGCAATGGCAGGCTGCATGAGATGGGATTCTACGCCACCGTGCCGGTCGCCGGCGGGTCGCGGCGAAGTCGCAGCAGATGCACGCGCCGCCCACCTTTGGAATACCGGACGTCGTTCATGTAGGCCTCCATCAGCAGCAGGCCCCGCCCGTGCAGGCGCTCGATGTTCTCTTCGGCAAGCGGATCGGGCACGCAGGTACGATCAAATCCCGGTCCCTGATCCTCGACGCTGATTTCCACCCGATCATCGCTGACCACAGCTTCCACGATCACATTTTTCTTCCGGTCAAATTTGTTGCCGTGCTTGATGGCGTTGATTACCGCTTCTTCGAGAGCCAATTTAATGGCGAAAACCGAGTCCGCGTCGTACCGGTGCTGCTGTACAGCGGAAACGACCTTGTCCTGCGCCTGACGCGCTTCCACAAAGTCGGAGGGGAAAATGAACTTGAACGTTTCCAGCATCCGCGTGACTTCTACCGGATTCGCACCGGCCGGCCTGGCCTCCCGATCCCCTCCATAGCCGCTCCGGCATTGCCCTCACGGTTTACTCGAACGATTTTACGGCCTCTTCCCTCTTATCGCTTATTTTGAAGAGCCGGTTGAGCTTGGTAATGACGAACACTTCCATGATCTGCGGGCGGATCTTGCACAGCCGCAGTTGCCCGCTCTTCTCCTTGATCTTGTTGTTGATGTTGATCAGCATCCCCAGCGCCGCCGAGGACAGATGATCCACGCTCGTGAAATCCAGCAGGACTTTGGGCCGTTCGGCCGTCTCCACGAGGCCACCCAGCGTGGTGCCGATCTCGTTGATGTTCATCTCGTCGAGGATCTTGCTCTCCTTGAATTCGACAACTGAAATGTCCTTTTGCTGCGAGATGGCAAGACGCGGAGTTGTTTCAGACATGGGCGACTCTCCCGGCCAATGGACCGCTTATCGAAACCCCGGGGTCGGCACGGTCGGACTGCTCACGACCTCCAACCGCCCCGGCGAATAGCCGAAAGTACATGGATGCGACGGGCATGTCAATTGCAGGATGATTTGAGTCGGCAGGCGCCACGAGTTATACTCGTCCAGTCCGGCTTGAACTGCCGGAGCAGGGTGTCGATCGGGATCCATTTGCCGTTCTCCATTTCACGCAGGGAGTCAGCCATGTCTGGTGCGCAATTATCCACTCCGTCCTTCTCGGATCGTCGGTTTATGGTTGCCTCAACATGCCGGGGTCTTGTCATCGTGGTCCTCTGCATTGCCGTGGGCATTTCGCTGACCCTGTCGGCCGCTGCGGCAGACGCAGGTGCTCCCGCTCTCCCGCGTTATCAGTTCAAGGCCGGCGAACATTACGTCTACGAAATAAATATCGAAGCGACTCTCCCCGACGGCAAGGAGACCCTGTCTGGCCAGTCCGAATACACCGTCAAGTCCGTTGACGCCATGAATGGCCAGATGACCCTGGTGAACCGCGCCACGTTGACAACTCATAAGGAAGCCAAAGCGGTGGCCCGGATGGGGCCGCCCATGCGTCGCGGCGGTCCATTCGGCGGGCCGCTTTCCGGCCCCTCCTACGGCACGCCGCGCGAGGTGGTGATCGACCCACAGGGCACCGCCATCAAGTATACTGGCGACTGCCAGTTGCCTTTCCTCCTGGGAAACCTCTGGCAACTCTTGATTGATCCGCTGCCGGCCCAGGCCAAACAGACGTGGGAGATCAAGCGCGATATCGCCATCACCGAGAACGAGGATCGTTTCCGCTGGATGGGACCCATGATGTCACGCGAAAGCGGCGGCGCGCGACGCCCCGGCCACGAGACCACCACCTATACGGTCGGCGCGGCCGCAGGGGATGTGCTCATGATCCAGAAGAAGTATGAATTAGCGACCGAGGAAAAATCCGGCGACGCCCCGGTCATGGAACACATGGGCTCCGGACAGATCAAATTCGACCTCAAGGCCGGCGTGCCCACGTCTCTGGATATGAACCTGACGATCCGCATTACCAACGAGAACGTCACCGTCCGGATCCCCACGGTGGTGAAGGCACACCTACTCGACGCCGCCGAAGCGGCGAAATTCGATCGCGAGCAGGCGGCCACCCAGGATCGCCTGCGCGCAATGGTTGCCGAGCATGCCAAACCCAAGGCGATGGACGATGCCGGCATCGACCGTGCCCTGTCCGACCTGAAAGCGCGCGACAGTTTCAAGGTCACAGGCGCTGCCGATCAACTCGCCAAGGCCATCCCCGTCGAGGCCCGCCGCGTCCAGGTCGCCGCCGCCCTGGAACCGTTGCTCAGCGACCGTGATCACTGGGTTCCGACTTCCGCCGCCAAGGCCCTGGGGGTGTGGGGCGGGAAGGCCAACGTGCCGGCGTTGATCGCCGCCGCGAACGACCACGATGTCTTCCTGAGAGGCGCGGCGATGGAGGCCCTGGGCAATATCAAGGATCCCCGCGGCGCCGCAGTCATCGCCAAACAGTTCCTCGACCACGGCAGCCGCCAGGCGGCCGCCAAAGCCCTGCGGGCCATGGGTCCGGCGGCCGAGCCCGTCGTGCTCCCGCTCCTCAACGACCGCGACTGGAGCGTGCAACTCGATGCCTGCAAGCTCCTCGCCGACATCGGCACCACCGCGAGCATCAAGCCCCTGCAAAACCTGCCGCCCAATACCAATCGCCTGGTGGAGATGGAGGCCGAGAAGGCCGTGAAAGCCATTGAGTCCCGCCCTGCGGTGGAAAAGAAACAACCGTAAGCCGCGCGGCCGGCGTCCGCCGCGCTTCTCGATGAACTGCCGCTGACTCGCGCAGCGTGCCTTGCCGCGCGCGGCATCGCCGCTAAACTACCGGCCAGTTCAGTTAAACTCGTTCTTCAGTCCGCAAATCGAAGCGAAAGGCAAAGTATCATGCGCATTGCAGTCATGGGTGGCGATGGAACCGGTCCCGAAGTCGTGGCCGAGGGCCTCAAGGTCCTCAAGGCCGTCTCTGAAAAAGTCGGGTTTGCGTATACCCTCAAGAACTTCGACATTAACGGCGACCGCTATCTGGCCGCCGGCGGCGACCCCGCCCGCCAGACCATTCCGGTCATCCACGATGCCGAAGTCGCCGAACTCCGCACCTTCGACGCGATCTACCTCGGCGCCGTCGGCCACCCGAAAATCGCCCCGGGCATCCTCGAAAAAGGCGTGCTGCTTCGCCTGCGCTTCGAACTCGACCAGTACATCAATCTCCGGCCGGTCCGGCTTTATCCGAACGTGCCCACGCCTCTCAAGGACAAAGGCCCGGCCGACATCGACTTCATCGTCGTCCGCGAGAACACCGAAGGCATCTACACCGGCATGGGCGGCGTGCAGTACAAGGGCACTCCGGCCGAGGTGTCGACGCAGATCAACTGCACGACCCGGTTCGGCGCTGAGCGGGCCATCCGCTATGCGTTCGAGTTGACCCGCCGCCGCAACAGCAAGAAGAAACAGCTCACGCTGGTACACAAGACCAACGTGCTGACCTTCGCCGGAGACACCTGGTTCCGGGCGTTCAATGAGATTGGCGAGAAGGATTACCCGGATATCAAGCGCGACTACAACCACGTCGACGCCTGCTGCATGTGGTTCATCAAGAACCCCGAGTTCTACGACGTCATCGTCACCGATACCATCTTCGGCGACATCATCACCGACCTGGCGGCCATGATCCAGGGCGGCTTGGGCGTGGCGGCCGGCGGCAACATCAACCCCAAGGGCGTGAGCATGTTCGAGCCCATGGGCGGCTCGGCCCCCAAATACACCGGCCAGAACGTCATCAACCCGATCGCGGCCATCAACGCTGTCGGCATGATGCTCCGCGAAACCGGCCTCTCCAAGGGCGACAAGAAACTCGTCGACGCCGGCGAACGCATCGAGAACGCGATCATGGCCGTGACGCCGAAAATGCAGACCCAGAACGCCGGAAAGATGGGCCACTCGACCACGCAGGTGGGGGATTTGGTGGTAGCGGCCGTAAAGGCGGGATGAGAGAAGGAAAAAGGAAGAAGGAAAAAGGTAAAAGGCGGAATTGGTATTCACTTTTACCTTTTTCCTTTTATCTTTTACCTTGTTCACCACTCGCGTTCCATTTCCAGAGGAGAACCCCATGACCGATCCACGAATGCTCAAGCTGGCCGATTTGCTGGTGAATTACTCCTGTGCCCTGAAGAAGGGCGAGAACATTCTCATCGAGGCGATCGACATCCCGCACGATTTCACCAAGGCGCTCGTCGGGGCGGTGAGCAAGGCCGGCGGGCGGGCGTTCGTGTGGCTCAAGAGCAACGAGATCAACCGCGCCCTGATGCAGGCCGGCAGCGAGGAGAGTTGGAAGCTGACGGCCGACATCGAGCGCAAGCTCATGGAGAAGGTGCAGTGCTACCTGGGTGTTCGCGGGAACTCGAACATCTCCGAACTGTCTGATGTCGCCGGCGACAAGCAGAAGCTCTATGAGAAGAACGTCTGGAAGCGTGTGCATCAGGAGATCCGCGTCAAGAAGACGCGCTGGTGCGTGCTCCGCTGGCCGAATCCGTCGATGGCCCAGATGGCCGAGATGAGCACGGAGGCGTTTGAGGACTTCTACTTCAACGTCTGCACGCTTGACTACGCGAAGATGAGCAAGGCCATGCAGCCCCTGCGCAAGGTGATGATGGCGACCGACAAGGTCCATCTGAAAGGCCCCGGCGACACGGACCTGACCTTCTCCATCAAGAACATCCCGGCCATCTGTTGCGACGGCAAACTCAACATCCCTGACGGCGAGGTCTTCACCGCCCCCGTCCGTGACAGCGTCAACGGCGTGATCCACTACAACGCCCCCAGCCTCTATCGCGGGGTCACGCACACCGATGTCCGCCTGACGTTCAAGGACGGCAAGATCGTCGAGGCCACCAGCAACAACACCAAGAAGCTCAACGAGGTCTTCGACACCGACCCCGGCGCCCGTTACGTCGGCGAATTCGCAGTGGGTTTCAATCCCTGGTGTACCAAGCCGATGAAGGACATCCTCTTTGACGAAAAGATCGCCGGCTCCATCCACTTCACGCCCGGCCAGTGTTACGACGAAGCCTCCAACGGCAACCAGTCGGCCATTCACTGGGATCTGGTCCTGATCCAAACCCCCGAATACGGCGGCGGCGAAATGTGGTTCGACGGCAAACTCGTTCGCAAGAACGGGAAGTTCCTCATCAAAGAACTGGCCGGGTTGAATCCGGAGAAGTTGAAGTAAACACCGCTTTCATCCCCGCCGACTTGCGGTATCATGTGCCCTGCTTTCACGGAGGAAGGCTTATGGCATCTACATCATTGCGGCGTTTCGGGGCTTGGATGGTTCTGGCGTCGCTCTTCGCGGTCACCGGCTGCACCAACAAGAAGCCGAATTTTGGCGGCCAACTGCCGCCCGGGCAGGTGGCCCTTCGCAAGATTGACCCCAAGGATTATCCCGACTTTACCAAGGCCACCTGGAACCTGAACCTGCTTGGCCGAGCTGTCGATAACAGCATCGAGTATCTCCGCCATCCCTCGGCCAAGCGCAGCTTCCCCTACCTGGATATCTCACACGACCGGGCCATGGCAACCTGCGTGGCATTCAAGGAACTCGTGGCCCAGGCGTACGGCCGGGCCGACGCCGGGACGTTCATCGACCAGGAGATCCGTGCCAAGTTCGAGGTATACAAGTCCTACGGCGCCCCCGATGCCGATGGCAAGGCCTACACGGACATCGTGCTCTTCACGGGCTATTGCACACCGATCTACGAGGCGAGCATGACCAAGCAGGGGCCGTTCCAATGGCCGCTCTACAAGCGCCCGCAGGGGCTGGTCACCGATGCCACGGGCGAGACGTCGCAGCCCTGGCGCACGCGGCAGGAGATCGAGTCGGGCGCGATGGCGGGGCAGGAATTTGTCTGGCTCAAATCCCGGTGGGAAGCATACGTGGTCACCGTGCAGGGATCGGCCCGGCTGAAACTGACGGATGGGCGCATGTATGAGATCGGCTATGCCGGACACAACGGATATGAATATCTACATCCCTCGCCCGCCGAGGCGCTGGTGGCTGACGGCTTCATTCCCATGGCCGAACTGAGCGCCAAGCGGATGGGGCAGGTATTCGCCGAGCATCCCGAGTTGATGGACAAATACCTGTGGATGAACAAGCGCACGGTGTTCTTCACGGAACGTCCGGGTGGCCCCTTCGGCGCTCTCAATGTGCCCGTGACAACGTCGGCGACGATCGCCACCGACAAGACGCTGGACAAGCTGGTCAACATGACGATCTATCCGCGGGCCATGCCGGCGTTTCTGAATGTGCCCATGCCGGTACCGGGCAATCCCGAGCAGAAGTGGCAATTCATGGGCTTCATGATGGACCAGGACACCGGTGGAGCGATTCGTGCCGCCGGGCGCTGTGACATCTACATGGGCATCGGCCCGGAGGCCGAGCGCGTCGCAGGATATCAGCTCAACGAAGGCGAACTGTATTATGTGGCGGTCAAGCCCGAGCTTGTGCCGCAGTACCTGCAGAAGGCTGCATCGGCGGTCCCTCCGGCGAAGGCGAAATGAGCCCGCGAATGGCACATCGTCCGATCGACATTGGGTGGCATGGGCAAGTACGCTTGC
>JANYKD010000450.1 GCA_025361735.1 Phycisphaerales bacterium
GCATGAGCCGCGACACCCTTCCGGCCGTTGTCGATTGCGGCGGAAGGATGGATCTGCACGGCGCGCCCATGACCCGCACATGGATCAAGCTGGACCGGCCGGCGCATGCCGGCGATTCGGCGGTCACTCTTGCGAATCCGGCGATCGGTTGGAGCGTCGGCGATCACCTCATCCTCACCGCCTCCCGACCGCTGGAGTATCAAGATCCAAAGGCCGCGAAGAAGTCGGATACCCCCTATAAGCACAAGGGCGTATCCGGGACCGAGGAACGATATGTCACGCGCATCGAAGGGCAGACGATCCAACTCGACAAGGCGCTGGATTTCGAGCACACGGCCTCGGATGCCGGCCGATGCGAGGCGGCCAATCTGTCGCGCAACATCGTGATCGAATCCGCGGATCCCAAGGGCGTGCGCGGCCACACCATGTATCACCGCGACAGCATCGGCTCGATCTCCTACGCCGAGTTCCGCCACCTGGGCAAGCGCAATGTGCTGGGCAAATACCCGATCCACTTCCACCTCGTCCGCGACGGGATGCGCGGCGGCGGCGTTACCGGCGCGAGCATCTGGGATTCCGAGAATCGCTTCATGGCCATCCACGGCACCGACTATCTGCTCATCCGCGATTGCGTCGGCTTTCAGTGCGTCGGCCACGGGTATTTTCTGGAGGATGGATCGGAGCAATACAATATTCTCGACCGCAACCTCGCGGTGCAGGCATTGAAAGGCAAACGGCTTCCCAATCAGGTGCTCACATTCGACGAGAACGAGGGGGCCGGATTCTGGTGGGCCAACGGACGCAACACGCTGACGCGGAACATCGCCTGCGAGAACAATAAATACGGCTTCCGCTTCGAGGTCGGCAAGATCAACGGCAAGCCGCCCATCCTTTCCCTCCGGCAACCCGATGGCTCAATGGGCCCCCGGGATCTCCGTTCGACTCCTTTCTTGCGCTTCGAGGACAATGAATCGCACTCCGAAGGCCTTTACAGCTTCTTCTTCGGCGACGATCCCCACGGCAGCGTTCACGGCGACAAACAACACCCGTTCATTGCCCGCAATCTCTTCTGCTGGCAAACCCACTACGCTCTGCGGCCTGGCGTCACGCACTTCCTCATGGAACACCTGAACATCGAGACCGGCACCTACGGTGTCTATCACCCCGACTACAACGCCCACGTCTACCGCGACGTGCGGGTCGCCCATTCCGACGCCGAGCCAATCAATCGCGGCCACGATGACGAGAGCATTCAGTTCGGTTCCTTCACCTACGACGGATTGCGCCTCGAGAATTGCTCCGGCATGCCGCTGATTCAGCTCTCCTGCACCTCTCCCATCGACGGCCAGACCGGTCACTTCCGCAACCTGACAGTCATCCCTGCCAGTTACCCGCATCAACAGCAGGTTATCGACCGGGGCGTTGGCACGATCCTGCCGGACAAGGAACTTATCAAAGGTGTCGCCTACTACTTTCATGAGCCGGGCAGGACGCTGCGGATCATCAGCATCAAATTCCCCGACCTGATGACCGGCGGCGGTTACAAATCCATCCCCGGCTTCACCGGCAAGGGTGTCCGCGCGGCCGAAGTCACCGGCGTTCCCTTCCCCGATCTGCTCGATCCCATCGACGACCTGCCCCCCGCCACCGTCATCACCAGCGTGCGGCGGGAAGCCGGCAAGCTTCTCGTACGCGGTGTGACGCAAGACAACGGCGACATCGCTTCCGTCAACGTCAACGGCCACTCGGCGCGGATCGTTTCAAGCCATCCGGGAGTCGTCGACTGGGAAACTACCCTTGACGCCGCCGCCGTGAAAACCGTGACCGCATCGGCCAGTGATCAGGTCGGGAATGTCGAAAAGATGCCAGCGAGATTTGTCGTGTCACATTGAGAACCCGTTCCATCTCAGGATCCCGGAAAAGGGATCAAGCCCGCAAAAAGGGTCACTACTCATTGATTGGGCTAAATATTTAATGGGAACCCCCTTTTCTATGTACTCCAGGCGGTTCATCCTGTTTCCAGTCATCCCGTACGGCCGGAGAGTGTTGCGATAAACGCGGTAAGTTCATGGGGATCAACCGGCTTGGCAACGTGAACCTGGAAACCCGCCAGCAGCACTCGCCGTCGATCATCCTTGTGGGCGAAGGCGGTCAGTGCGATCGCGGGAAGTTCCTTGGCGGTAAGGCCGGTGGCTCGAACCTGACGAATCAGATCGTAGCCGTCGTGGCCCGGCATGGCGATATCGCTGACCAGCACATGCGGATTGGCGGTGGCGAGTTCCGCCATCGCATCGGTCACTGAACCTGCCGCAGTGACGATCGCGCCGGCTTCCCCCAGAACTTTCACGAGCAATCGGCGCGCATCCGCTTCATCGTCCACCACCAGCACGCGCAAACCATCCAGGCGAACAGGCGTCAAATCCGATGCGGCCGTATCGTCTGATCCTCGATCCATTTCGCCATCCCCTTCATCAATAATATGGACCGCGCGGACGGGTAGGGTGATGGTGAAAATCGCGCCGAGTCCCTCGCCGGCGCTGTCGGCATGAACGGTCCCACCGTGTACTTCGACAATGTGTTTGACGATCGAAAGCCCGAGTCCCAGCCCGCCAAGCTTC
>JANYKD010000487.1 GCA_025361735.1 Phycisphaerales bacterium
ATGCCCCGGCCGACACCACGACCGTCACCGTATAGTCCCCGTTGGCATAGACATGGCTCAGGGCAAAAGTCCCGTTCGGATTCAGCGCCAGCGCATGCACGCCCCCGCCATCGCCGTAGTCGACCGTCGCCGTGCGAGCGACCAACCCGACGGCGTAGCTGCCGGTGCGGGTGAACGTGCTGCCCTGGTTGATCATCGTATCAGTTCCGACATTGGCATTGATCGGAGCGTCCGCCACAACATGGTGCGTCGTGGCCGCGCCTTCCGTGCCGTTCTTGTCCACCGCGCGTACCGTCACGCCGTAGTCGCCCGAGGTGTTGTAGAGGTGTTGCACGGATGTTGTGCCCGGATTCACCGTTTGAACTGCGGACCCATCTTTCCAGTCGATCAGGAACGTAAACCCCGCCGCCGTGTCGGCCGACGAAGGGTCCGTTGCCGACAGATTCAGCGTGGCCGACTGGCCCGCCACAATCGGAGTCTCTCCGTCCGCTTGCGCCACCGGGGCCACGGAATTCACCGTCACCTGCACGGTGTCGCCGGCGATCTGCGTCTGCCCGTCGAACACGGCCACCGTCACCGTATACGCGCCGTTGTCGGCATAGACGTGGCTCAGCGCAAATGTCCCCGCGACATCCAGGGTTAGCGCCTGCGGACCCTGACCGTCGCCGTAGTCTACAGTCGCGGTTGCTACCACAGCGCCAACCGAATACGTTCCCACGCGGTCAAAGCTGGACCCCTCGTCGACTGTCGCGTTGGTGCCTGCGTTGACTGCGGCCGGAGTCACCACGATTTGCCGGGTGACCACGCCGCTCTGGCCGCCATCCTTGTCGGTTGCCTGCACGGCCACGGTGTAGGTGCCCGCGTTGAGGTAGGTATGTTGCGCCGAGACGGTTCCCCGGGCAAGATGCTCAATCGCTGAACCATCGTTCCAGTCAACGGCATACGCGAAACCCGCACTGACGTCGGCCGGCGACGGGTCGGTCGCCGTCAGGGGAATGGTCACGGGTTGCTTCGCGATGCCGCCGGCATCCACGGCCGGCGGGATGGTCGGCACCACATTATCCACGAGCACGCGCAACAGCGGAGCGCTGATGTTGGAATCGACCGTCGTCACCGACACCGTGTACGTGCCGTTGTCTCCAAACGTGTGGGCGAAGGAATAAGCGCTGCCGCCATCCAGCGTGATCGGCAACTCGGTGCCATCGCTGAAGCGAGCCACCGCCGCGGCCCCGGGCGCCGCGCCCACAATCGTGCCCGAGAGCGTCGTCAGATCGCCCTCGTTGGCCAGTTGGTCAGCCACCGTGGCCGACCCGGTCGCGTTCACGATCTGCCCCAGCGCGCTGGTGATCGTGACAATCACGGGGTACACGCCGCTGTGGGCATACGTGTGCGCACCCGAAATGGTGAACTGCCCCGGGCTGGGCATGCTGATGGTGGCGCTGTTCGTGAGGTGGCTATCGCCCCAGTTGATGACGGCCCCGCTGTAATCGGCCACGGACGCGTTGGGATCAGAATCGGTGAAGGTCGCGGCCGTGAATGTCCTGCCCGCTCCGGCAACGGCGGTTAGAACGCCCGGCGTTGGCGATATTGCCTGATCGCCCACGGAAATATAAACGACCTGACCGTCGTAGTTAGTGCCGTCCTGCGTCACTTCGTATGCGATCCCTATCGGACCAGTGTAGCCGGTCTTGGGGGTCAAAGTCAGGCTGTAACCATTGAATATCGCGCTGGCCGTGGCGTCGACGCTGGCCTGATCCAGAAATGAAGTCCCGCCGCTCCCGCCGAACCCGTACGGACTGCCTTCCAGATCATTCACGACGGGTGACGCAATCGTGATCGGCGTGTTCACCGGCGTCACGAGGTTCGGAAACGGACCGAACCACGGCGGGGTGTTGGTCGCGTCGGCGGCGGTACTGACCGAAAACGTCTGCACCGTCTCGTGGCCTTGTTCATCCGTCGCCGTGAGCGTGATCGTGGCCGGGCTGGAAACCGCACTTGTCGCCTTCAGTGTAATCACGGCATCTGTCAGGTCGTCGACGTATCGCGCCGAACTGATGATGACGTCGGTCAGCGGCTTGTCGCTGGCATTGCGCGGAACATTCGATATGGCGTCCGCGACGTTTCCGCCGCGGACCAACTGACCGAAGATGCTATGCTGAAAGTCGAGATTCCGCGGTGAACTCGTGGTAATGAAGAACTGCGAGCCGTTCGTATCATCGCCGCTCTTGGCCATGGCAAGCTGATACTTGCCCGTGAAGATTGCGTCAGCGTTGAATTCGTCGTCGAACTGGAACCCCGGCCCGCCCGTACCGTTGCCGCTCGGATCGCCTCCCTGAATCATGAAATTCGGGATCACCCGATGGAACGTGAGGCCGTCGTAGAAACCGTTCTGCGCCAATCCGCCGATAATACTCGCCGCGTTCGGCGCCACATCTTGCAGCATCTCGAAGATCATGTCCCCCTGCCCGGCCACCGACATCTTCATGAACGGGTTGCCCGTGTGCAGCACCGGAACGATGGCCGGATCGCTGGAGGTGATGGTCCAGGTGATCCGCCCACCGTCGGCGTCTGACGCCGTCAACGGCAGGATCAGCGACTTGCCCGTAAACACGGTCTGATCGACGACGGCGTCTATTACCGGACTTGCCAGCAGTTGCCGCACTTCCAGCACCTCGATGGCCCGAAAGATCCGCCGGCTCCGACGCCCGTTCCGCAAGTGTTTCGTGTGATTCAAGGTCATGCTCCTGCTGTGAAACCAGACCCATGCACTCTGGGCACCCGGTAATTCTGGCCGAACGCGCGCGGCCTGTCCACCCTATAGACGCCGCCGATGGTAGGAACGCTGCGTCGCCCCTTGGCCCTTTCCGCCGCACCGGATAACTTCTCCGCATGTCCCAGACTTCCCTCGATCCTCAGTTCGATTCCTTCGCCGAAGACTACGACGCCGCGCTGAACAAAGGCCTCAGCGTTTCCGGCGAGGACAAGAACTACTTCGCCCGCGGCCGCATGACCTGCCTGGCGGCGGCGCTGGCCAGCCTTGCTCACCGACCGGCCGACATCATGGACTTCGGCTGCGGCACGGGGTCGGCCACGCCGTTTGTCTTCGAGGCGTTTCCCGACGCCCGCCTTGTCGGCACCGACATCTCGGACAAGTCGCTCGCCGTCGCTCGCCGCCATCACGGCGGCCCGCGGGCGTCGTTCACGCTCATGGACGAATACCAGCCGGCAGGGCTGCTCGACCTGATCTTCTGCAACGGCGTCTTCCACCACATCCCCCTCACCGAGCGGCCCAAGTGCGTGAAGTACATCCTCGATTCCCTCAAACCCGGCGGCCTCTTCGCGCTGTTCGAGAACAACCCCTGGAATCCCGGCACGCGCCTGGTCATGAGCCGGATCCCCTTTGATAAGGACGCCATCACGCTCTCGCCGCCCGAGTCCCGGCGCCTGCTGCGAGAAGGCTCGTTCGAGATCGTCCGCAGCGTTTCCCTGTTCTACTTCCCGCGTCTGCTCAAGTGGCTCCGCCCGGCCGAAACCCTGCTGGCGGGCCTGCCGCTGGGCGCGCAGTACCTGGTGCTGGGCCGGAAGATGTAGCGCTGGCGATGAAACCCCAACTGGATCTATGATGTCCGCCATGCTCCGCCGACTGCTTGTCAATCATCTTCACCCCGGCCTCATCGAGCTCGACGAGCGCCAGTCACATCATGCACGCGATGTGCTGCGCCTGGAGGCCGGCGAGGATGTTGAGCTCTTTGACGATGCCGGCCAGACTGCCCCGGGGCGCATCGTCAGCATCATGCCGCGGGTTGCGGTCGACGCCGGGACCATGCAGACGCGGGCCGTGGACACACTCCGGATCGTCATCGCCTCGGCCATTCCCAAAAGCTCCCGCGCCGATTGGATGGTCGAGAAACTCAGCGAACTCGGCGTCGCCCGTTTCATCCCGCTGCTGACCTCCCGCGGCGTGGTGCAGGCCGAGGGACAGAACAAACGCCAGCGCTGGCAGCGGCTCGCCGAGGAATCGGCCAAGCAGTGCCGGCGCGCGGGTGTCATGCAAATCGACGAACCGCGCGATCTGAGCCATGTGCTTGCCACGCACACCGTCGCCGGGTGGTTCTGCTCCACCGCCACAGGAGCCATACCGGCGAAGCAGGCGGCCGAGTCGATCCGGCCGGACTGTCGCGAACTGCTCCTGCTCATCGGCCCTGAAGGCGGCTGGACCGAGCCCGAGGAACAACTCTTGCGCCAGCGAGGCTTGACGCCCGTCTCACTGGGAACGACCATTCTCCGCGTGGAAACGGCGGCCATGGCGGCGGCCGCCGTCGCGGGTATGCTGGTGCCGGCAAATCGCCCGCGAGGGTGACGCAAAGAACATTCAATCCGGAGACAGACTTGAGTCAATATCCCCCTGCCTATCCATCGGGTCCCATCCCTTACCAGTCGCCCGGAACCCAATTCAATCCGCTGGAGGATCTGCTGGCGCCCGCAAAGCGCGCGGGCATCCTGATGATTATCGTCGGCTCCCTGGGAATTCTCTGCGGCGGATGCGCCAGTGTCGTCGGCGTGATGTTCGACCAGATCATGCAGAACCCGCAGATGCCCGCGCAGCAGCGGCAGGTGATCCTCCAGGCCCAGGCGCAGGCCGGTGTCAACATCGGCGCCGTGGTTATCGGCATGGGCGTCGCGATAATCATCGGATCGCTGGTCTACCTGGTTATGGGGATCATCGTCCGTCGAGGTCGTGGATTTGGCGTATATGGGTCGATGGTTCTCTCGATCGTGTGCGCCATTCTGCTGGCCTTCGGGCTGCTGGGGACGCTGCTTCAACTCTCCCAGATGCAGATCGCTGACGTCGCGATAAACCTGATCATTCTCACAACCGCCATGGTCTCCCAGGCTGTGATTGTGGCCTGGCTCGTGCAGGCGGCCCGGAATATCCGCCGCATCCGCGAGATGCAGGACTACCAGAACTACTACATGTATGCCCAGCAACAGGCGGCATACCAGCAAAACCCCTACGGCCAGGGCGCCTGGCCCGGCTATCCCCAGCAGCCACAACCGCCCCAGGAGCAGCCCCCGCAATACCCCAACTGGCCTCCGCAACCACCACAAGCGTAAGCTTGCCCGACTGCGTCCGCTGAAGCGGACCCTACAGGGAGTAGAATGCGGCGGCGTTGTCGTGAAACAGCTTGCGCTGCTGGCCTACCGGGTCGGACGACACAATCTCGCGGAGCAATTTCACCCACTGGGCCAGGGTCGCACCGACGAGCAAGACCGGCCAGTTTCCCGAGAACATCACGCGATCCGGACCGAACTCGGTCAGGCACGGGCGCACGATGGGCGCAAAGAGTTCGGGCTCCAGCGGCAGCCCCGTGGCATTCTCGACGACGCTGGAGATCTTGCAGACGACGTTCTTGAAGCGAGCGATACGCCCGAGATCGGCGAGCCACTGTTCGCGGGACTTCTTCATACCCGCGTCGTCACGGTTGGCCTTGAGGAACCACTTGGCGCTGCCGTTGCCACAGTGGTCGAGGATAAATCGCGTGGCGGGACATTTCTCGATGAGATCGGCCGCGATCGGGAGTTGCGCCGGGCCGCAAACGAGGTCGAAACTCATGCCCCATTCGCCCAGCAGACGCAGGTTCGCCAGAACCACCGCGTTATCCTTCCAGGCTGGCCGCAGTCCGGTGCGAATACCCTTCGCCGGCCCGTGGCGATACGGGGTCAGATATTCGCGGAGCTTCTCGTCGGCCGGATCGCCGCCGATGACCGCGGCGGCCGTCGGGGTGTCGCCCTTGCGACAGAGCGCGGTGACCCAGTCCGCCTCGGCCTGGCGCTGACCGGGTTCGACGTTCACCTCCATGTACACGGCCTTGGCAAAGTTCAGCCCGGCCACCGCATCGCGATAGTCGGCCGGCAGATAGCTCCGCCGCAACACGGGCGCCGCCTTGTCGAGCCAGGCGACGCGCAAAACGGAAAGGTCCCACAGATGCTGGTGTGTGTCGATGATGGTTGGCGGCGCGTCGGCCGCCAGAGCCGGCATGACGGCGACCGATACCGCCGCAGAACACAGCAAGTCACGTCGGGAAATGTGGTGGCTCATGCTCGGATCATCCTGCGCGGTTCATGGGGGCCGCCTCTATACCGCACTATACCAGATGGACCGGATAACTTGAGGGTATCCATGTTCCGCACCGCGTGCGGTGCCTGACCCGTTGCCAGGGAGTTGACCACTGCCGACACTGACCGCCCGAAGGACGCCAACTCCAGGTCATACACCCTGCGACAGACTCCAATCATGACACTCGCCGCTTGGCCGATGTGACATGGTGTTTGAGCTTGCGAACCAGCAACGCCAGCTTTGTATTGATCGCCCTGGCGGCCTTGTGTGCGGGCTTCGCCACCGCGGCGCTGGTCATTGCCGCCACAGCCAGTGGCGGGCCGGAAGGTCCAGAGAAACCAGCGCCCATATTCGCGGCCACCACCGCCAGATCGTCGGCAGTCACCACCCCATCGTGATTCAGATCGCCCATGAACCACTGGGCATTCGTGCTGCCCATGTTGGCGATTACATTCAGGTGGTCAGCCTCGGTTACCTGGCCATCCAGGTTCGTGTCGCCGGAGTACGTGTGCTTGATGATCAACTGGCTGAAACCGCTCAAGAGATGGCCGTCCCAAGTCGTCAGGTGCAACAGCGCGTTGTCCACCAGCCCCAGGCCGGTGTCGTACCCGGCCGCCGGCGAAGGCGTGGAGGTCAGGATTGACTGCGGCAGGCCGATCTGCCCGTTATGGAGCCAGTTCCGCACGTCCGCCAGCGGCGCTGCGCCGGCATCTTTGAGAATCAGATCATTGTCGGCCACATCGAGAGCCCCGGCCGCGCTGATACCGAGCGTCGACAGCCGCAAAGTCAGGTTCTTCCCGCCCACAAGCGCCAGGGCACTGGACAGGCTCAGCGAACCCACGTCGATGACGCCGTTGGCCGGGCCGTCCAGGGCAATGCTCTCGACGCTACTGTGAGTGATGACGGCGACGCCGACGGAAACTTGACCGGGCTCGACGACCATGGCGGTGGCGGAGTCGGTGCCGCTGACGAGCAACCTATCCGCGCCAGCGCCGCCGTCGAAAGTCAGGCCGCCCGACGGGATGGGATTGCCGTTGGAATAATCGACGGTGAGCGTGTCGTTACCGCCTTCGCCATCGACGCGGAACTTTTCGATTTCGTTGAAGACCAGTACCGGGGGTCCGCCGCCCACATCCTCGGAGAGAACGAATTCGTCGTTCCCTGGCGAGCCGATCACATGCACCAGATCCCCCGCGGCGCTGTTGGCGCCACCGTTGAAAGTCAGGCCGCCGGAGAGGATGGGACTGCCGTTGGCGAAGTCGAGGATGAGCGTGTCATCGCCGCCAAAACCATTAAAGGTGAAGCTGGAGCCGAGCCCGTAGTAGTATGTGGGTGTTCCGGCGGGATCGGCGTTAACGTAAACTTGGATGAGTTGGCCGCCGGGGTCGAGGCGGGCGTAGACGACATCGTCGTCCGAGCCGCCAAGGAGGGACGGCGGCGGGGCATTGCCGAAGTCCTGGTCGACTTCATGCGTGCCCGCCGCGATGAAAACCGCGTGATAGGGAACAGCGGCGGGCAGGGTTCGCGTCCAGCCATCCCGCAGCACTTCCTCGACGTAGTACGAGCCCGGCGTCAGGTTGGCGAAAGAGTAACTGCCGTCGGCGGCGGTGACCGTGCTGCGCTCGCCGGGGTCAAGTTTGTCGTCGTAATCCTGGTCGAGGAAAATGGTCCATCCGGCCAGGGGCAGCTCGCCGGGGTCCTTCGTGCCGTTGCGGTTGACGTCGTTGAACTTGATCCCCGAGATGGTGCCGAATTCGAAGTTGCCGAAGTCGCGTCCGACCGCCTGATCATCGGCCTGCAGGGTGATCGTGTAGACGCCGTCGCTTGGCGAGATTGGCAGCCAGCCGTCTTTGGGCACCTCGCGGATGCGGTAGGTGCCGGGACCCAGCGCCGCGAAGGCGTAGAATCCGGAGGCATTGGTGACATCGCTCTTCTCGCCGGCATCGAGGATGCCATTGTTGTTGGCATCGA
>JANYKD010000496.1 GCA_025361735.1 Phycisphaerales bacterium
GGTCGTCACGCTACCATTGCGCGCTGACCGACCGGAAGGAGCCATGCCCGGGATTATTGAGAAGTTACTGGGATCAGCCATAAGTCATCAGACATCAGCCATTTTCGATCTCGGATAGACTCTGAACGCGACGACGGGGCGACTCAGTAGGGAACAGGCCGGGAATCACTTCCGGGGTCGAATGGTGCCAGGATGTAACTTCTCAATAATCCCGGGCATGGCTCCTTCCGGTCGGTCAGCGCGCAATGGTAGCGTGACGACCAAACACCGAGGACTCGACCTGGCGTTCAAACGACCGCGTCGCCTGGGCCAGATGGCAGCGTGGCTGGGGTTTTCCTGCCGACGGCCTCCTCTGCCTTCTGGCGGATCTGATCCGCCAGCCGCGGTATCTGACCCAGGCCGCGCACCCGATCTTGAAGATATTCCCAGAAGTTGACTCCCAACCGCCGGCACGTCTTCTTCAAGCTCGCAAACGTGTCACGCGCCTGTCGCCCCAACTCACTGCGAGTGCTGCCGCTGATCTTCCGCTTCTTCACGTAATCCCGGATGTGCCCCTCGCTCAGGTTGTTGTGCAACGGCACCTCCGGCCGCTCCAGCACCAGCAGCAACTTCGCTCGATCCGCCGCCATCCCTTTCAACACTCCGTCGATCGATGGATAGTCGGTCCGTTGCGCCACCAGGTCATCAAACTGCTTTCCCAACGCTTCGCACGCCATCGGATCGGGTGTCTCCCGGTACGCCTTCAAACCCGCGTACAACTTCCAGATCCCCTGCCGGATCTGCTCGATGGCTTGGCGATGCTTCTCGTTGTGCGGCACCAACCGCTCCAGCGGACGCTCGACATGGAGCCAGCATAACGCATGGACCAAGACGTCGAACTGTCCGGCTCCATCACTCAGGACCGTCAACTCCGGCGACACCCCGTGCGCGATCAAACTCCCCAGCAACGCCCCTTCGGTCGCGATTCGGACATGGCGATCGTTGGTCAAGTCCTGCAAGGCCAGGTAGGCGCGCCAGGCTTCCGCGTCGGCGAACCATGCCGTACCCGCCGTCAACCGCTCGATCACCGCCTGGGCCAACTTCTGTCTCTGCCAGTAGGCCTGGGCAAAGTCGTTGATCGTGTAATCGGTATGAGCACCCCGGAGTACCTCCAGGAAATTCTGGCGGCTCTTGCTGTCCGTGCTCTCGAAGTAGGCAAACAATTCGTTGCCGATGTGGAGGCAGGAGCCGTTGCGCCCTTGGTGTCTGGCCCCCGTATCGTCCACCTGCACGTAGGTCGAGACCGCCAACCCAGCGGGCAGGAGTTCGACTTTCTCCTGGTGAAAGGCCTCTTTCCCTTCGGTCAAGATCCGGTTGAGTTGGCCGGTGGAGATGTCGATGCCCAGTTGGTCCAACTGTTCCCAGAGCAACGGCTGCGTGACGTGCTGATGGTGATACTGATGGATGATGAATGAGATCAGCGTCGGCCCAAAGTGGCTGTCGGGGCGGACGTCGGCTGGCAGTCCGGCCACGAGGTTTTGGCCGTCGGGGGCCTGCCAGCGTTCGCGGCGATAACGGATCACCCGGGGGCGAATGATGAGATCCTGAACCACGAAGTCTTCGTAACCTTTGAAGACCGATCCGGGTGGCTGGTCGGCCAACGGCACGACGACCTCATCGGTAATGGTCAATTGGGCGGTCTTGACCCGCTTCGCTGATCCGGGCCGCTTCTGACCCGGCTGGCGCGGCGGCCGGGGAGGAGTCTCAAGAGGACTGGGCGCGATGATCGGCCGGGTCTTGAGGCCCTTGGAGCGAAGGATTTCGTCTTCCAGTTCCTGAATGCGGTTCTGCAGATGGCCAATGATATCAAGCAGTTGCCGCACGAGCGGGGTGCATTCAGATTCTGGGATGTCGGGCAGCGGTGGAGACATGGCCAAATTCTACCAACTGCCACTATGGTTTACCCGGCGTTATTGAGAAGTTACACCGCCGGGGACCGGCGCGGCGGTAGGATCGAACCTTGTGGTCATCTGAGATCTCGATACTTGGTTGGGTATGATGATGCACG
>JANYKD010000518.1 GCA_025361735.1 Phycisphaerales bacterium
GGAGTTCTCACCGATCAGCGTCTTTCCATTCTCCAATCGCTGGCAGGAGTAGGTGCCCCCGCCACGCTGCTCTTCGGATTTGAATTGGAACACCACGGTCTTGTCCGGCGCGATTTCGGTGACGGCTGAACCATCCGCGTAAAGCACATTGCCATTGGCCAGCATCCACGCATCATGCACGAGCCCGGCCTTGTGCTCCCAGATTACTTTGCCTTCGGAATTGAGAATCACCACGCGGCTGGATCCGCCCGCGAGCACATTCCCCGGTAACTTCCCAGTGACCAGTTCCTGCACGTCGGCGGCCTGCGCCAATCCACAGAACGCCAACGTTATCAGAAGAACGATTGTGTTACGCATGTTCGCCCGTCTTTTCTGGGTGGCATGGGCAAGCACTCTCGCCCGTGTCACTCAAATGTTCACTCTTCCACGATCAATCGCACACCCACGTTGTACACCTTCTGCCACGCCGGAAACGCCTGGCGGAATCCCGACCGGGCGTTCTTGGGCCGATCATACCACGAGCCGCCGCGCACGCTCATCTTCGCCAGTGATGAAACCGCCTTGTCATCCAGCGAGGGGTCGTACGGATATGGCCGATAGGTGCTGCGCGTCCACTCGGCCACGTTGCCGTGCATGTCCTTCAGGCCCCAGGCGTTGGCCTGGTAGTGCCCGACATCCGCCAGATGCACTGCGCCATCATTGAATCGGTCGTCCTTGGGAACAAAATCCCAGAACTTGTCCGGGTTCTTGATCGGCTGCGGGTTCACGCCCTGCACCGCCAGTTGTTTGAGCGACGCATCGCCGAGATTGGCGAACTTGGAGAAATCGCTGTTCAGGTCGCCGTAGAACAATGGCGTGTTGGTCCCTGCCCGGCAAGCCCATTCCCACTGCGCCTCGGTCGGCAGCGTAACTTTCTTGCCGCTCTTCTGCGACAGCCACTTGCAGAGTTCCACCGCCTCCAGATACGAGACGCGGATCGCAGGCACTTGCGGCTGGTCCATCAGGTAACCGGGTTTGACCTGATCCTTGTAGTGCATGTCGTAATAGCCGTTGCGATGCTGTGGATTGAACTGCTGATATTGCTCCAGCGACACTTCCGTCATCGCCATCCAGAACGGCTTGGCAATCTTCACTCGCGCCGTCGGATATTCATCAGGATAGCCGGTCAGATCGCCCATCTCGAATTCGCCGGCCGGGATCCGTCGCAGTTCGATCACCTTGCCATCGCCGAGGTCCAGGCGCATCTGGTTCACGCCGAGCGCGCTCTGCATCTGGCTCGCCTTCTCCGCGGAGAACGGCCAGCCCGTCACCGCCACGGGCACCGGCTTGGCGGGCATCGGCGGCGGCTGGATGAATTTCTCCGTCTTCTTATATGGGTTCAGCACGGCCTCGATGTCCTCATTCACGCCTGAGTACAGCGTGCGCATCTCAGACCGGCGCTTCTCGAAATTACCCGGAATGTTGCCGATCTCATGCCACGTGCCATGGGCCGGCACGTTAAGGTCGATCCAGGTGATCAGCCGGTCCCATGCCTCCTTGTCGAGTTTTACGTTGTAGTGGCCTTTTTGCAGCAACTGGACCAGGTCGCTCGTGTCCGCGTGAAATTCGAGCGGCGTCAGCAGGTTGTAGTCGCCTTCAGGACCATTGCGACGCACGAACGGATGCAACTCGATGTATGACTTGGGGAACGAGCCGCCCAATGATGTCTTTGTAATCGTGACGTCGTCCAGGTTCGGCCGGCCCGGCTGACCGTTGTGGCAACCGACGCAGTACTTGTCCAGCATCGGCTGCACTTCGCGAACGAAACTGAAACCGCGCTTGGGTCCATACCACGGCTCCGGCTTGGATGGCGGAAACTGCATGGCGTCCGTGCGCTTGATCACCGCCGCCGAGTTCTGCATGTCATGGCAACCGTTGCACGAGACGTACTCGCCCGGCATACCCACCAGCCAGCTTCGCTTCTGCTGCACGGCCTTGCCCTCGGCATCCAGCGGCTGGAGCGTCACCGGGAGGTTGGCCGGTATCTCGAACTGCGCCGAGCCATCCTCGTACACGGGCACGGTGCCGATGATGCGCCGGACGTCCCACGGACCTTCGATGCCAACCTTGTAGTGCCCACCCATGTTGCGATACGAATATTCATACTGGTAGAGCCGCAGCGATTTCACGGTTCCGCGCGGCACACCGACCAAACCCTGGCCGGTGTAGATGTCCTGAATCGCCACGGTCGCAGTGGTCTTGTCCAGCTTCACGCGATCCGGAATGGCCGGCGGCGTGGGCGTCTTCTTCAGCGGAATCGGCTCCAGCAGCGCGAATCCGGCCATCTCCTTGATCAGCACCATGTTATCAAACACGTCCACCAGATAGACGCCCCAGTTCGATTTCGCGCTGGACTTGGCCGACACGAGAATGTACTTGTCGTTCAGCGGCACCGGGTGCAGAAACTTCGGCCAGGAATCATTGACCAGCGTGTCCTTGATCAGGTCCACCACCGGCTTGCCCCATCCGGGAATCCGCTGCACCGCCCCGGTGTTCTCCTTCCGTCCACGGGTGCTGTCGAACATCACCAGTTCGCCCATCCGCGCGGCGCCATGGTGCCCGGAAACAATCCCGACGAACTTGCTCGGATTTCCCGGACACGGTTTGGCATAGAACGTGGAATTCGGCCAGTAGCTGTTGCTCCCGTAGAACTCGATCTGCCCCGTTCCGTCCGGGTTCATGGTCATCAACAGCCAGCTGAAGTAGTGCGCTGAATCCGTGTATTCCCACCGCAGGAACATCACCCGGCCATCGGGCATGACCGTTGGATACCAGTCATTGTCCTGTTCGAAGCACAGCCTGCGCACGGTCTTCCGATCGGTACTCAGCAGATGCAGATTGCCGACATAGTCCGAACCGCCCACACAGGGCACGCCCACGAAACTCGCGGTCGAATCGTAGATGATCCGCCCGTCGGGAAGATAAATGCCGTTGTAGTTATCGATGTCGGCATACTCACCGGCTGTCACCTGGGTGACGCCGGTTCCGTCCGCCTTCATCTCGAACACCTGCCACTTGCTGTTCGTGCCGATCGACGAGAACAGCATCTTCTGAGCATCCCAGTGCAGGTTGAGATCACCCACAAACCACGGCTGCGCCGGCTTGTAGATCGTCTGCAGATTCGCGCCGCGCGTTTTGATGTCCAGGGTCGCGACCTCGTTCTCCATCTGCGGCTTCACGCTGGTGTTGCCCTGCCAGTTCTGTGGCAGCCCCAGATGCCCCGCCTCCCGCTTGACCAGCAGGATCTTCTCGAAATCCACCAGCGGATTCTCGATGAGCAGCGCCTTGTACTTTAACTCCTCACAGGCGGCGTTATACGCCTGCGTCGCCTTCTCGTCCTTTTGAATCGCCGCCTGTTTCTCCAGCGCATCCACCTGTGCCAGATACGCCTTGCCGTTCCGATACGTCTCCGGATACGCCGCCATCAGCGACTGAATGGACCGACGCAGGGCATCGAAGTTAATGCTGTATTCGGCCGCGACATTGCTGCTGGCGGCCGCCGGAGCGTTCTTCGCTCTGACCCTCGCTTCGGCGCCTCGCGACGGATTGGCAAACGCAGCCATACCAGCCACGACCGCAACAGCCAGAGTCATTCGCGTGAATCTCATAGTCATTCTGCCTCCTGCTCATGCCTGCATCGTTTGACACAACAAACCGTAGCCCAGACGCCCCGAGATCAGTCCGACCTGCACGACCAGCAGTCTCCCGATCTCCGGCAAAACGCTCGCCGGTATCCGATCCGCCGGCCCTGTTGTCCACACACCCGCAACCGGATACCCGTGACGATCCAGCACCGCTGCCGCTACACAATGAATACCACTCAGTTGCTCGCCCCGATCCAGTGCGTACCCGTCTTTGACGACGGTGTTGAGTTCCACGCTAAATGCCTCGGGCGTCACAATCGTGTGATCGTTGAAGCGGGTGAACCTCATCCGGCCGATGATCGCGTCACGCTCTCGCTGCGGCATGAGCGCCAGCATCGCCTTGGCCGGCGCTGATGTGTGCAACGGCAACCGGGCGCCCTTATCCACCGAGAACTTGAACGGATGCGACCCCAGCACCTGTTCGAGCACAATCAATTCATCGCCGGCAATCGTCCCGATCAGCACGGTTTCCTTGATCGCGTCCCGCAGGCTCCGCAGCACATCAATGGCATTTGCCATCAGGTCCTGCTCGCAAAGCGCCTTCGTGCCCATCGCCAGGAGCTTGCGGCTGAGCATCAGCGACTTGGTTTCTTCATTTCTGATCAGGTAGCCGTATTCCAGCAGCGTCATCGTAATCCGAAACACGCTCGTCTTGGAATAACCCAGCTTCGATGCCAATTCGCTCTGCGCCAACCCCTCCGGATGATCAAGCAGCAACTCCATGATCCGCAACCCGCGCTCAAGGTTGGGCACCTTGTAGCGCGAATCACTGTCGCTGGGTTTGTTCTGCAACTGGGTCACTCAACACTCCCAAAGACATGGTTTCATATGCGAAACCGTGTTTCAGAAGTCGCATTCTAAAGAAGAGCCGCTAGTCCTGTCAACTGAAAAACAAACGCAATTCCCAGCGAGGGATGACTGCAACCGGGACGGCTCATCGCGGCCGCGAATTGTGATCAGCGATGGTGTTTGCGGCCGGCGCGGCGGGTACCGACATCCGTCGGGAAACCGCGCGGTGCCCCCACCACAGCGCCATGGCGTAGAGCACGAGCAACCCCAAGCCGGCGGCGAAACCAAACACCGTGTAGCTGAGTTCGTTCATTTAGCCCTCGCGCGCTGGGCCTGCGTCGGCGTCGTTACCGGACCCGACATGGGCGTGGCTGCCACCAAGAGTCGTTCCCGCCGGCTCAATCTGTATCGGGCGACGATCAGCCCAATGGTGATCATCGTCACGGGCACAAACCAGATGAATAACGTCAGCCTGAGTGGCCCGGCCATCGAAACTGCAGCCGACTGCGAGTCAGGCATCAAATTAGCTGACATATAAACTAATGGCACATCAAGGAACGCAATCACCCCGTAGACCGCGCAAACGGCCGCGCGCGTCTGGGGCGAGCGGATGGCTCGCAACAGTAAATATATAAGGTATAGAACCCAGAGAATCAGGCTGAACGTCTGGTGCGGCGTCCAGCTCCACCACTCGCCGCGCGCACAACGCGTCCAGAGCAAGCCCGTGAGCAGCACGGCCGTGCAGAGGACCACGGCCACCTTGGCGGCCGCCACGCCAAGATCATCCCACCGGCTTGATCGGTCCCATAGAAACATGATGCCTGCGACAAATGCAACGGCCCCGGCCACGAACGTATTGGTGGCCAGCGGCACGTGCAGACACAAGACCTCATGCACGAACTGCCCTGCGGAGATTTCTCGAAGTTGATACCCGCATATTACCAGTGCGGCGGCCACGCCAAGAATGCATACGCTGATCCACACCGCCGCCAGCAGATTCCCAATTCCGCCGGCACCGGAAGCGTTGGGCTTCTCAGAAACGAGAGCTGCAACGGTCGCAGAATCCCTGCGGGGTTCGTCTTGGCCACCGATGCTTGAACGCACCGTGGAAGCTGTCTCAACCGATTGCTGCATAGCAACTTAAGTATTTCCTGGAACCACCTGTCCCGGGCATCGTCCCGGCATCGGGACAACACCCGATGCCGGCATGCGTGCAGCAAACGCTGAACCAGCAAGAACTACGATCGACAATTGCCGCCACAACGATCAATTTCGGTGACAGCTCAAGCACAGCCGGCTGGCGACATTCGACATGATCAACTGGTTCTTCTCGCCGGAATATGGGTTGTGGCAGGAGTTACATCCGACCCGGCCGTCGAAGAGGCGAATACGGGGATCGAGCATATTTGCGGACCTCACGGGCATTTCGCGGTTGGGATTGCTGCTGGCCATGATAACGCCCACGGGGTGCCCTTGGTGACCCTCGCGGCCAATATCGCTCGCGACGGTACCATCGTGGCAAGAAAGACAGTTGCGGCTCTCGATATCCAGGTCGATCGTCGCCATCGTGAATGCGGGTTTCATCGACTGACGGCGCGCTGAAGCGGTGCGGGTGTAATGGGCTCTATCGATCCCTAAAGAATGGCCGGAGCTTGACTTAGATCCAGTCCGAGCACTGAGGTGATGACAGGCGGTGCATCCGCTTCCAATGGACAAAGCAGGCCGCAGCAATCCATCGCGGCTTACGCCTTGCTTACGCCCGTGGCCGAGCACTCCATCAGTATCATGGCAGGTTGTGCATGTCATTTTCCCATCGAGACTTAGCGGAAGGTCGGCGGGAATGATGATCGCGGCCGAAGGAACCACATCGACTGGATGCGAGAACGACTTGTCCATCCGGTGGCATGTGCCGCAGTTGTTCCCAGATCCCAGCGGCGCCGGCCGTACGGAGATGTTACTCGCGAGCTGAACCGATCCTGACGACACGCCCGGGTTGGCACCGCGCGTGGGTCCGCCCAGCCAGGACAAGCCCAACGCTACCAGAAGAATCATGCCCGTGGAGCGTGCCTGCACGAACAACCAGGCGCAGTCACTCCGGAATCTCTCAAGCCTCATAATCTGCCCTCCGGCCGTACTATCAACAGCCTTGTGGTCATCGACCCGATTGGGCAGCGACTTTTGTACGATCCGGGATCGTACGTCAGCCATGGGAGAGATCTCCGCAGGAAATTCTCATTCCTGAGAATCGGACCTGATCGGTACGGATGTAATGCCGACAATTCACACGATTTGGGCGTCTTTTGATTTGCCGGGTCTGGCACGCTGGTTGTTATCAACCTCTCATATCCGTTAGAGGGCGGGCTCCGATGTAGGGCTCGCAGTATCAAATCTTGGTCTGAAAGGAGACCCGTATGAATCGTATTTTGGTTGCTTCACTCGCTCTGATTGGGTTGATCGCCGTCGGTACCCGCGCCTTCGCGCAGGTTGCGGACGGGCAGGGCACGGATCGCATTCGCGCCACTGGCCACAACTTCACGGACTTCGGCTGGTCGGGTAACGAAATCTGCAGACCCTGCCACACGCCGCACAATGCCATGACCGCCGCGGTGGCTGGCACTGACCGGCTCTGGAGCCACAAGCTGACCGACGCGACCTACAAGATCGGCGAGACCACGGTCGGCGGCGTGACGAGCGACGTGACCATGTCCGCCGCCACTGGCTTGGACAAAGTCAGCCGCCTTTGCATGAGCTGCCACGACGGCACGGTTGCTCTCGATGCCTTTGGTGGCACGGTGCTTCAGACTGGCACGCAGAACATGACCAAGGCCGGCCCGCTGCTCGGCACCGACCTCACCAATGACCATCCGGTTGGCACCAATGCCATCTATGACCCGCTCAACAGCCGCAGCGGCGTGCGAAGCCTCAAGCCGTTCACCGATGGCGCCTCGGGCGTCAGCGGTAAGGTTTACGTGATGGACGTTGTCAACAACGTGCCGACGAGCGCAACCCTGA
The DNA here is from genome assembly GCA_025361735.1 of Phycisphaerales bacterium. GTDB lineage: Bacteria > Planctomycetota > Phycisphaerae > Tepidisphaerales > Tepidisphaeraceae > JANYKD01. Next base: position 7,485 of record JANYKD010000518.1, read on the forward strand.
GTCTTCGTCCCATGACCGGCCTGAACTGGACGACAAACACCAACACCACGCCCGGCCAGACTACCGTCAAGATTACCCACACCAATGCGAACGGCTTTGTGGTTGGCTGCACGACCTGCCACACCCCGCACGGCAAAGGTTTCACCAAGCTGCTCAACGCCAGCAACAACTCAAGCAATGTCTGCCTGAGCTGCCACTACAAGTAATCCTCGGGTAACGAATGAGAGCGTAGAGAGACAACGGCGGGCCGGTGAGAAACCGGCCCGCCGTTTCCTTGATACGAGTCGGCCTCTGGGGCCATCGCTTGTCCAACGTTCTGCCCGCTCATGGAATACCGAAGCAAGATGAGGCGGAATGCCGCGTGCCGGGTGAATCCAACGGGTTGTTCAGAATGCAGGCTTCGGCCTGCATTCTTGGTTCGGGATGCGGTGTCTGCCGCACAGCCCGCGCTCGACAGGCAGGTCCTGTGTCTGCCAACCGGGATAAAATCGGGTCAGGATCTTGCGAGAACGGGTCGATAATGCCAAACTGGTGGCGCTGGCGTGGAACAGAGAATTGACATAACTGCACGAGGTGTAAGGTGATCGCAACACAGAACCGTCTTGGCGTTTCTGGCTACCCATGTGCATCCCGCGTGGGGACATCGATCGTTCTAATCTCCGTGATTGCAGGGCTGTTGACCGGTTGTGAATCAGCCGTCCCGGCCGCAGCGGAGAAGAAGTATGCGTTCTGGCCCCCCGCGCCCGATACGCCGCGAGTTCAGTTCCTGACGTCATTCCAGAAAGCATCGGACAACCGCATCAGCCAACAGGGCAAGCTCGATGAGTTCCTCTACGGCAAGGAGAACAAGGACGACCTGCCCATCCTCAAGCCATATGGCGTGGCCTGGTGGGACGGCCGAATCTACGTCACCGATCTCCGGGGAACGGGAATCGTCGTGTTGGACCTGAAGAAGCGTGAGACACGGCTCATGGGTTCCAGAGGAACCGTGCAGATCAAGCGGGCCGTGGATATCTGTATTGCGCCGGACGGCACCAAGTACGTTGCGGACCTGCAGCAGAACGCGGTTCTGGTGTTTGACAGTAACGAACGGTTCGTCAAGATTTTCACGGCAACAGATTTGCACCCCGCGGGAGTAGCGATTCGCGGCGAGGAGCTGTTCATTGCCGACATCGAAGCCAGCGTCATCAAGGTAGTTGACGCTGCCTCGGGACAACTTCGTCGCACCATCGGTGGCCCGGGCACTGAGGATGGCAAGTTCGGCAAACCCCTCGCCCTGACGCACGATGCCCAAGGCAACTTGTACGTCGTGGACGTGCTGAAATGCCGGGTGCAGAAATTCAATCCCAAAGGTGAGTTCCTGCTGGGGTTCGGACAGGTCGGCGCCCGCGCCGGGGATTTCGTCCGGCCCAAGCACATGGCGGTAACAGCGGATGGTACTCTGTACGTCACGGACGCGGCGTTCAACAACGTGCAGGCGTTCGACGAACAGGGCCTGGTGATGGGCTACTTCGGCGCCCTGGGCGACTTCCCGGGCGCGATGGATCTGCCGGCCGGCCTTGCCGTGGTGGAAAACCCGGCGGACATCCAGCTTTTTGCGGCGTATATTCACCCCGACTTCCAGGCCGAGAAGCTGTTGATTGTCTCCAATCAGTTTGGCCCGAACAAGGTGGCGGTCTACGCCCAGGGCCAGCTCAGGCCCGGCAAGACCCTGTCCGATATCAACGCAGTGCGCGTGCAGATCAAAGAGGAGGCGCCGGATCGGTCGAAATCGCCGGACGTGATCACCACCCAGCCAATCGACGCTTTCAAGCCATGACCCTGTCGCAGTCCCGCGATGGGAGGTTGTCCGTGCTCATCCCGAAGTGCGACCGAGGAATCCATGCTCGCTGCGAATCGTGATCAAATCAGTTTGTGGCATCGCTCGGCCACAAGGCGGCGAGGCGCCTGGGCTTGCGCCCTGGCGCTGGCAGCGGGACTGGTGGCGGCCGGTCCCGGTTCCGCCGGCGCGGAGGAAGGCCCGGTGGTGATCGGAGGCCAGAAAGAGCGCAAGTTCCGGTTTCTCGATTTCGACCGGCCGGAACTGACGCTGGAAACGACGATGTTGTACGCCACGGGCTCGTTCAGCGGCAATAGTGAATCATCCAGCTCCAAGAACCTGGTCTTTGAGGAAACGGCGGGACTGCGAACCAGTGGCTACATTGTCAGTCCGAGTTTTTTCGAGATGAGTCTGGCGGGCCTCATCGGCCTGCAACAGTCGCAAACAAACGTAGACAGCACAACCGGCGTCCAACCCTACACCATTGACGACCGCAGCGATCAAACCATTTACGAATACGACGTCCGAGGCACGCTGCGCCGGGAAAGCATTCTGCCCGTTTCCGCATACGCCACGCGGAGCCAGGAACTGGTGAACCGGACATTTTCCGAGACGATGCAAAGCACCTTCAACAGCTATGGCGTCGACGTCAGCTACAACTCCCGGATCCTGCCCAGTTCCTTCCGTCTCTACCACCAGGACAACACGCAAACCTCGCTGGGTGGAGTGCAGGACTTCAGCACCAGCACCGATGCCTTCGAGTGGCACACCCAGTGGCAGCCGACTTCCAGCCAGTCGCTGACCTGGGACTACCGCCTCACCCAGGGCAGCCAGGTCAACGGGGATCGCATCCTCGGCGAGGCGTCCGATTCCACCAGCTCCCAGAGCCAGGACGCAACCCTCATACACAGCGTGGCCTTTGGCGCAAATAGGGCCGCGAACCTCACCTCGTCGCTCAACTATTCCGATCAGACCGGCGACTTTGCGCAGGAACGGCTGCAGCTCGATGAGCGTTTCCATGTGCAGCACAACAAGACCTTTGAGACCAACTGGTTCTATCGGTATTTCGACACCACTTACCAGGACGTCGAGCAAATCGAGCAGAATGTCCGAGCGAACTTTGTCCATCGCCTCTTCTCGAGTGTGGTCACATCGGGCAATATTGGCGCGAGGTTCCTGGACATGGACAACGGAGCCAGCCAGAGCAACGAGCAGTACGCCGATCTGGACACGACCTACACCAAGAACGTCCCGCTGGGCGTGTTGACTCTCAACGCGCACGCCGCCCTCTCGCAGCAGCAGAACGATGCCCAGGTCGCGCCCGTGGAAGTGCTCGACGAACCGCACACCTTCAACAACTATCAACCGATCATTCTCTCCCAGCAGTTCCTGGATCCCAACTCGATCCGCATCACCAACAAGGACAACACTTTCACCTATCGAAAGAACGTGGACTATACGGTGCGGAGCTTCCCCGGCCGTATCGAGATATGGCCAAGACCGGGCGGGATCATGGGGCCGGTCGTATCCACGTTGATCGACTACACGCTCAACCCGCAGCCCGCCAATAATGCGAGCACCGATTCCTTTTCGTTCGGCGCGAGTTACGAGTTCACGGAGGGCACGTTCAAAGGGTTCGGCGTGTTCGCGGGCTATCTCATGCAGGATCAGACGATCGATTCGGCCCAGGCGGATTCGTTTGTTCCCGACAACATTCGCGAGCTGACCCTCAGGGCACACTACAACATATGGAAGCTCATCTTCACCGCCGAATACAAGGACCATGAATCAACTCTCTCGCCATACACGGAAACCCGGTTGGACGCCCAGTTCCAGCACCGCACCAAGGGAGGCACGAATCTGACCCTGGACGTCCAGTACCAGATATATGACTATCCAAGCGGCGCCGGCGAGCGATTGGATATTCTGACTGCCTCGGGCTCCCTGGACCAGCAGTTCTCCAGTACGCTCCACGGATCGTTGAACGCCTCCTACATCCAGGAGCAGATTGAAGGGCAGGGCTCCATTCACGGCACGGACGTTGAACTGAGACTCGACTGGAAATACCGGCAGACGCAGGTGTACGGAACCGTTCGGCACAGCACCCTGAACACAGAGGATTCAGACAGTTCCTTCATGCTGTTTCAAGTGGGCATCAAACGGACGTTCTGACGCGAGGCCAGGCCATGATGAACGAACATACAATTCGACTTTTTCGCTCGCGAGACGATCGGCCCCTGAAGGGACGACACATGTCAGCCCAGGGCGCAACCCGCCTGGCCCGCGCCTGCGTGGCGGCGCTGTTCCTGGTGACCGGGGCCATGCTCGGCGGGTGCAGCAAGCCAGCGGGCGTGATCTTCGAGCCGCTGGCATCGCCACTGCTCTGGCCGCCTCCGCCGACGCCGGCTCGCATCGTCTACATCGGGCAGCTTGCGGCCAGCTCCGATCTCAAGCCGGCGAAAGACGGGCTGCAGGGCCTGGGCGAGGCCATCTTCGGCAAGAAGGATGAGTCGCAGGTAGTCTCTCCCTGCGCCATCTGCACCGACGGCGGCCAAAGGCTGTTTGTGGCCGACCCGGGAGCGCAACTGGTCCATGTGTTCGACATGGCAACCCGTAAATACGCCCAGTGGAAACCCGCGGCGCCGGAACAATTCACGCAGCCGGTGGGACTGGCGTGGGATCCGGCCGGGCGGCTGCTGGTGGCGGACTCGGTGGGCGAAGCCATCTTTGTCTTCGCCGCCGACGGGACATACAAGGGCAAACTGGGCGTGGGAGCGCTGCAGCGGCCCGCCGGGATCGCCCGGGAAGCGGCGACCGGGCGGTTCTTTGTCGCGGACGTCTACGCACACCAGGTGGTGGTGCTCTCTCCGGAAGGGGAAGTGGTTCGGCGAATCGGCGAGCGAGGGGCCGGAATGGGGGAATTCAACTACCCGACCAACGTGGTGTTCGACAGCAAAGGCCGGCTCTACGTAAGTGATTCACTGAACTTCCGCATCCAGCAGTTTGCGCCCTCGCCGGGCCTGCGGTTCACCCGGTACATCGGCAAACAGGGCGATGTGCCCGGCACATTCTCCCAACCCAAAGGGGTTGCCGTGGACGGCGAAGACCACGTTTATGTGATCGATTCCAGGTTTGAAAATGTGCAGATATTTGACGATATCGGACGACTTCTGCTGTTCTTCGGCGAAGAAGGTACAGGACCGGGACAGTTCTGGCTGCCGGCCGGCGTGTGCATCGACGCCCAGAACCGGATCTGGGTCGCCGACACGTACAACCGGCGGGTGCAGGTCTTCCAATACATTCCAGGAACACCGGATAACGCGGAGGGCGAGGCAACGACGGTCCCCGCAATACAGCCGGAATTGCCCTCGAACTGGTCGCCGTCCAAAGGCGGACCGGTGACGCTGCCGGCATCAAGCCCCGCACTGGAGAACAAGCCATGACACGCCCATACTCCTTCATCCATATTGTGCTCTGCCTCGGCCTCGCCGCAACGGCCCCGGCGCAGGTGGGACTTAGCGTAGTCAACTCACAACACAATCTCTCGTCAACCGGCCCGGGCAAGGTACGGTCCAGTTCAGAGCAACAAGTGTGCATCTTCTGCCATACCCCCCACCATGCCTCCGCAACCCAGCCCTTGTGGAACCGGAATGTGCTGCCGCAGGCCTACAAGCCCTACGCATCGACATCGCTGCAAGCCAAGCCCGGCCAACCGACCGGAACCTCCAAGCTCTGTCTTTCCTGTCACGACGGCATGATCGCCCTGGGCAACGTTGTCTCACGGAACCAGCCGATTACCATGGCCCAGGGCATGACGGTGATGCCCGCGGGTCGGAGCAATCTCGGCACAGATTTGTCGGACGACCACCCGATCTCCTTCCGGTACGACGCGGCACTTCGGGCTAAAAATCCCAAGTTGAAGGATCCGAGCAGTTTGACGTACGCCAGACTGGACAGCAACCAGGAACTCCAGTGTACGACGTGCCATGACGCGCACGACAACAGCAACAGCAAGTTCCTGGTGATGACCAACAGCAACTCCGAATTGTGCAACGCCTGTCACACTCCGGGCGTGACGACGGTTGCCGGGCACCGGCAATGCGCGGGTTGCCACCAGCCACACACCGCCCCGAGCGGGCCGTGGCTGCTGAAGAAAGCGAAGGTCGCTGAAACCTGCGGGCAATGCCACAGCGGCGGCACCGGTGCCAACCAGGGCGCCAACGTAATGGCCGACATCAATAAGTCGGTCAACCATGACACGTCACCGGTGGTGAACATTCTCGATCATGCCAAATCATCCCCGGTAGTGGCCGACTGCACCGACTGTCACGGCAAACACACCATGACCAAAACAACGGCGACAGCGCCGTTGCTCCCGGGCCGATTCGGCGACGTTCCAGGCATGAACTCCAGCGGCGGCGCGGTGGCCAAGGCCCAGTATGAATACGAGGTCTGTTTTCGCTGTCATGGCAATATGCAGACGACCACGCCCGTGTCGCGGCAGTTCATGCCGGTCGGCGTGTTGAAGAAATTCGCTTCGCCGGCCGTGTCCTATCACCCTGTGGCCAGCGCGGGCAGGAACAGCAACGTTCCGAGTCTCCTGCCCGGATGGACCACCGCCAGCCTGATGTATTGCGGCGATTGCCACGGCTCGGAAACCGGGCACAAGGCCGGCGGCACCGGCCCGGATGGCGTTCACGGTTCGGGAGTGTCCGCCCTGCTGAGCGGCAACTACAATACCAGCATCGCATGGACGGCCGAAAGCGCCACGGTTTACGCGCTGTGCTATCGCTGCCACGACCGGAATAAGATACTGGCAACCAGCAGCACCCCGTTCAATTACCACAAGAAGCACCTGGGCAGCGAGGTCAAGGCAACGTGCTCCTTCTGCCACGACGCGCACGGAAGCACCAATCCGCGACTGATCAATTTCGATACGCGGTACGTGGGCACCAATCTGACCTATACCCAGACCAGCACCGGACATGGTCGATGCAATGGAGCCTGCCACGGCAAATCGCACAACGAGTCCTATTGACCGCTAACCATGGATACCGGCCTGCAAAATCATCGGAAGGATGGCACTGAACCGGACGCGGTTCGATCCGTGCCTGCGCGGGCCGCATTACCGCGGCGCGCGGTCCGGGTTTCAGCGGTCTGCACGCTGTTTCTGACCGTATTCATGTCGCTTTTCTGGACGGGTTGCGAAGTCAAGGTCACGAGGACGAACTACAAGACGCTGTCGCGCTGGTTTGATGGCGTGCCCGACCCGGATGCGCCCGAGGGAAGCATGAGGCAAAGACGAAAAGGAACCACGCTTCCCGTGCGAGCTCAAATCGTCTCGCACCACAAACCGTACGTGGAAGAGAAATGCGCTGAGTGCCACGCCAACAAGGGCGACCGGCCGGAGTTCGGCACGGCCACCGCGTCGTGCGTCAAGTGTCATGACAAAGTTGCGAAACAATATCCGGTGATGCACGGGCCGGTGGTGTCCAACGCCTGCCTGTGGTGCCATTCGCCTCACGAATCGACGCTGCCCGCGCTGCTGCGGACCGACTCCACACAGTTGTGTACCCAGTGCCATGACCGCCGGGTGCTCAGCCCCGAAACAGCCGAGCACCAGACCGAGAAAAAGGGTTGCCTCGAATGTCACACCGGCCACGGCGGCACCGATCGGCGAATGCTCAAGGCACCCGGGATCTCGCCCGGGCCGACAACACAACCAGCGCCAACCCTCGGGCCGACCGCAACAATGGAGAAAGGCGGCTGATCATGCGGAAGACGCGAATATCCATGCTGTTGCTTTGCATCGCCGGGGCCGCCGCGATGCTCGCTCCAGTCTGCATGCGTGTTCGCGAGGCGGCCGCGGCACAGCGAAAATCAACCGTTCCGAGCCCCCACTGGATAGATGGGGGCTGCAAAATCTGCCACGAGGGCGACGGCGCCGCCCACCGCGCCATCGCCCCGGAGGCCGTCGATGACCTCTGCCTCAAGTGCCACGACGGAGCCAAGGCCGCGGCCGAGTTTCACCCCGTGCATCGAAAGTTCGAGGAGACTGCGTCCATCGCCAAGCCCAACGGCTGGCCGGTGGTCAACGGTCTGCTCGCCTGCGCCACCTGCCACGACATCCGCTACCCGTGCGACCCCAAGAAGAACCCGGCCGCCCTCAATCGCAATTTCCTGCGCGATTACAGCCTCCGCCGCACCCAGGGGCAACCCTTCTGCCAGAACTGCCACATCGAGAAGGCCTATCGCAAGATCAACCCCCACGAAATGCTGCTGGACCGGGCCGCGCCGGTGCATGCTCAGCCGCAGGCCGCGAGCGGCCCGGCGACACAGCCGGCAACCCTGCCGGCCGATGCCATGGTGCTGGCCGGCGGGCGCGAGATCATTGAGGAGAAATGTCTCTTCTGCCATACCAAGCCGCTCGATCGCAACGCCCTGAAACGAACCGAAAAGTCCTTCCTCAAGACCGATCAGGCCACGCTCTGCCGCGACTGCCACCCCCGGCACAAGGATCCGATGATGCAGAGCCACCTTGGTCTGGCCCTCAAACCAGAGATGCTCGCCCTGATGTACGTGCGTGAGCAGATGGGTCTGGCTGGTGCGCCGAGCGCGACCATCCTTGACCAGGTTGCCAAGGCGGGATTGCGACCGAAAATGATGGTTGCCGCCGCCGGCAACACCGTCGTCTGCTCGACCTGCCATAACCCGCACCAGAACGGCGTGTTTCCGGCCACCAGCGATCTCGACTATCGCAGCATGCGGTACAATCGCCAGCAGAAACTCGTTTCTCCGGTCCATGAACAGGTCTGGTGCCGACAGTGTCACAGTATGTAAGGAAAAGGCATGATATACCGTCCCGACATTCCACTGCTGCTGGCGATTCTACTGGCCGCCTCCTGGCCGGCGCGCGCCGCCGACACCGAGGGCTGCCTGACCTGCCACCAATACCGTGGCCTGGCCCGGATCGATACGTCGGGTACGAAGATCCTCGACTACTCGGTCGATCCGGCCTACTACGCGCATGGGCTCGGGCCGCACGCCCGGCTCAAGTGTACTGACTGTCATGTGCGCACCGAGGTTGAGGTCTTTCCCCATAAGCAACTGTCGGCCGTGAATTGCCTGAAGAGTTGCCACCTTTCCTCCCCTTCCCAGATCGAGGTTCGCTTCTCGCACGAACGCGTGTCGCACATGCTGACGGAATCGGTGCATAAGCCAGAGGTCCTGCGCAAAGCCAACACGCTGCTGGGCTCGCCGCTTTCCGATGCGCAGGCTCAATGCCTTCTGTGCCACGATGAGCCCACGTTCCGCAAAACTCAGAGCTGGCTGGCTGAAGAGGAATCGGTTCAGCGCTGCAACACATGCCACGACGACGGCCTGCCCAAGGACACGAAGTTCGCGTTCTGGCATGTCTTCGCCCGCTCGGTGCAGGCCAGAAGCAGCCGAGACGTCGTCCGGGTCTGCGGGGCCTGCCACAGCAATCCGGCCATCCAGAAGGAATTCAAACTGTCCGATGCCGCAGCCAGCTATATCTTCAGCTTCCACGGCAAGGCGGTCATGCTCGGCTCCAAGACCGCGGCCAACTGCATCAACTGCCACGTCGGCGTCGGGCAGAACGTACATATGATGCTGTCCCAGAAGAATCCGGCCTCGCCGACCAGTCCACAGCGGGCGCCGGACACCTGCCGCACGGCCGACTGCCACCGTAGCGCCGGAGCGAAAATCAGCTCGGCCGCCATCCACCTGAACATCGCAACCACGCGCGGCATCGAAATGCTCATCGCCATCATCTTTGTCGGCATGATCATGTTTACGTTCGGACCGTCACTGATGCTGACGGCGCTGGAGCTGCTGCACTATGCCGTGGGCAAGCACGACCCGGATCACCATCACAATGAGGACTTGGCGAAGAAACTCCTGGCCAACGAACAGGCCCGCAAGAAGCTCGTTCGATTCAGTCCGCACCAGCGCGTCCAGCACTGGTTCCTGGCGCTGTCGTTCGCCACGCTCTGCGTGACGGGTTTCCCGCTCAAGTTCGCCGACCGGCCGTGGGCAGCGTGGGTCATGGACCGGTTCGGTGGCCTGACGGTCGCCAGGACAACTCACCGCGTGGCCGGGGTCCTGCTGATCATCGGCTTCGTCTACCATCTGACGTATGTCATCTACATGCTCATACGGTCCAAGAAGAGGAAGGGCCAGAGCTGGCTGAAGACGATCATGTACGCCCCCATGTGCGTGAGCCCCGCGGACGGCAAGCACATGCTGCATCTGACGCTCTACCTGCTGTTTCTCCGCAAGACCAAGCCGTCGGCCGGGAAGTTCAGCGCCGAGGAGAAATTCGAATATTTCGGTGTCTTCTGGGGCACGTTCGTGCTGGGCACCACAGGCGCCCTGATGTGGGCCAACGACTGGACCAGCCGCCACCTGCCCGGCAGCGCACTGACCATCTCCATGCTGCTGCATACGTTTGAGGCCTTCCTGGCCATGCTCCACGTCGGCATCGTGCATATGGCAACCGTGATCTTCAGCCCCGGTGTGTTCCCGGTCTCCAAAGCCATGTTCACCGGCGACACGCCGATCGAAGAACTGGCCGAAGGGCATTCCGCCATGCTCAAGGAAGTGGCCGTTGAAATGGGACTCGAAGGCGAAAAGGAGGCTGGCCATGTCTGACCCCATCCGCCGCCGTCGGTTCCACCCGCTGAATATCCTTCGCTTCCTCGGAAGATCCTTCACGAGGGTCTACGCGCTGGCACTGATGCTGGTACTCTGCTACACGGGCTATCTCGCGGTGACATACCTTATGGACATCATCGTGCGTCCAGTCCAGTTGCCCAAACCGATGCTCGAATGGCAGGCCAGGACCGATGTCGCCTCGCTGCGGGAGGCGAGTTCTCCCGGAGTCTCTTCGCAGGCCGCCCGGGCACCCATGGCCCACTATCACCGCATCGAAACCTGGTTCCAGACCGATGCGGGCAATGGCTGCACGGCCGCCGGTTGCCACGAGCCGCTGCCGCACGGGAAGAAGATGAAGGTGCCCGCGTTCGCCAACTTCCACATGGCGTTCCTCGAATGCCAGGCGTGCCACGCCGATCCGGCGACCAGGCCGGTGAAGATGGCCTGGATGAACATCCAGAGCGCCAAGCAACAGGATGTGCCGGCCATCCTGCAACTTATCAAGCTGCTCGACGAAAAGGCCGAGGCCATCGAAAAGAACCCGGCCAGCGTGCAAGGTCAGATCGCTTCGTTACTCAAGGCGTTGCTCGCCGCGCGCGGGCCGGAACGCATGCTTGAGGATTTGCTCATTCAGATCGAAACGCTTGAGCCGGGCAGCCCCGTCTGGCGAATGACCGTGCGGAGGTTGTCCGACGAACTGCCCACATATGCCCGTGGCGAATACGGGGCCAAGCTCATCCCGCAAGCCGCGATCCCGGGCTATGCCGCGACCAATGACCAGATGAAACGACTGGCGAAACAGTACGCCGACACGAAGGACAGTAGCCAACGAAAAGCCATGGAAGACAAGGCGCACGCCGGCATCATCAAACATCCCACAGGCTGCGTGATGTGCCATTCTGATTCGCCGGGACTCATCGATTACACTGTGGTCGGTTATCTTCCCTCGCGTGCCAAGGAACTGCACGACCTGCCGCTGGCCAAGCGCATGCAGGGCGTTCTTGAGGGGAAGCCGCCATTTTACCTGCCCAAACCCATGGGAGGTTCCGATGAGAAATAGAATAGCGCTGCACATGTTTCTGGCGTTGGTTCTCCCGGCCGTGTTGGCTGCGGCGCCGATTCCGCCTGACAAGACCATTATCGCCAAGGTCGAAACGCACATCGAGATGCCGGCCGGCCAGCCGCCGATGCACATGCCCAATGCGGTGGCGGTCGATTCGCATGGCTCGGTCTTCGTATCGGACGGAGCCAACAATCGCATCGTGCGCTTCGGACCCAGGGGCGAGTTCAACAAGAGCATCGAGGGTGGATTCAACCAGCCGGACGGTATTTTCATCGACCGCTCGGACAAACTCTGGATCGCCGACGCAGGCAATCACCGCATCGTCTGCACCGACAGCGACGGGAAGTTTCTGGAGAAGATCGACCTGCCCGCCAACAAGGATAAGCCGGCCAAGCCCACCGACGTATTGCTGACCCCCGACGGCTCGCGCATGTATGTGGTCGATAACGACAATCACCGGATCCTCATCCGCGACGCCAAGGCCGGCACCTGGACGGTGATGGGCTCGGTTGGCAATGCGCTCGGCCAGTTCCAGTATCCCTTCATGATCGCCATCGGCGAGGAGAACTATGTCTATGTGACCGAGGCCGTGGGCGGCCGGGTGCAGATGCTCAGCCCGACCGACCGCTGGGCCGGCCAGATGTCGCGCTGGGGCGTGGAACTGGGACAGGTCTACCGACCCAAGGGCATCGCCACCAACGCCAAAGGACAGGTCTTCGTTTCCGACTCCACCTTGCGCGTGGTTCAGGTGTTCTCCACCCGTGGTGTGCTGGACGGCATCCTCACCGATGATCTGCGTCAGCCCCTGCATTTCGAACATCCCATGGGCATGTGCTTCGACGCCTCGGGCAAGCTTTATATCGTTGAATTGAAAGCCAATCGCGTGGCCGTGTTGAGCCTCCAAACCAAGGCGGGAGGGGCACCGTGAGGAGTATGAGCGAGAAGGCACAAAAGCACGCAGGCACGAAAGCACGACATGGAACAGCCGACACTGCGCGCACCCGGACCTTCGTCGTCTCGCTTCTTCCCTTCGTGCCTCCGTGCCTCCGTGCCTTCGTGCCTCTGCTCTGTCTAATGCTCGCGCTCCCCGCCCAAGCGCAAGTCAACAGCGGCAAGGACTGCGCCGTCTGCCATCTCGATTGGGTTGACAGCTTCAAGCGACCGACGGCCATACTCCTGATGGATAAGCCCGAGAAATCGCAGGCCGCCGAGCCCGATATGTGTCTTGGCTGCCACGATGGTTCGGTCGCCGATTCACGCCGACTCGTCTGGAAAGAACACAGCCATCGCACGGGTGTGGCTCCGTCGGCCGGCATGACCGTACCCAAGGAACTGCCCCTTCTCGACGGCAAACTCACCTGCCGCACGTGTCACAGCGCCCACAATGCCGGGCAGACCAGTTCCCTCAAGGAAGCGTTCTTCCTCCGCACCGGCAACGAAACCGGTCAGCTCTGCAAATCATGTCATACGGACAAAGCCAAGGGTCCGGCCGCGGGATCGCATCCGTTGGTCCAGATGAAGACGCCACTGCCGGCCTCTCTCAAGGCGGCAGGCGCGCGCGCCGGTGTCAACCAGGATCTTGTTGTCTGCCAGACCTGCCACGGCGCGCACGGGGGTGGCAAAGACCACCTGCTGCTCATGGCTAACAATTCCAGCCAGATCTGCACCACCTGCCACGAGCAGATGCGGCCGGCCATGTGGGATACCAATCCTGCACAATCACATCCTCAGAGCCCGGTCATTACCCAGGCGTACCAGATTCAGGCCATCAAGGACATGAAGACCCAATTGGGCGAGGGCAACCGGCTCGTCTGCCTCTCGTGCCACAAAGTTCATGATGGACATGCCGGGCGTGCGATGCTCGCGGACACGCTGCAGGACAGCGCGTTCTGCATTCGTTGCCACGAAGATCGGAAACCGATGTTCGGCACGGCCCACGACCTGCGTAAATCCGCGCCGGCCGAGCTGAACATCCAGAAGGAGACCACCGCTCAGTCCGGCCTTTGCGGCGCCTGTCATACTTTCCACAGCTACACGCGAACGCCCACGCCCCGTGAAGGCGACCCGCAGGGATTGTGTACGACCTGCCATTCCGATGGGCAGGTCGCGGCCAAGCATTCGGGCTCGCCCATGGCCCACAAGGCACTGCTCAAGCAGGACAAACTGCCGGGCGACCTGAAGTTGGCGCTCTATCCCGCGCCAACGCCCGATTTCAAATCGCTCGCCTGCCAGACGTGCCACAACCCGCACGAGACAAAGCATCCCCATTTCCTCAGTCAGCCGCCCGAACAAATCTGCGCCAACTGTCACCAGGAACTTGCCCAGAAGCTGTCCAAACCACACGACTTCACGGACAAGAAAGACCTGAAGAACGCCAAGGGTTCCACGGTCGCCGACGCCGGCCGCTGCGGTTTCTGTCACACGATGCACCAGGCCAAAGGCCCGCGTATGTGGGCGGCGACGGACCAGCCATTCAAGACCGCCGATGATGCCTGCACGCAATGCCACTCGCTTCAAGGCATCGGCCACGACAAGCCGCTGGCGATGTTCAACCACCCCACCGGCCCGACGGCCACGCCCAAGGACGCCTCTGCCGATATGAAGCTGCCCCTCTACAACGCCAGCTTCACGCCCGATCGTGCCGGCGCGGTCGCGTGTGCTTCCTGCCACGACGTGCATGTCGGCGCCAAGCAATCCAAGTCACTCCTGCGCGCCACCTCGCCCTCGGCCCTCTGCATTCAGTGCCACAGCACGCAGGCGAAAATGGCCGGCAACGCCCACGACGTCAAGGTCTGCAAGAAGCCTTTCCCGCCCGACGCGGCCGTCAAGAACGACCTTTGTCTGTCGTGTCATCGCCCCCACAGCAATGACGAACAGAAGCAACGCTGGGCCACGACGCCGGCAGCCAACCAGACCGCGAAAGACGGGGTTTGCATCGGCTGTCACACGGCCGAGGCCTGGTCCAAGGTCCAGGTCGCCACGCAGTCCGGCCCGATGCTGCATTCCCAGAATTTCGTCCCCAGGCCCGATGTCCGAAAAGACCACGGCCTTCCGCTGAACAAGTCGGCCACGCCCGATGCGACCGAGAAACTCATCTGTAAGACCTGCCACGATCCCCATTCACCTCCCGGCAAGACGGGCCTCCTGCGCATCGCCGCCAATCAATCGGCCACCGATCTCTGCGGCAAATGTCACGCTGAGGCGACCTATCTCCAGACCACGATGCACGACAAGGAACACGTCGCCAGATTCGTCACCACTCAGCGCGGCTGTGCCCCCTGCCACTCCGTCCATGCAATCGAGGGTGAATCCCGCGACCTGCTCTGGGCCGCGAGGAAGGTTGCCGAAGCTCCCTCACCCGCCGCGCAGCTTTGCCTTGGTTGTCACAACAACGCCAAGGACGGCGCCCCGCGTCCCACCTTCATCGAGCATCCCGTGACGACGCTGAAGGATCTGGCCAAGGCCACGACGCGCCCCAGCGTCATCATCGACCACTTCGGCAAGATCGACCGGATCAGTTGCGCCACCTGCCATATTCCCCACGGCCGTGACATGGGCGAAGCCGCCACCGCAGGCGCCAGCCGCAACCGCATCTCCGGCATCAAGGCCATGTTGCGTCCCAACATCGATCGTGAAGTCTGCGCCGCATGTCACGGCATCGATGCCGCCCGACGCTACCTCTATTTCCACGACCCCGCTCGCCGCGCCAAGACGGAGAATCTCATCCAGTCGCCTTAGAGTTTTGAACCTTCTCCGTCCGCCTCGGCGCTTGGCCCCCCCTGCTCACCGACGTTCTTCGGTATGCTCAGCTCATCCATCTTCCGATAGAGGCTCGACATGCCGATGTCCAGTTGTTTGGCCGTTTCGGCCTTGTCGTAATTGTGCCGGCGCAGACTGCCAAGGATGTGTTGCCGCTCGAACTGCCGCAGGGCCTCTTTCAGCTCTTCACCGGTATCATCGGCAATTCCCTGCGTGTTGAACGGCATGTCCTCGATGCTGATCTGCCGGCCTTCGGCGAAGATCACCGCGCGCTCGATCACGTTCTCCAGTTCGCGCACATTTCCCCGCCACTCGTGCCCGAGTATCGCCCGCATCGCGCCATTGGTGATGCCGAGGATCTGCTTGTTCAGCGCCCGGGTGTACTTGTCCACAAAATGTGACACCAGTAGCGGGATATCCTCCTTGCGATGCCGCAGCGGCGGCAGCAGCAGCTTCACGACATTGAGCCGGTACAGCAGATCCTCGCGGAACTCCCCTTTCTGTACCATCTGTTCCAGGTCACGGTTGGATGCGCCGATGATCCGCACATCGATCGGCCGCGGCTGCGTGTCGCCCACGGGCACCACGACCCGCTCCTCGATCACCCGCAGCAACGAACTCTGCACCGCGACCGGCAGCGCCGACAGCTCATCCAGAAACAGCGATCCGCCGTTGGCCGCCTCGAAGTACCCGACTTTGTCGCGAACCGCGCCGGTGAACGCCCCGCGGCGGTATCCGAACAGTTCCGACTCGATCAATGTCGCGGGAATTGCCCCGCAGTTCACGGCCACAAACGGCTTGCTCCGCGTGACGCCGTTGTAGTGAATCGCCCGGGCAAACAGTTCCTTGCCCGTGCCTGACTCCCCCACGACCAGCACATTGCTCTTCACGCTCGACAGTTTGCGAACCGTGCCGAACAGCTTCGCCATCGATGCGGAGGCACCCACGAGATTGTGGAATGTCGACTCCTCGGCCAGTTGCTCAGTAACCACCTGTTGTGTCCGCGAAAGTTCCTTGAACTCGATCGCCCGCCGCGCCTTGACCAGCACATCCTCAAACCGCACCGGCTTGAGCAGATAATCGTATGCCCCCGTCTTCATCGCCGACACGGCGCTCTCCACCGTCCCATACGCGGTGATCAGGATCACCGGCGTCTCGGGAATCACCCGGTGCAGGTGCCCAAGCAATGTCAGCCCATCCATTTCCGGCATGCGGATGTCCGACAACACCAGATCCACCGGTTGCTTCAATACGTAGGCATACGCATCCTTTCCGTTTGACGCCTGAACAACCGCGAACCCCTCATCCGTCAGCAGTTCCGCCAGGGATTGCCGCAGCACCTCTTCGTCTTCGACGATCAATATGGTCTTGCTCATGATGTCTCTACCGCCAGTCCTTGCCCAATCATATCGCCTCCACCCGCCAACCGCACGGAATAGGCAGGGACATGTGGTGCCGACGGTGTCCTCAACGGCGGAAAGAAGAGCGGTTTCGGCCGCGGCAGGCCCGAGGACCATTCGGTTTACCAAGCGGCCGGAGAAAAGGGCGGCCGGTGCGCGGCAGGGCGACCTGCGCCGCAACGATCGGCTGCCGCTCGCAAGACGGCCGTTGCCCGCAGCAGGCATAGGGCGACGGCGTCATAGGCCATTGGAGTGCCCTACTGCCTCCAGAACCGCCAACCGCGTTTGCGCAACATATCGAGCAAGACGGCTCCGAGAATCACCAGACCGAGCACGACCTTCTGCCTATAGCTCTCGACCTTCGTCAGGTTCATGCCGTTCTGGATCACCGCGATGATGAAGGCCCCGATCAGCGTTCCGAAGATCTTGCCCGAGCCGCCGGAAAGGCTGGTGCCGCCAACCACGACCGCCGCGATCACGTACAGTTCGTAGCTCAGCCCATAGGTCGGCGAACTGCTCTTGAGTTGCGAAGCCACCACCACGCCACCCACGCCGGCCATGAGCCCGCTCAGCAGATAGACCATCAACAACACCCGGCCGACGCGCACGCCCGAGAGGCGCGCCGCCTCGACGTTGCCTCCGACCGCGTACACGTATCGCCCGAACGCGGTATTGGACATGGCCACATGGGCGACGACATAAACCCCGGCCATCAACATCACCGCATTGGGAATCGACAACAGACCCGTGCCCCGGCCGAGCCAGACGAACGATGGCGGAATCTCGTAAATCGACTGCCCGGCCGACAGAATGTACGCCACCCCACTGGCCACCTGCATCATCGCCAGTGTGGCGATGAACGGAGGTATCCGAAACCAGGTGATGACCATCCCCGAGAACAGCCCTACCATCCCGGATACCGCAATGCCCCCAAGCGAGCATAGCATCAGGTTCATCGTTCCAGCCCGCGTGGCTCCACCGAAATCGCGGATCAGCAGTCCCGTTACCACGGCCGACAGCGCTACCAGACTGCCCACGGACAGATCGATACCGCCCGTGATGATGACCATCGTCATGCCCACTGCAATCAGCGCAATCACCACGATCTGATCGGCGATGTTGAGCAGATTCTTTGGTTGCAGAAACGTGGGCCAACGGTACGGCTCGGGGCTCACGAGTTTCGTCCGAGCCAGCCCCGGAAACCGCGGCATCATGTTCTCCAGCCAGCCCGCGCAGCTTTCTGTCGCGGCGATGGCGCCCACAGTCTCAGCCTTACCGCTGCCCTCCTGTAACGCGGCCAGGACGATGGCCGGATCACCTTCGATTCGAACCAGCCGTTCATATCCCTTCATTTTCAGCAACGCCATCGCTCGTCGGGCAAAGGCCTGGTCGTCCTCACTCAATCCAGCGACAATCAGGATGGTCGCACTGCTATCCGCAACTCCCATGACCCTCGCCGCCACAACCTCGCCTGCTTCAGCCCCGACCGGCTTCTGATACTGCAACGTCGCCCACGAATAGTACACGCACAGCAACAGCAACACGCCGGCCATGCCATAGTTGGCCGCCAGTTGCCCGACCGCGCTTCTCTTTCCCATGATTCCCATCATTCTCCTCATGCTCGTTCATGCCATGGCCAGCGCCAGCACCTGTTCCTGCGTGGCGTTTCCCACATCGGTGATCTCGCCTGTGATTCGTCCCTCGTGCATCACCAGGATCCGGTCGCTCATGCCCAGCACCTCGGGCAACTCTGAGGAAATCATGATGATCGCCTTGCCTTGCGCCGCCAGGGCGTTGATGAGCACGTAAATGTCGTATTTGGTCCCCACATCGATTCCGCGCGTTGGCTCGTCGAAGATGACCACCTCGGCGTTGGCCTCCAGCCACTTGGCCAGCACCACCTTCTGCTGGTTGCCGCCCGAGAGATTCTGGGCCGGCGTGTCCGCGTGCGGGATCTTGATCCGCAACTCCTGAACATATCGGCCGAACCGCGCTCGCTCCTGACTCTCCGACAGGAATCCAAACCGCAGGAACTTGCGGAGATTCGGCAGCCCGAAGTTCTCCCGCACCGATGCCCCAAGGATTAATCCCTGGCCCTTGCGGTCTTCGGTCAGCAGGCAGATGCCAGCGTGAATTGCGTCGCAAGGATTGCTAATATGCAGTTCTTTGCCGTCCAACGTAACGCGACCGCGATCCGCCCGGTCGGCCCCGAAGATCAGCCGCGCCGTCTCCGTCCGCCCTGCGCCCACCAGCCCGGTCAACCCGAGCACCTCGCCGCGTCGCACCTCGAACGACACGTCGCGGACAGCCTTACCGCGAGAGAGCCCCTGGACGACCAGACGCGGCTCGCCGGGCATTGTCGTGCGCTTGGGAAACTCATTCTCCAGCTTTCGCCCCACCATCATCTCGATCAGCCGCTCGCGCGTGAGTTGGCCGATCGGCTGTGTGCCGACGTACTGCCCGTCGCGCATCACCGTGACGCGGTCGGCGATACGGAAGATCTCGTCCATGCGATGGCTCACATACAGAATCCCCACGCCGCGTGCCTTGAGCCCGGCGATGATCGCAAATAGCTTCTCGACCTCGTTGCTGGTCAGCGCCGCCGTCGGCTCGTCCATGACCACAATCCGCGCCTCCAGGGCAATCGCCTTGGCAATCTCCACCACCTGCTGCTGGGCCACCGTCAGATCGGAGCACAGCGCCTCCGGATCCATCGCCACGTTCATGCGCGCGAACAACACCTCGGCCATGTCCCACTCGCGCCGGTGACGCACGAATGGCCCCAGCCGTTCCTCACGCCCCAGGAAGATGTTCTCCCGGGCCGTCAGCCCCGGCACCAGGTTGAACTCCTGGTAGATCACCGCGATGCCCGCCCGTTCCGCATCGCGCGGGCCGTGGATGGTCACCGGCGTTCCGCAAATGCGAATCTCCCCGCGATCCGGCCGATGCGCCCCGGAGAGCACCTTGATCAGCGTGCTCTTGCCGGCCCCGTTCTCTCCCATCAGGGCGTGCACCTCGCCGGCACGCACATCCAGCCGGGCGTTCTGAAGCGCGCGTACACCGGGAAAGGTCTTGTCGATCCCTTCCATCTCCAGCAGGTTATCGAGCGACGTTGCGGTCACTGCACTACTCCATCGCGGCTCAATCCCGGTGGCATCGCCTTTCGTAGCACAGCCGTCTCGGCTGTGTCCGAGCGCTTTGACACAGGCGAGACGCCCGTGCTACGAAACTTACGCCGCGATCGACTATTTCAAGTCCGGATCCTTTTGCGCATCCGCCTGCTTGTAGATGCTTGTCGGGTTAAGCAACTGCGCCACGGGCTTCTCGCCGGCCATGTACCTGGCAATCGCGTCGATGGTTCTCGCGCCGATCTGCTTGGGATACTGCATGACCGTCGCGTGGAGCTTCCCGTCCTTGATGGCCTGCCTCGCTTCCGGCTGGCCATCGAAGCCGATGACCTTCACCTTGCCCGATCGGCCGGCCTTTTCGATCGCGGCAATTGCGCCCAGCGCCGTCGGATCATTGATCGCGAAAATCGCGTCCAGATCCTGGTTGGACTGGAGAATGTCCTGGGCCACCGCGAACGACTTGTCCCGAGCCCCTTGTCCCGGCAGTTTGGCCACAACCTTGATCCCGGGAGCCTTGGCGATTTCCCCATTAAAACCCTTGGTCCGGAGCATGCAGGATTCGACCTCGGGATGATCGATCATCGCGATGTTCCCCTTGCCGCCGAGCATGGCGACCATCTCCCGGCCGGCAACCCGGCCGCCTTCAAGGTTGTCCGTCGCCACGTGCGTGACGATCTTCACGCCGTCGGCCATGCAGGCGATGTCGGCGGTGAAGACGGGCACGCCGGCCTTGTTGGCTTCGATGATCGCCGTCCCGATCGATTTGGAGTCGCACGGCGCCAGCACAATGGCGCTGACCTTGCGCACGAGAAAATCCTTCACCTGGTCCTTCTGTTTGGCCGGGTCCAGTTCTCCGGAGGTGACGATGACTTCGTACCCGTGCTTGGCGCCCTCGGCCTGCATCGCGTCGCCCATATCCTTAAAGTAAGGATTGGTCATGGTCAGCAGCGACACGCCGATCACCGGCTTGCTGGCCGGCGGCGTCGAGGGCTTGCCCTTGTCGCAGCCCGCGAGGAGTACGGCAATACCCGCCATCGCGACAATACCCATGCACATCGAACGCGTCACACGCTGCCAAGCCGCTTTCTTGCTCATCATCGGTCTCCAGAAATGAACCTCATGCCTGTCGCCAAATCCACCGGACTGGATTCTACCCGGTTTGCCTGCGGTTCAACCAGTCTCCACGCCGGACATTTCCGCGACAAGACATTCCTGCACGGTTGACGAAAGGGTACACCCTTTCTATATTGGACTAAGTCTTATAGAGGAGCACCTCTGGTAACCGACTTCACCGAATGCCCCTGCAGTGGCAAGACCCTCGCCCGCATCGTGCAGCCCGCGGTCATGGCCATCCTGGCCGAGCAGTCGCGACATGGCTATGACATCGTCCAGCAACTGACCGGGCTCACCATGTTTCGCGGCCACGCCCCGGACGCGACCGGCGTCTATCGCCTGCTCAAGACCATGCAGCGGGACGAACTGGTCGACTCATCCTGGGAAACTGCCGACGGCGGGCCGGCCAAGCGACGCTATACCCTCACGCCGCATGGCAGGGATTGCCTTGACTGCTGGATCGGGACGCTTACGCAGTATCAGGAGTCGATCGCGGATCTGCTTTCTCGGCTGAAGCGTGCGTCGGGCGGCAAACGTAAACGGGCAAAGTAGCGCGATTGTGATGGGTGTCTGATGAACCAGAACAAGACTCTATTCCGTGAATGCACGGCCGAGTTACTCGGCACTTTTCTCCTCGTGTTTTTTGGTACCGGTGCGGTTTTTGTGGCCGCTCTAACCGGCGCGTTGCAGGGCCTGCTCCAAGTCGCCATCGTCTGGGGCGTGGTGATCGCGCTGGCGATCTATGCGACCGCCGCCATCAGCGGAACGCACATCAATCCGGCCGTGACCATCGCCGCGCTAATCTGGCGACGGTTCCCTGTGCGCAAGGTGCTCCCCTACATCGTGTCGCAGGTGGCCGGGGCGTTCCTCGCCTCCGTCGTGCTCTTCGCTCTGTTCTGTGGCGTGCTGGCGGCCTATGAGAAAGACAAGAGCATCGTCCGGGGACAGCCGGGCAGTGAACTCAGCGCCATGGTCTTCGGCGAGTATTTCCCGAACCCTGGCGTCTTCGGAACCACCCCAGAGGCGTTCGCCAAGGTCAGCCACATTCAGGCGATGGCGGCCGAGGCTACCGGCACAGCCATCCTGGTGTTCTTCATCTTCGCCCTCACCGATTCCCGAAATCAGAGCCGGCCCGATGGCACGCTCTTCGCCCTGTTCATCGGCCTGACCATCACCATCCTGATCGCGGTCATCGCTCCGATCACACAGGCGGGCTTCAACCCTGCTCGCGATTTCGGCCCGCGTCTATTCGCCTGTTTCGCCGGCTGGGGATCTGTGGCGATTCCCGGCCCGCGCGGCGGGTTCTTCACGGTGTTCATTCTCTCCCCGATCGTGGGTGGCACCGTCGGCGGTGGCATCTACGACCTGCTCATACGTCCTGGACACGCGATGGCTGCGATTCAAAAGGAGTGCTGTATGCACCAGTCCCGTTACATCATGATCGGTGGTTTCCTGGGTGCGGGAAAGACCACGGCAATCGTCCGCCTCGCCGAATATCTGACCACACAAGGGAAACGTGTGGGCCTGATCACCAACGACCAGAGCGTCGGCCTGGTCGACACCGCCCGCGTGCGCGCGGCCGGGTTTGCAGTTGAAGAAATCACCGGCGGGTGTTTCTGCTGCCGGTTTGACTCGCTCGTGACGGCTTCTGAACAACTGACGCGGGACACGGCTCCCGATGTCATCATTGCCGAACCGGTTGGCAGTTGCACTGATCTGAAAGCCACTGTCAGCTATCCGATGCGGCAACTGCACGGCCGCGAATATGAAGTGGCCCCGCTGTCCGTTCTGGTGGATCCGTTTCGTTGCCTGCAGGTGCTGGGTCTGGGGACGGAGCCGGCGTTTACGGACAATGTCATGTACGTCTACCGGAAGCAACTCGAAGAGGCCGAGGTCATCGCGATAAACAAGATCGACTTGCTGGACGAGATGACCCGCCAGACGTTGCGAGCCGAACTGCGCAGTCGGTATCCGCATGCCGAGGTATTCGAAGTCTCCTGCAAGACCGGCCTGGGCCTGTCACACTGGTTTGACCGCATGCTGGCCGGAAACTTGGGGCATCGTCCCTCGATGGAGGTCGACTACGACCAATACGCCGACGGCGAGGCCCGGCTCGGCTGGCTCAATGTCACCGCCGATCTAACGTCGACGAGCGACTTCGATGGCAATCTCCTTTTGACGGAACTGGCCGGCCGATTGCAGGAGCGCATGGCAACGCTCGGCGTCGAGATCGCCCATCTCAAGATGACGCTGGCCCCGGCGCAGGGGCTGGGACTGGCGGCCATCAGCCTGACTCGTACGGACATGGCGCCGCAGGTGACTCATGGGCTCAAAGGCCCCGTTGGGCGCGGGCGACTGACGATCAACCTGCGCGCTGAGACCGATCCGGAAACCCTCAAGAGCAGCACTCTGGCGACACTGCCCTCGCTGGCGCCGACCCGCTTCGCGGTCCAGGAAGTCCACGCGTTCCGGCCGGGCCGCCCCAATCCCACGCACCGCCTGTCGCTTGCGGTGGTATGAACTGTACGTCCGAGCCCGCCAACAACAGGAGAGCCCGCGGCATGGCCGCGGGCTCGGTTGAATCGTGCTGTGGATGGACGATCAATCAGTGCGTCGTGTGCAGTTCAAAGGCATCATGCACGGCCTGCAGTGCCCTTGGCCCGTCCTCGCGCTTTACGATGCAGGAAATCTTGATTTCGCTGGTGGTGATGTTCTCGATATTGATGCTCAGATCGGCCAGCGCTTTGAACATGCGGCCGGCCACGCCCGTATGCACGCGCATGCCCACACCGACCACGGAGACCTTGGCCATGTCGTCCTGGAAGACGACGTTGGTCGCCCCGCCGAATTCCTTGACCAGGCGATCGACGACCGGCCTTGCGTCGGGCAGGTCGGATTTGTCAATGGTGAAGGAGATGTAGGCGGTCTTCTCTTCGTTGATCGTCTGGATGATGTCGTCGACCACGATGTTGGCCGAGCCGATCTCGGAGAAGATCTTGGCCGCCACGCCGGGTCGATCGGGAACCTCTGTGAAGGTGATGCGGGTGATATCCTTCTTGAGCGCCGCGCCGGATACAACAATGTGTTCCATGATGGGTGTTTCCGAAACAATCCAGGTGCCTTCGTGATCGTTCTGTGAATTGCGAACGTGCAGGGGCACGTTGTACTTCTTGGCGAACTCGACGGCTCGCGTCTGCAACACGCTCGCTCCCAAGCCTGACAACTCGAGCATCTCATCGTAGCTGATGCGGTCGATCTTGCGGGCCTGTTTCACGATGCGCGGGTCGGCGGTGTAGATGCCGTCAACATCGGTGTAGTTCTCGCAGACATCGGCCTTCAATACCGCCCCCAGAGCCACGAGCGTTGCATTGGAACCACCCCGGCCAAGAGTGGTCACATCGCCTTCGGGGGTGACTCCCTGGAAGCCGGCGACGATGACGATCTTGCCTTCGTCAAGCTGCTCGAAAATGCGCTGTTTGTTGATCGACTGGATGCGGGCTTTGGTGAATGCCTCATCCGTCAGCAGCCCGATCTGCCCGCCCGTGAAGCTGATGGCCTGATGGCCCAGCGCCTGCATGGCCATGGCCATCAGGGCGATGGTCACCTGCTCGCCAGTGACCAGGAGCTGGTCAAGCTCGCGCTTGGGCGGGTTGATCTTGGTCGGGCCGAACTCGCAGACCTGCTTTGCCAGATCCAGCAGGTCATCGGTTGTGTCGCCCATGGCCGACACCACAACAACGACCTGGTTGCCCTTCTCCTTGGCCGCAATCGCCCGCAAGCTGGCGCGATGGATGCGCTCGGCGTTGGCGACGCTCGTGCCACCGAATTTTTGTACGATTAAACCCATAAGACCACGTTCTTCCGCAAATATGAAGTGGCAATTATAGGCGACACCGCCGGAACCTCAATGGCCGTTATATATCCCGACGTTTCGCTTGTGAGCCATGATCTTGGTGATCTCATCGACGACCCTCTCCAGCGTGTCGTTGATGACCATGTAATCAAACGCCCGCGAGCCCTTGGCCATCTGCATTTCCCTGCGGGCAGCCCGAAATCGCTTGGCGATGTCCTCGGCGCTGTCCCGAGCCCGGCTTGTCAGCCGCTGCAGCAGTGTCTGCTCGTCGGGCGGCAACACAAAGACCAGCAGTGCCTGCGGATACTGGAACCGCACCTGCAACGCCCCCTGAACGTCGATTTCGAGCAGTACATCGCGACCAGCCGCGAGATGGTCCAGCGCCGGGTGCTTGGGGGTGCCGTAATACTCGCCGTACACCTGCGCGTATTCCAGAAACTCATCGGCATCGAGGCGGCGAAAGAATTCCTCGCGGCTGATGTGGTCGTAGGTTTTGCCCAACTCGTCGCCGGGCAGTTTCGGACGGGTGGTGGCTGACACGGTGTAGGAAACATCCGTCCGCGCGGCCAATTGCCGCGAGATCGTGCTCTTGCCCACACCCGCCGGACCGACGAGAACGATCAACAATCCGGTCTTTGAAGAAGAAGCACCCACTTTACCGCCTCATGCTTAGAAACGCGGCCATAACAAATTTCCGGTGTATTGATTGAGTGGCCTGGACAAGTACTCTTGCCCAGGCCACTCAATCAACGGCTATTCAACGTTCTGGACCTGTTCCTTCATGCGGTCGATCGAGCCCTTGATCTCCACAATGTGCCGGGCGATCTCGCCGTCGTTGGACTTGCTGCCGATGGTGTTTGCCTCGCGGAGCATTTCCTGGGTGATGAAGTCCAGCTTGCGGCCGGCGTGCTCGCCCTGGCGGCACGCATGCTCGAAGGTATCCATGTGCGATGTCAGACGCTGGATCTCCTCGGAGATGTCGGCCCGTTCGGCAAACACCGCAACCTCCTTCAGCAGATCCTGTTGTCCCACCTGCAATTCGGCCTTGCTGAGCAGGATGTTCACGCGCTGCACCAATCGCTTGTGATACTCGTCGATAACCGTCGGTGCCCGAAGCTTGATCTGCTCGAGTTCGCTGCGAATCACGCCCGAGTGCTTCATCAGGTCGGCGAACAGAGCCTCGCCCTCGCGGGCACGCATGGCACTCAGTTTCACGATCGCCTGCGCGGTCAGTTCCCGCACCTTCGGGCCATGCTTGAGAAGTTCATCGCTTTCATCCCGCGGCTCCTGACACACTCCCGGCAGCGCCAGCAGGGCCGAGATGTTGATGTCAACACCATCGCTCTGCAGCACCTTGAGCTGGTCGATATAAGCCTGGAGCGCCGCCGTGTTGATGTGATAGGCGGCCTCGGCCGAGTCAGACCGCATCTTGAGCACGAACGTGATCGAGCCCCGTCCGAGCCGCTCGCGGAGGACTGTTTCCAGTTCCGGCTCGAGTCCCGAGACGCGCTCAGGCAACTTGATGGTGGCCTTGAAATAGCGGTTGTTCAACGAGCGGATTTCGACGGAATAGTGGTTCCCGTTGTTCTCGCCGGTCGCGTCGCCGAAGCCGGTCATACTGACAATCATGAACACTCCCAGGGCGAAGGCTTCACCAACGGTTGGCCAGCAAATTGAGCACGACAGCGAGGATCACGAAGACGCCGAAGACGATGCTCGTCGCCCAGGTCAACACGTCGCCGGTCTTGGAACCGAACGCCGTGTTGGATCCGCCGCCGCCGAATGCCGACGCCAGCCCGCCACCACGGCCCTTCTGGATCAGCACCAGCAGGATCATGAACAGACAGATGAAGATGAATATCGACATCAGGACGTAGAAAATGTAGTGAGACATAATTGGTTTCCAGTTGATAGCGGATAGTTGATAGTTGTTAGTTAAGAGGTCGCCGACTGGCAACTATCAACTATTAACCATCAACCATCAACTCATTTTCCTGCATTCACGATCGCCAGGAACTGATCGGCCTTCAGGGCTGCGCCACCGATGAGGCCGCCGTCGACGTCGGGCTGCGACATCAGGCCCTTGGCGTTGTCGGGCTTCATGCTGCCGCCGTACTGAATCCGCACGCGGGCGGCGTAGTCGGTGCTGAACATCCGGCCGAGTTCCGCGCGGATGAACGCATGCACTTCCTGGGCCTGCGCATCCGTCGCCGTCCGGCCGGTGCCGATGGCCCACACGGGCTCATACGCGACCACCAGCCGATCCGGATCATCCATCTTACTCGAAAGCTCGTGAAGCTGCGCCTTGCATACTTCCAGCGTCTTGTTCCCGTCGCGCTGTTCGAGTTTCTCGCCGATGCAGTGGACAAGAATCAGCCCGGCGCCATAGATTGCGTGGGCTTTCTTGGAGATCAACTCAGGTGATTCACCGATGACGTGGCGACGCTCGGAGTGGCCCGTCAGGCAGAACTTCACGCCCAGGTCCTTAAGCATATCCACGGAAATCTCGCCCGTGAACGCACCGGGCTTCTCGAAGTACGCATCCTGTGCACCCAGCAGCACCTTCGAGCCGGCGATGGCCTGGCCAACCGCGTCGATGTACACGAACGGAACGGCCACGCCCGCCTGAACGCCATCCGGCGCGCCCTTGGCGACGCCCTTGGCCAGTTCCACGGCGACGGCCTTGGTGGTGTTCATCTTCCAGTTGCCAGCGATAAATTTGATCCGAGCCATAGGTCACTCATTCCTTATTTGTAGCACAGGCGTCTCGCCTGTGGTGCCGGTACTCCGGCACATCTCCTTCGTAGCACAGGCGTCCCGCCTGTGATTAATTTCATCCCGTTCCTTACACAAACTCTTTCCCGACCAGCGCCGCGATCTTCCGCAACTGCTCCATCAACCCGACAAACGTCTCCGGCAGCAGCGCCTGCGGACCGTCGCACATCGCCTCGGAGGGGCAATAGTGTACCTCGATAATTGTTCCGTGCGCACCGGCCGCCATTCCGGCCGCCGCCATTGCCGGAACCCATTCTCGCTTACCGCAGCAGTGCGACGGGTCGACGATGATGGGCAGATGCGACCACTGTCGCACGACGGGGATCGAGGTCAGATCCAGCGAGTAGCGTGCCGAGTCTTCAAATGTCTTGATGCCGCGCTCGCAGAGGATCACGTTGCGGTTGCCCTGCGAGAGCACATATTCCGCGGACAGCAGCCAGTCCTTCACCGTCGCCGCGAGCCCGCGCTTGAGTAGTACGGCCCGGCGGGTCTTGCCAACCTCGCGCAGGAGGTCGAAATTCTGCATGTTCCGCGCGCCGATCTGGAAGCAGTCCACATACTGTTCCATGGTCTCGACCTGGCGGGTGTCCATCACCTCGACGCAAATCGGCATGCCCAGTTCGTCGCCACACTCGCGCATCCATTTCAATGCCGGCTCGCCATGTCCCTGAAACGAATACGGGCTGGTCCGCGGCTTGTAGACGCCGCCTCGCAGGATCGTCGCCCCGGCGTTGCGAACATGGCCGGCGATGGTCCGCAGCATCTCGCGATTCTCCACCGCACACGGCCCGGCCATGGAAACGGCGTGTTTGCCGCCCACTTTGACCACGGGCACGCTGCCGCCGCCAATTTCGACGACTGAGTCATCCTCATGAAACTCGCGGCTGGCGAGTTTGTACGGCTTCATGATCTCGAAGACCTTCTCGACGCCATCCAGCGACAGAAGGTGCGCCTGATCGATCTTGGCCTCTTCTCCAACAGCCCCGATGACCGTGCGGAATTCCCCGCGAGACAGATGCGGCGTACCGCCCATCCGCTGGATTTCCGCCATCACCCGATCGATGGTCGGCTGCGGGACATGGGGATTCATTACCACGATCACGAATATCTCCTTGCGAATTCACAAGTTGCAGACTCCCATGCCAGCCACGCTCAATCGGACGGAGCAGGGGAAAGACCGGCATATTATGGTAAGGGTCGGGTTTGCTCAAGATCGCGGGGCGGTGAATGTTAGAACGCGCGTGCTCGTGGAGTTGCCGTCACCGCGGTCTCTATCCGCGATGACCGGTCGCGGCTGCCAGCACGTGGCTTGAAGGAAAACACAGCAGCCCTCACGCACCGAAATACCTCGCCACAATCGATCGGGCGCGGGAAGTATCTGAGGTGCCTTGCACGATGATCCGGCCATCGGGGAAAACGGTCAGACTCCAGCCCGGAGGCTCGACAAGATCGCACTGGAGGAAATACGCGCGGCGACGGAGAGTGCCGACTACGGAAAGCTTTGCGGCGATGGCATCCATGTCGATCGGAGTGGGTGCGGGGCGAACTTGTACAGCATTTCGGCCGCAGAGACTGACCTCGCCGCCGGGGGTGTTGAGGAAGACGAAATCACGCCGGGCGCAGCAGGGACAGTCGGACGATTTGGCGTCAACTAGATCCAGTTGATGGAAGCGACCGGTGGCCAGGTCGAACGTCAGAAGCTGCGGGGAGATGTCGGCTGCTCTGCCAACGAGAATCTTCAGAGCGAGCGTGACCTGATACGACGCCGCGATGGCGATAGTCGGAGCAAGGACCCCAGCCGTGTCGCACGTGGCCAGTTGGCCGGGTTGCGGCGCATCGCGGAACAGACAGCGGAGGCAAGCGCGGCCAGGGAGCACAGCCATCGCGCGGCCCTCGGTGGCAACAGCGGCCCCGTAGACCCAGGGGATGCCATCGCGGACGGCGAAGTCGTTGATGAGGTAACGAGTCTCGGCATTGTCGGTGCCGTCGAGGATGACATCGGGCTTCTGGCCGGAAAAGTCGGCGAGGCGTTCGATATTACCGGAGTGGATATCGACGACATGCGGATCAATGACGACCTGGCTGTTGACCTGCCCAAGACGCCGCGCGGCGGCGATAGCCTTGGGAAGCTGGCCGGCGACATCGGATTCGTCGAAGAGTGTCTGCCGCTGGAGGTTCGTGGTCTCGACGATGTCGCGGTCGGCGATGCGCAGTGTGCCAACGCCGGCGCGGACGAGTTGATCGGCGATCACGCAGCCGAGCGCACCGCAACCGATGACCAGGACGCGCGAGGCGGCCACGCGTTGCTGGCCGGCCGGGCCGATCCAGGGGATGAGCGTTTGACGGTGATAGCGGAGGTTGGGGTCCATAGGAAAACAGAGCGAGTGCGTATACTATAGCGGGTTAACAGAGGAGCACATGCCCGTCGAAACAAAAGAGATTATGGAAATGGCCGAGAAGCTGGGACAGATTGTTGGACAGCATCCGGCGGTCGAGAAATACCGGCAGGCGCAGAAGTCGCTGGCCGAGGATGCGGACGCAAACCGGCTGGTGAACACGTTCAACCGGCAGTTGATGCAGCTTGCGCAGCAGGAAGAGTCCGGGATGCCGGTTTCCGATGCACAGCGTATGCAACTTGAGGGACTTCAGTCGCAACTCGCCTCGCACCTGAAGGTCAAGGCGATGAACCTGGCCCAGGTGGAATTTGTGAACATCATGCGGCAGATCAGCGACAACATCCGCAAGCATGTCCATGAGGCGGCACCCGGCGCGCCAGCCGCCGGCCACCAGCAGCCCGAACAGCCGGGTGGGCCAAAGATGGTGTTTTGAGGATTGAGATTCGAGATTTCAAATTTGGAATTTCAGATTTGAAATTTGCGATCTCAGATTTGAAATTTGTGATTTGAAATCTCAAATTCGGATGTCCAGCAATGGCTTACTGGCTTCTCAAGACCGAGCCTTCCGTCTACGCCTGGGACGATCTAGTTCGGGACAAGAAGACGGTCTGGGATGGGGTTGCCAACGCGCTGGCGCTGAAGCACATCCGCACGATGAAGAAGGGTGATCAGGCGCTGATCTACCACACGGGCGATGAGCGACGGGCCATGGGTGTGGCCGAGGTCATGTCCGCACCGTATGCGGATCCCAAGGCCTCTGATGAAAAACTGGTGGTCGTGGATTTGAAACCGTGTAAGAAACTGGCCAAGTCCGTGTCCCTTGAGGCAATCAAGGCCGACCCCAGTTTCGCAGGGTGGGATTTGCCCCGGATCGGGCGACTGAGTGTTGTTCCTGTTCCGGAGAAGATGTGGAAACGGATCGAGGAACTCGCAAACAAGGAGTAACTATGACGCAGGAGAATCCTCAACAACCGGTAACCGTTACGCCACCGCCCACCGGAGAAGGGCCTCACAAGCCCGCTAACGACAATGAAGAGGTGTATTTCGAAGGTTCCCCCTTGCTGCGGGCGGAGCTTGGCAATGCGAGCATTCATGTGCTGGTCGCCATCATCCTGGCGGCCATACCGTTCCTGTTGAAGAAGCCCTGGCCCGGCGAACCCCGGTGGATGTTCCCGTTGTTCATTCTCATGGGCCTGGGCGTGATCGGCTGGCCCATCATGATGGTGCGCACGGTGCGATTCCGGGTCAGCAACTACCGAATCGATTTCGAACGAGGCCTGCTCAGCAAACACATCGACACACTGGAACTCTGGCATGTCGAGGACATCCGTTTCGACCAGTCACTGATGGACCGGATGCTCAACGTGGGCAACATCACGATCCTCTCGCACGATGACACGACTCCGAAGCTGGTCATGAACGGCCTGCCAAACCCGCGGCCACTCTTCGAGGCGCTCAAGCAACGTGTGATCGCCGTGAAACGGCAACGGGGCGTGATTAAGATGGACACGGGCGGCATGGGCGACATGGTGGACGGCGGACAACACAGCGGATGAAGGGAAATCCGAAACTCGAAATCCGAATTCCGAATGAAGTCCGAATGACCAAGGACGAACATCCCCCATTGGCCTCAGGGCGCGCCAGGAGTATTTGGTCATTGGATATTCGGATTTGATTCGTCATTCGAGTTTCGGGTTTCGTCATTCCATCGCAGCGCAGACAAACGGGCGCGGGAATCGAACAGATTCCCGCGCCCGACTTCTATATACGATGTAACGATCGCTCTAGCGGCGCTGGCCAGGCTGCACCTGGATTTCGCCGAACTGCTGCTCGTAGCGCTTGATGAGCTGACTGAGGGCATTGGCGAGGCGCTTGGTCGTGGGATAGCTCATGATCACGCGGTCGACGACCTTGAGCATGATCTGGGGCTGCCCCTGCTGATTGGGCTGGGCGACCTGGATGCCGAAGTCCACGAAGACTTCCTCGGCCGTCTGGTGAATGCGGGGCAGGTTGCTGTAGGTGGTCTTCAATTCGCGTTCGTCCACGAAGACCTGGATGTTCTGCTGGCCTTCAGCCGCCGGCGCCGCCTGGGTGATTTCTTCTGCCATGTCGTTTACCTTCCTTTTTTGAAAAACAGGTTCGGAGGAATTATGCACCAAATCGGCCATTTGTCCAACCAGTCAATCAAAGTTCGACGAAATCGCAACGTCTGGATAAGCTTGGAGCATGGCAGCAGACCAGGCCATCCTCGATTTGCGGCAACGATTGCCCGCGGACCGGATTGTCACCGACCCCTCGGAACTCTTTGTGTACGAGGCCGACGGCTTCACGATCGCCCACGCCCGGCCGGCGGCGGTCGTGTTTCCCACTTCAACAGACGAGGTCCAGCAAATCGTGCGCGTGCTGGCACAACATGACGTTCAGATCGTGCCGCGCGGTTCCGGCACCGGGCTCACAGGCGGCTGCGTGGCGTTTGCCAATGGTGTCATCATCTCGACGGTGAGAATGGACCGAATCCTCAAGATCGATCTGGAAAACCGAGTCGCCCATGTCCAAGCCGGCGTGCGGAATACCGCGCTGTCCGAGGCCGTCGCCAAGCTCCCGTTGGACCTAGTGCCGCCGGTGTCCTCACCGGCAGAATCCCACACGTGCTGCCAACGCCCACAGCCGCCAGCGATTTCGCTCGCAACACCAGCGACCAACCCCTACCACTTCGCCCCCGACCCGAGCAGCCAGCGTGCCTCGACCATCGGCGGAAACGCGGCCACCAACGCCGGCGGAATTCACACGCTCAAGGATTTCGTTTCCTCCAACCATGTGCTCGGCATGGAACTGGTGCTCGCAGACGGTTCCGTCGTGCAGGTTGGCGGCCGCGATGGGAGCTATGACGGAGGCACCTTCGATTTGCAGGGCTTGGTCTGCGGCAGCGAGGGAACGCTGGGGATCATCACGTCGGTCTGGGTCAGGCTCGTGCCCAAAGCCGCCAGTTTCCGGACGATTGTCGCCACGTTTCGCACCTCGGCCGACGCCTGCCACACCATCAGTGAGATCATTGCCGGGGGACACCTGCCGTCGGCGATGGAGATGCTCGACGGCCAAATGGTGCAGACAATCGAGGATGCGTTCGCGTTCGGCTTTCCGCGCGAGTCGGCCGCCCTGCTGCTGATTGAGATCGATGGCATCGACGCGCTACTGGAGGAACAGAACCGGGTGATCGCCGAAATCGCCAATCGCCACCACGCGATCGGCGTGGAAAGCTCGGCCGACCCGGAGCGCCGCACGCAATTGTGGAAAGTACGCAAAAGCGCGTTCGGAGCGATTGGCCGGATCTCCTATTCCTATTGCACACAGGATGCGTGCGTGCCGCGGAGCAGGCTGGCCGAGGTGCTCATGAAGATCGACCGGATCGGCAAGGAATATGGCCTGTCGATCCCCAACGTATTCCACGCCGGCGACGGCAACGTACACCCGATATTCCTCTACGATGAGCGCGATGAACGGCAGGTGCAAAACATACTTGAGGCGGCCGAGAAGATCCTGGAATACTGCGTGGACATCGGCGGGACGATCACCGGAGAACACGGCGTCGGCGTGGAAAAGATACACCTGATGCAATACATGTTCGACGGGCCGAGCATGGACCAATTCGCGTCCATGCGGCACGCGTTCGACCCCGAGGAACGAATCAATGCCGGGAAGTTGCTGCCGTCAGCGAAGGTGCGAGTCTGCCTTCTGAAACCGGCGATACACACGAGCTAATTGAAACCGAGGTCAACATGGTTGAAATGGAAATGGTTTACGAAGGTCAGCTTCATTGTCAGGCCAAGCACGGGCCGTCGGGAACCCTGATTTCGACGGATGCGCCCAGGGACAACATGGGCCGAGGCGAAGCATTCTCGCCGACAGATCTGGTGGCCGCAGCCTTGGGCACCTGCATCCTCACCACCATGGGAATTGTTGCCCAGCGAAACAACATCGACATGGCAGGTGCGACCGCGAAAGTGACCAAGGAAATGCTCGCACTGCCCGTGCGGCGGATCGGGAAGATTGGCGTGACCATTCACATGCCACGCAAGATGTCGGAAGACGATCAGCGACGCCTCGAGAGCGCGGCCCAAATGTGCCCAGTGAAGCAGAGCCTGCATCAAGATGTGGAAATTCCCATCACGTTTGTCTGGGGTTGATGCGGTAACGCGGGAGTTACCGGCGATCATCAACGCCATCAAACCGAATTCCGCCGGTGAGGACACCGGCGGCACTACTTCTTCCGATACTTCAGCGACTCCGGGCCAATCGCTTCCTTCATGTCCACTGCGTTGTATTGGAGGATCGTGCCCTTGGCCTTCTCGAGATTCGCCAACGCCAGATTGTAGCCGGCGATCGCCCGTGTTTCGGAACTCTTGGCGCTGGCCACGGTGATCTGGGCGCTGAGCTTGAGGTTCACGAATTCG
>JANYKD010000009.1 GCA_025361735.1 Phycisphaerales bacterium
TCATGAATCTTGAAATTGTCCAGTACCACATGGATCGTCGGGGCCTGCGGATACTTGCGGACCAGTTCCTTCAGTAGGTCGATCACCAACAGGCTGTTCTTGCGGTCGCTCTGTGCCCAGATCATCTGATCGGTTCGCGTAACCGCTGATGGCGGTCACCGGGGCGGGGCGGCGGCCGTACATGATGTCTCGGAGCACCGAAGGTTCAGAGGATCAGGCCAGCAAGACACGTTACAATACCGTTGCAATACGGAGTCAAAGACGCGATAGAATCAACCGGCACCGTTCACGGTCGTCGTGGGCCAAGGCCATTTTCGGTTCAGATGGGACATTCCAGACGGGGAGCCACATGAGGCACATCATCGCACTCGTTACGCTGGACGTTTGTTTCGTGCTGGGTAGCCGGTGTCTTTCGGCAGACGAAAAGCGTGGCGATTCACAGCCCTATCTCACACTCACCGGCACCGACAGCCGCATCAAGGAACCCGGATGCTCCCTGATCCGCACCGAGGCCGATTGGATCAAGACGTGGCAGCGGCACAAAACCGCGAAAGAATCACCCGACTACGACGTGTTTTACAATCCGCTGGCGCTGCCGGTCGTCGATTTCGAGCGGTGCATGGTGATTGCGGTGTTCCAGGGCAGCACCACGAACAATGCGGGATTGAAGGCGGTCTCATTCCTTGAGGGGAAGGAGCGCGTTGTCTTACGGTTTGAGAACAAGCGCTACCAGACCATGGAATCCGCCCGACCACGCATTCCCGCTGAGGGAGTGCTCGTCGTCGAGGACAAAGCTGAACCGCCTATGGGTTCTTCGTCGTTCCTCGGACCCACAAGGCAGTGCTGGTGGAAGAGGGTGTTCGACAACTGATTTCAGAGCCGTTGACGTTCAAAGAACGCGCCAGTTTCCCGGCCGTGCCATGACCGGCTCCGGAGGATTTGTGTCGCCCGTACGCTGGGCCTGATCCCACGGGTGCAGGAAGACCGGCGCTGTTCTGTGTCACGCTGTCGAGCCCGGTCGGCGAACAGAATTATCGTTGCCTCGTCTCCGGAGATGAACATGAACCGTTCTGCAACTGAATTTCTTCCGTGATCATCAATACTATCATCCGTGATGTTCGACGGTGGGAGCCTGTCCTTGGCGGTCTGTCCCTCACCGCTATTTCTTTTCGGGGGTCTTCTCCAACTGTTTGAGAATCTGCTCCTTCTTCGCGTCGGGCATATTGAACCCCTTGACCCACTCCTTGATCTTCTCGGCATCGCCCGGGCTCTTCCGCCGCCAGTTATTCGCCACCACCGCCGCCGCATCACTCCGCGCGTCCACTTCGGGCAACTTCCCCACCCACGCCGCCGCCGCCGCCGGGTCCGACCACGTCCAGACGCTCGCCGTGAGGTAGTACGCATAGCACCCCTGCTCCGGAGGCAACTTCAGAACCCATTCCCCCGCCGCCTTGGGATCGCGCCCCGCCCAGGATTCGCCAACGGCGGAGATGACGGCACGCCAGGTTTCCTTCGGCTGCTTGGCTGCCCACGCCGCCGCTGCTGCCGGATCCTGCCCGGCCCAGCTCGACGCAAATTCCCCCAAGCCGCGATGGCCCGGAGTCTTGGTGACGTAATCGAGCGCCCCCTGCACATCTTGCTTGACCCACAGCCGCACGGCCACCAGCGGCACATAATGCCGCCGCCGGTCAACCTTCTCCTGCTTGCTCGCCCATTCAAACGCCTCCGCAGGAGACTTCTTGACCCATTCCGCCAACGCCTCCTCGAAGGCCTTAAAAAGCTGCCTGCTCCCCGGCGGCAACTTCGCCGCCTCCTGCACCGCCTCCTCCACTCCCGCAGGTGCCCCGCCGCTTTGCGGCTGGCTCGCCGCCGCCGTGGTCGCCGGAGCGGTCGTTCCCGAACCAGCCCCAGGCTCAACCGCCCACGCTGTACTGCTCCATACCCCCACCCACGCCGCTGCCACCAATACCATTTTCTGCATATAAGTTCCTTTCCTCCGGTATTTCCCGGTTGGACTTCGGCCGACGACCATCTCGCGTAGCATAACTGCCGCGAACCCGGCCCGTCGGCGGGGGAGCCACGCTCTGGCTGGTCCGGCGGATGCCTGAGACGGCCAGATCATAATGTGGGCCAAGCCGTTGCGTTGCGTGGATCGATTCATCCGGCGGTACTACGTGATGAGTCTGAACTGGCGGCCGCCTCCTGCTGCCGCCGATACTCCGCCATCGCCGCCACGGATGACGCCTGGGGCGTGGCAATCGTCACCAGTCCCCAGCCCATTCCCTTCAGCGGGTTGTTCCAGCGAATCCGGCCAGTCGCCGGGTCGAGGCAGAAGACCTCGCCGCGCGTCGTGGCAAACAACTCACCGCCATCGAGCACCATGTTCACAAAGTCGCTGCCCTTCAGTTCCGTTCGCCAGATTTCCCTGCCAGTCGCCCGATCCAGGGCCAGGGCACAGCCCTTGATGCCGACGAAGACGATCTTTTCATTGAACTTTGCCATTGTGTGTTCTCCTCAGTGGGGACCTCCATCCTCGCCAGCTACTTTGTCTTCTGCCCGATCTTCTTACAGTATGCCGCAACTTCGCGGCCCTGCTCCGCCGGTGGCTGCTCCAGCAACTGCCGCCCGTGGATGAAGACGGATTCCCCTGCCTTTAACTCATCGAGCTTGGGCTTGATCGCTTCTATCCCCTTCACCTCCGCCTTCGTGATCTCGTCGGCCGTCTTCATGCGGTTCGTGCCGGGGAGCAGCGAGAAATGCATCTCGCCATCCCGGATCCAGACGTACAGCTCCCAGCCTTTCATCGAGGCTTGCGTGCCGATCCTTGGCTGTGTAGCCGGGGCCGCCGTTTCCCATTGCTTCCGATGGCCGCTGAGCCTGCCCAGCAGCAGGTCCATCTGCTTGGCGGCATCGTCATCCAGGACAGCCCGCAGTCCGTCCAGGCGTTTAAGCATGTTCATGTCGAAGCCCAGCCACTCCTCAAACCCGACATTGGCATCAACGTGGACGGCCATCGTGTAGTACGACTCTGGCGGCGGGGCGGGCGATCTGTTCCGGTTCAGGTCCAAGGCCCGATCCAGAAAGCCTTCGGTTATCAGATAGTCGATGATCTTTGTTGCCTGCGCTTCGGTGATTTGGGTGTACACGTCAAAAGCGTTGCCCTTGAACCGGACCACCGGCTGAACTGAGAGCATCAGCCGGTAATATGGTTTGTCCTGTTCGCCCCGATAGTTCAGAGTGAGCGTGAACGTCTTGACCCCCGCCTTGAGTTGTTCCGCTCTGGCGGTGGCTTTGGGCGTCGGCTGAGTTGCCGGTACGGCTTGGGCGATGCTCGCCATGCAGGCGAGCGAAACGACGATCATCAAGAGGGAGTAGCGCATCGTGTGATTGGACGCACGCGACACCCAAGAGTTGCGGGAAACTCGTCAGTCACAGGCGGCGACGATTGCATTGGGCGGCCGACCACATCCGTTGTGCGATGGATTCCAGGGCATCACGAAATGAGTGATAGTGGGGTTGGCGGTTGGTCATATCGGCGTGGCTCAGAGCGTCGGGACCGTTCAGGATCAAGACCTCGGCTTCGACACGGGGCACTACCGCATGATTCCAACACCACCCCGACCAGAACCCTCCTCGATTCCCCGGCGTCACTTTGCCAGCAACGCCTCAGCAAACACCGCCAGCGCATGCCTCACGAACGCGGCCCTCCGCTCTTCCGCCGACGCCCCGCATGCCCATTCCGTCATCTTGTCCGTCGGCCACTCCAGTTCGGCATGTGTGGCCTGGGGAACCATGACGCTCAAACACGGCATCTTCAATGCCCGTTCAATGCCCGCTGCGTTGCCGTTGGCGTTGCACGAAGACGGCTCGGCCCGCAGGATGGCCACGCGGCACCGCAGCCTGGGTGCGGCCGCCGCTCCCTGCCCATTCTTGTCCACCGGGTCCAACCCCACCCACACCCGCACGGTAGGGTCGGCGGCGGCGAGAAGCGTGGCCAACCCGCCCGCCGAGAAGCCCACCAAACCAACCCGCTCACGGTCCACCTTGAGCCCCTCGGGCGGGGAAGCGGGCAGATGCTTGACCAACTCATTGATGAACTTGCCGTTGCAGGTGTGGTCCGCCCACGCGGGCAGGTCCGGCACGGCGGCCAGAAACCCCGCCTCGGCGAGTACCCGGCCCCAACCGGCCATGTTGGCCTTGCTCCGGGAGAAACCGTGGGCGACGATGATCAGGGGGAGCGGTTGGGCGGTAGTGGGGCAGTAAAGATCCACGTCCGTCCTGCCCGACACAAGCTCAACCCGCACCGTCCGCACCTGCACGTTGTCGGGCATCGTCGTTGGCAACGTGGAGGATGAAGTGGTAGTGCAGCCTGAGCCCAACGTGGCCAGTGCAACAAGGCCGACCAGTCCAATCACCAGCTTCGACAGCATCGTCAACCGCGTCACCATGCTGCGTATTCTACCGTCGCTATGCTGTTCCAACGCGGCGGATTGGCGTCCTGACGCAAGCGATGGGGCGTTTGGGCCGATGGCCGCTTCCGTCTGCTTAAAGTAAACTGCCGGTACTGATACTTGAAGGAAGACACACCCATGCCCCACATCATCAATTTCTACGGTGTCCACGACGAGTACGGCGAGTTCTCGAACTTTGCCCCATTTCCAATCAGACTCGACGGCAAGCTATGGCCCACCTCGGAGCACTACTTCCAAGCCCAGAAATTCGAGGACGAGCAACACCGGGAAGCCATCCGAAAAGCCAATTCGCCGATGATCGCCGCCCGCATGGGAAGGGATCGCAAGAAGAAGCTCAGGCGGGACTGGGAGTCGGCGAAGGTGGGCGTCATGACCATAGCGGTGCGGGCGAAGTTCACGCAGCACGATGTACTTCGCAAACTGCTGTCGGGGACGGGAGATGCCAAGATCGTTGAGCACACCGAGAACGACAGCTACTGGGGTGATGGTGGCGATGGAAGCGGGAGAAACATGCTTGGCCAGGTCCTCATGCGTGTTCGTACGGAATTGCAGCAGGCGGGCGACGATGATCTGGCGACCATCCCATGTTGATGGTGGGGACAAGCTACGCCTGACGGAGAATATGATGCCGGAGCAGCCGCAAGACACCAAGCCGCCGATACTCGACTACCGCTCGGCGAATGCAGACCGCGAGCCAAGGGCGACGACGCAAAAACGCATCCAACACGGCGTTCTTGCGTACTGCTATGGCTCCGGTTCCTGGCTTTGCCTTCAAGGCTATGGGGGAGGCCGGGCTGGCGTTGTCCTCCGTGTCGTTGGAGCAGTTGTCTTCGCCGCCTGTGCAGTGTTCTCGCTTCTCGGTGCTTGCGGCGTAACCAAAATCAGAAAGCGCGGGAAGCCATAATCTGCGGATGTTGTGTCTGGTGCGGCCCCAACAACGCCATCGCCCCGGCCCTGGTGGAGACGGATATGGTGCGGAACAACCCCAACGGCAAGCCCGACATCATCCCGGTCGGCCGGTTTGGCATGGTTGAGGAAGTGTCGTCCGTGGTGGTGATGTTGGCCCGCAACGGCTACATCACCGGGCAGACCATCAACGTCAACGGCGGCTGGTACATGAGTTGACGGATGTCGGTCGTTGTCTCTCTGCCACCGGTCCCCGTCGGACGGTAGGATGCACACCATGTTGCCCCGCGTTCATCGTTCTGTTTCGTTGCCGTCTGCTCTCCTCTGTCTCCTCGCGTGCCTAGCCGCCGAACCGCTGCACACACAGGCGGCCGGTTTGCCCGAAGGGGTGAGCCAGCCGTTGGTACTGGCCCCCGGTCCCGGCAATCCGCGAAACTCCGAGGGCGACTTCATCGTCCTCAAGGACGGCCGCGTCGCCTTCGTCTACACCCGCTTCACCAGCGGCACCGGCGACGACGCGGCGGCCAGTTTGGTCAGCCGCAGTTCGGCTGATGGTGGCCGGACCTGGAGCGACCGCGACGATTTGGTGGTCGCCCGGCCGCCGGGCGTACTCAACATCATGTCCGTCTCGATGCTGCGGCTGCCTGATGGACGGATTGGGCTGTTCTACCTAGTGAAGAAATCCAAACAGGATTGTCGGATGGTGCTGCGGATCTCCACCGACGAGGCCAAGACCTGGGGCGAGCCGGTCCAGTGCATGCCGGAAGAGGGCTACTTCGTCGTGAACAACGGGCGGGCGGTGCAGTTTCAGAACGGCCGGATTCTGCTTCCAGCGGCGAAGCATGACTGGGCGAGTGATCGTCCCGGTGCGCATCGGGGCGTCGCCGTCTGCTTCTTCAGCGACGATGGCGGCAAGACATGGCATCGCAGCAAGAACGCCTTGGAGGCCCCCGCCAAGAGCAAGTCGGGGTTGCAAGAGCCCTTGGTGGTCGAACTGAAGGGCGGGCGGCTGCTGATGCTCTGTCGCACGGATCTGGGGTGCCAGTACCAGTCCGGCTCTGACGATGGCGGCGATACTTGGTCCGAGGCGGCGGCCAGCGAACTGCTCTCGCCCCTTTCTCCGGCGTCGGTCAAGCGTATTCCCGGCAGCGGCGACCTGCTGATGGTGTGGAACGACCACACGGGCGTTGAGCCTGCCCTTCGCGGGAAACGCACCCCGCTGACGGTGGCCGTCTCGAAGGACGAGGGCAAGACCTGGGTGCATCGCAAGACGCTCTACGATGATCCGACCGGCTGGTACTGCTACACGGCGATTGCCTTCGCGGGCGACCGCGTGCTGCTGGGCCACTGTGCGGGGCAGCAGACACGGACGTCGTCTGGCCTGGCGACCACGGCCATCACCTGCTTCAATGTGAATTGGCTGTACCGCTGACACCGACCGCCCTTTCGTGGATACTCTGACCATGCGCAATAGACGTTGTGCAACCAAGGATGACAATGGCCCCGCTTCGATACTTCGTAGTTGACGCCTTCACCGACAAGCCCTTTGGTGGCAATCCGGCCGCCGTGGTTCCGCTCTCCGGGTGGAAAGATGATGGATGGCTTCAGAACGTCGCCATGGAAATGAACCTGTCGGAAACGGCATTCCTGGTGAAGGAAGACGGCGTCTATCGGCTGCGTTGGTTCACACCCAAGGTCGAAGTAGCCCTCTGCGGCCACGCGACCCTGGCTTCCGCACATGTGCTGTGGAACGAGGGATACGTTCCGCCTGCCGAAGAGATCCGCTTTCACACGAAAAGCGGTTTGCTCAAGGCAGCAAGGAAGGAGTTATGGATTGAACTGGATTTCCCTGTAAATCTGCCAACCCAATGCTCGCCGCCGCCAGGGTTAATGGGATCGTTGGGAACCACCGCCAAATATGTCGGCCGCAGTCAATTCGATTACCTGGTCGAAGTGGAATCGGAAGACGAGGTTCGCAGGCTGACCCCGGACTTTGTTCGGCTTGCCAGCCTTGAAGTGCGAGGCGTGATCGTCACCAGCCGATCCGCCACGCCGCGATATGACTTTGTATCCCGCTTCTTCGCTCCTCGGGCGGGGGTGAACGAAGATCCGGTCACCGGCTCGGCCCACTGCTGCCTTGGGCCATATTGGCAGGAGCGATTGGGCAAGAGCGAGTTCACCGCCTTCCAGGCGTCGGTTCGAGGTGGCGTGATCCAGGTGCGCGTTGCCGGGGGCCGAACCTATCTCGGTGGGAAGGCTATGACCGTGTCGCGTGGTGAACTCATCGCATAGGGTGATTCGATGGATCTGCAAATCGTGGATGGCGACTTGCTCGACCAAGACGTGGAAGTCATCGTCAACGCCTGGAATCGCAACCTGATTCCCTGGTGGCTCCTTCTTCCACAGGGCGTCTCAGGTGCGATCAAGAAGCGTGGCGGCTACCAGCCCTTTCGGGAACTCAGCAAGAAGGGCATGATTCCCCTGGGCGGTGCCGTCGAGACAGGTCCGGGGCGGCTGCCATTCAAGGCGATCATTCATGTCGCCGGGATCAGCCTGCTCTGGCGATCATCAGAACGCTCCATTCGAGGCTCAGTTCGCAATGCCCTCCGGCTGGCCGCGGAAAAGGGCTATCGTTCCATTGCATTTCCACTCATCGGTGCCGGAACCGGCGGGGGCGAAGCGGAGAAGGTGCTCTCGATCATGCTGGATGAGCTGCGAACCATCAACTTCGACGGTCAGGTTCGGATCGTGCGTTACTGCGGCAAGACGGGGTCGCCTGGCCGTGTTGGTTGAGGAATGCCGGTTGCCCGCGCATTCTGATTCTCGCTGACGGTCGGGATCACGGGGGAACATTCGCGTTGCAACGGCGTCTGAAGTAGCGTTGGATTCACGGTTTGATCTCAAGGAAGCAGCATGACGTACAACCGTCTCTTATCCCTCGCCACCACAGTGTGCATGCTGGGATTGTCCTTGGCAGCCGCCGCCCGCAACGTCGATCTCTCCACCGTCCCCAAGCGGAACACCGTCCAACTCACGATCTACAACAGCGAGGATCTCACCCTTGTCCGTGAGACGCGGACGGTGACATTCAAGAAGGGTGCCAACCCGCTCCAGTTCTCCTGGGCCAACACGCTCATTGATCCCAGTTCCGTGGAACTGAAATTCCTCACCGCGGCCGACAAGCTCGAAGTCTTGGACACGACGTTCCCACACGACAAGCCGCAGATGCTGTACTGGAACGTGCAGAGCGAGATCGACGGCGAAGCGACCATTGCCATCACCTACTTCACAAGCGGGATCACCTGGAAAGCCGACTACACGCTGATCGCCGACAAGGACGAGAAGACCGTGGGATTCGAGGGGTTCGTCCGGGTGTTCAACAACAGCGGCGAGGAATACGAGGATGCTCAGGTGCGGCTGGTGGTAGGCACCATCAACCTGGTGGAGAAGATTTCCCAACTCGCACAGATTCCCGTGGCCGCCGTGGACAAGCTGGAACGGGGCGAGAAGCGGAAGTTGAACGAGCAGGTTCTCAAAGAATCGCTTAGAAACGCTGACGATTTCGGCGTCATCGACCAGACCGCAAAGCCTCCACCGCCTAAGCCGAAAGAGATCATCAAGGAGGGCCTCAGCGAATACTTCATCTACACCATCGAAGGCACCGAGACGATCAACAACGGCTGGTCAAAGCGCATACGGTCCCTCGAAGCCGCCGCCGTGCCGTTGAAGATTCAGTACCGCTACCGACCTGCCGAGTACGGCGACCAACTCGTCCGCATGTACCTGCTCACCAACGAAAAGGATTCCAAGCTCGGCACCACGCCGTTGCCGGATGGTATCGTCCGTGTCTTCCGCGACAACGGCCGCGATGGGCTCAGCTACCTGGCCGAGCAGGCCGTGAAGTACATCCCCATTGGCGACAAGATCGAGTTGAACCTCGGCCGCGATCCGAACGTGATCTTCGAACTGGTGAAGCTCCGGGCGTCCCGCGACGAGATCTGGTTGCATGTCAATGGCACCGACATCTTCCGCCAAGTGGGTGGTGCCGTGCAGATCGAAGTGAACTCTTCCGTCGTCGGCTGGGATGAGCACGGGGTTTACACCCAGCGTGTCCGTAACTACACGGCCAAGGTCATTGACCTGGAAGTCCGCCGCACCTTCCCTGGCCACTACATCTTCCGCAGCCAACTCAAGCCGACGCTGCATGATTTCCAGACCGTCCAGTTCACGGCGACCGTGGAGCCCGCGAAGAAGGCTGACTTGTTCTTCGAGATCGTCTGCAAACAGGGCCGCAACAGCAAGCAGAACAACGTGACGCTGGAAGAGGCGGCGATCAAGCCGTGAGTTGGTTGACCCCGCTCGGAGTGTTCATTTCTTCACAAGGAACCCGCTGTTTCCACATCGTTTTCGCTCCTCTTTTCATTCCGAATTTTCCCTTGTTGGCCGGAGACCAAATCGCCGATACGGTTGGTGG
Organism: Phycisphaerales bacterium; assembly: GCA_025361735.1. GTDB lineage: Bacteria > Planctomycetota > Phycisphaerae > Tepidisphaerales > Tepidisphaeraceae > JANYKD01. Next base: position 9,853 of record JANYKD010000009.1, read on the forward strand.
TATGAGTGATCTGCCGTGTACGAGAATGGAGCAGATGATTTGGCTGACCGATAAGTAACCGATCGGGTTCGCCGCGTTTCCGCCGCACGCCTGCAGTTGCCACCCGCTAGCGGGATGAGCCAGACGGGAAGCGAAAGAAACGCAGCAACCGGGAGCGAACCTTCCGGCCGGTAGAACCCCGCGTTCTAAATGGGTTTGGCTGAACAGGCTCCGCACAGTGAGGGCAGACATTTGTATTTTTTAGCTCGCGGACACACGTCTACGAGCTTTTTTGTTGCATGGGATCATGTTGTCGGCCACCCATCGGTGGCGATGCCGCGACTTTTCCATGTGAACACGGCCAGGACAATGCCGCCAACGAAACCGGCGAGGTAGCTGGCGTTGTGTGCCCACAGGTCCACCAGAAACGGCACATGTTTCTCTGACGGGATCGCCGCTGCCAGCGGCCCCAGAAGAAACACAACCCGGTTGCGGGCGAGGATGTACCCGATCAGGCCCGCCAGCATGGCACAGCAGGCCATGACCAGCAGCAGCATGGCGATGGGCCGCACCAGCCACGCGGCAGTCCGTTTGGGCCGCTCGCCCAGCCGTGCGGTCAATGCCAGCGGAACGCCGAGAATCAGGCCGACCCACCAGGTTGCGATCACACCCCAGCCAAGGCCCAGCAGCGTGGGGGAGTCAGTGCCGAAGACTGGCGGGTGCCCGATGGTGAAATATTCGACGCAGATGCGGGCGGTGATCTGGTCGTGGACAATGCCGTAGCAGATGGCCGAGCCGATGCACAACAGGATGATGAGGATGCTTTGCATTTCATCCGCTCCTACTCGACAAGGCTGACTGATGCCCCCGGAGGGGCAAACCACGGTGAGCCACCCGCGCAGGCATCCTTGATGCGGGCACGATGGGAAGGATGCAACTCCGGCAGGGCATCCAACTGGAAGTACGCCACCTCTAGGGATTCGTCGTCATTCACGCGGGCCACGCCCGCGACGGCGCGGCAGGCAAAGCCGATGATCACGTACTGTGCCCGGTCACCGTTGGGGTACGTCAGCAACGGGGTGGTGTAGACGCCGGTGATCCGCTCGGGCACAACGGTTACACCGGTTTCCTCGAAGACCTCACGCACCACGGCGGTCGCGGGCACCTCGCCTGGCTCCATGATCCCGCCGGGCAATCCCCAACGGCCGCTGTCCGCCCGGCGCTGCAGCAGGATCTCGCCCTTGTCGTTGAGCACCAGGGCGCAGACCCCCGGCAGGAGCATCAGGTCGTGGCCGGTCTTCTCACGGAGTTGGGCGATGTAGTCGAGGATGGGCATGGTGCGTGTTACTCTCTCTAACGCCGCCACTTCGACAGTCGCCAGACGCGTACGAGATATGGGCCGGTCTTCGGCTTCCACGTCCATTCCTCGCCCGGCAGCTTGACGGCGAGCAGCGCCCGCCCCAACGCATCCATGGGGTTGCGTTGGTCGATCACAAGGATCATGTATCGCTCCACGGCATCATCAACACGGCTCAAGCGGTAGACGTCGTGCAGGATGTAGCGGGTGGCGTGCTTCAGGTCGGCGGGCGTAATGCGCACCCGCCGTCTCTGGACAGTGGGTTGGAACCTATCGAGTTGCCCCAAGCCGTCGAAACACTTGTAGGCGTAGCCGCTGCCCAGCAGCTTGAGTTCCGCCACCATCGGCCTGGGCGTCTTGGCGTGGAAGTCAATCTTGTTGCCCTGCCCCAGCGAGTAGCTGTTCGCCGAAATGTCGCTGCCGTGTTCATGAAGATACAGGCAGATCTCCGCCTGAAGCCAGGACTCGCGGCAACTGGCGAAGGCAAGAACTCTCTCCAGCTTCGGGGCCAGCGATTCAAACGCCGACTCAAACAACTCGGGCCACCTCATACCTGCCTCCGTTCTTTTGGAGCGTGTCACCATCAGACCGCAACGGTTGCGGAACGAGCCGGTCTACTGAACCCGGCGCATCGTCAACTCGATGGTCGCGCCCAGCGCACGCAGAACCGTGGCGTCACTGTCGAGCATGCCCAGCGGATTCACCGGCGAGGCGGCTCGCGGCTCCGGCCCCGTGCTGGCAGGCGTCGGGCCGAAGAAGATGCACAGCGCATTGCCCGGCGGCCAGTAGGCCAGTTCTCCAATTTCCATGGCCTCCCGGGCGTCCTCTGACTCCGGGAGGTCCAGCGGGTCGCTCAGCGAGCCGTAGTATTCGTCGCCCCAGCGGCTCATCCGCACGGTCACAGGCAACAGTGCGGCCAGCGCGGTGGCGGTCGGTGAATCATTGAGTTGTCCGGCTAATTGCAACTTCCCAACGGTGATGGTGATCGGCGTCGGCATGGGCACATACTACACCCCGGCAGGTTGGACACGAAGGATGGTGAGCAGGGCAATGTTCCCGAATGGCCGCATAGCGGGGCTGTGTGGCCTTGCCGTTGGCGGAGCAGCCGATCCATTTCGTCCAGCCGGTGTAGCTCTTGTTCTCGATCCAGGAGAGTTTCATCCCCGCACACACAGGACATCAGGGGCGGGAAGAGTCAAGATCGTATTTCGGGGTTAGCCAAGCAGCGGAGTTATGGTCGGACGGCCCGCCCGGCGTTAAGCTGGCTGCCGGGTTCTGCGAAGTAAGCCACTTCGGAACCGGCACCTGTTTCAGGTAGGAGAAACGACATGATTCGATTGTTCGGTTTTGCAGGCGTGGCCCTTGCCGGTCTTCTGGCTTTAGCAACCGCCGCATCCGCTGAAGAGGCCAGGGCTCAGGAGCCTGCGAAGCGACTCCCGGAGGTGGCCAAGTCCGAGTTCGTAACTGCCACGACCCTTTATACGCAGGGGATCAACACCCACAATTCGGTTCATGGGCTGTGGACGCCGGTGCAGCACTATCGCGGCAAGACTTTTTTAGTGGTGCCCGATGGTGATCTTCGGCCCATGGTGACTCAAATCAATGACGCCACCGGCGAGACTATCACAGTCCCGCTGGACCCGAATCCGAACTATCGAGCGTTCGCGGACGGGCATAACCGCTTTACGATGGGGATCGATCCCGATGGCTTCTTGCATATTGCGGGCGACATGCATGGCTATGGGGAATTTGTCAGCAGCACATACGTGGAGCGTTACCAGCACCAGAACATGATGTATTGGAGGTCGAACAAGGCTTTGAATGTGACGGGCGGTTTCACGTTTGCCGGAGGAGCAAAGTCCACCTCGCGCCTGCCAGGCGTAGAATGGGGAGGCGACAGTCGCTTTTTCAACGACCAGAATGGGGTTCTCTATTTTTCATCGCGCGTCAGGGCATTCATGGGCAGCAAGCTCGCTGGCAGCGAACCGTTTATCGCCTATGGGCTTTACCGCTACGATCATACGACAGGTGTTTGGACTGCCATCGGCGACACCGTCGAATCCGCCGTGCCGGATGCCTACAACTTTAATAAGGTCTTCTACTGGGAGCATACCATCGCCTTTGAGGCTTTTCAGACTCTCCCGCGGTTCGACAGCCAGAACCGACTCCATTTTTGCATCTCTGGGAACTCAGCGGATGCGCCAGGCGCGGGCCAGATCTACGCAGTTTCCGACGATCAGGGCAGAACCTGGAAAAAGGCCACCGGGGAGATCATTCCCGGTCTGCCCTTGCGCGGAAAAGATGGAGAACGCAATCAAGGGCAGCTCATTATCCGCGCTACCGGCGATATGCCGCAGTCTGGAATCAAGATTGATAAGGACGGCCGAATTGCCACGCGGGTCAAGGGCCGCTGGAGCACCTGGAACGGAAAAACGAAGACGTGGGTGCCGTTCGAGGGAGGAAAGGGCATTCTCGGACCCGATGGCATGTTGACCGGCGAAGATGGCGGACCCGGGATTGAGAGGTCGACGGGGATTGGGCAGCCGGTGAAGGGGTATCCTCTGGAGCTTAATTTCAATTCTTTCAGCGAACTGGGATTGCGGACCACCAACGCCCTTTATGGAGTCGGGCTGGCCCGGGGAACAGGGGCTGATTCCGCCAAGCAGATGTGGGTGAACAAGATATCCTTCGGCCCCGCGGAGAACGTCGTCAGAAAGGGAACCGCGACCGCCAGTTCGTCCAAAGACCTGGCCGCCCTGGCGTTTGACGGCAAAGAAAGCACTCAATGGACCACCGCTACGGCCGCTCCCGGTTGGTTGGGGTATGCCTTCGCCGCCAGGGTGGGCAAAACTGTTTGCCGCTACGATCTCACCAGTGCGGTCGATCTGCCCCAATGCGACCCCATGGATTGGGAATTCCAGGTTTCAGCCGACGGCGCGAAATGGGTCACGCTCGATGCACGGAAGAACCAACTGTTTCCGAAACGAAACCAGACCAAGAGCTACCTGGTCAACAACCCTGCCGATTATCCCTATTACCGCCTGAATGTTCTGGCCACCCGTGGAGGTGCCGCAAATGGAATCCAATTGGCCGAGCTGAAGCTGCTGGCGGTGGACACTTCCGCAGTGCCGGGCGATCCAAAGATATTCTTCGCGCAAAACGATAACGGCAAAGTGTGGCTGAGTTGGACTCAACCGGACCGTGGGGTGACCTACACCGTCAAACGCGGCACTACCGCCCAAGGGCCGTTCACCGTGATGGCGGAGGCCTTGGTTGACCCGGCCGACTTCTCTGACAGCACGGGTATTATGCGCACCCCCTATTACTACGTGGTCTCGGCGGCAAACCCGGCTGGTCAAGGCCCCGATTCTGAACCCGTTCAGGTGACCGCGCAGCCAGCGTCACCGCGGCCCCCACTGATCATGACCGCCGAAGGTCGAAACCAACGTATCGCCCTGAACTGGCTTTCTCTCTGGCCGCAAGGAGTCAGTTACACCGTCAAGCGTTCCGCCACTCCCGGTGGCCCATACGAGATTGTCGCCAAGGGTGTCCCCGGCCTGACTTATACGGACATCGGGCTGGTAAACGATAAGCCTTACTATTATGTCGTGAGCGCACTGAACGCGAACGGGGTTGAGAGCCCTGATTCCCGCGAAATCAAAGGCGATCCTTTCCGCTGGATCAGGCTCCTGCACTACAAGAGCAAGGACGGGAACGACAAAGGCTCGGCGTCGGCCAGCAAGGATAACCCCCCGCACGAACCCGCCGCCGCAGCCTTTGATGGAGAAAGAAGCAAATGGCTCTTCGTGGCGAGCACCGCTTGGTTACAGTACAAGTTTCCGGATGGAACGGCTCCGGCGGTGACGCGTTACCAGATGATCAGCGCTTTCGACTATGTGGAACGTGACCCGAAGGATTGGGAACTCCAAGGTTCGACCGATGGCACGAACTGGGTCACGCTGGACATCCAAAAGAACCAGAACTTCGATGAACAAAAACGCGTGGCCCGGCATTGTCCCCGACTGGAAGATATACCGAATCGCGGGCCCGATGCCCCCAATGTCTATTCGTTTCCAAACACGAAAGGTTATCAGTATTACCGGCTCAATATTGCCAAGACCCGCGGTGGTGGTCTTGGTTCCCTGGGGGAACTGGTTCTATGGGCGGATGACGTCGCCCTGCAAACGCCACCTCCGCTCACACCCTTCCCCATTGCAGAGCCGGTGACGCCAGCATCCGGAAGTTCAGCGCATGCGTTGGGGAGCGAGTGATGAATCGGGGCCTTTACGAAAGAGCCGTGGAGAGTTGGGGGCGATGGCCGCAAGCGTCAGCGCGGTGGCATCTATGCCCGTTTCTCGACCAAGTTCCAGCAGAGTATCGCCGATCAAGTCCGCGTCTGTCGCGAGTGGGCCGTCAGCGTCGAGTTCGACGACACGGCCGTCGCTGATTTCTTCGACGAGATGGCCGATCGGGGGATTCCCGCCCAGCGTTTCATGCGGATCTGGATGCACACCCATCCCGGCGATTCGGCCAAGCCCAGTTGCCACGATGAAACCATGTTTGGCCGAGCGTTCGGTCAAGGCGACTGGGCGCTGATGTTCATCATCGCCCGCTCGGAGGAGACCTACGCCCGGCTGCGGGTGAATGATGGCGGTCGTGCAGGATGCCTCGGAACACCGAAGGTTCAGAGGATCTCACTGCTTCACGTAGAGAAGCTCCTGCGTCTTGAATCCCCACTTCTGCACCTTGTCCACAAGCTGCAGCAACACAGGCTCCGGAAGCTGGGGCGTGCGTGAGAGAATCCACAGATACTCATAGTCCTTCCCGCAGACCATCGACACGCTGTAGTTCTCGTCCAGGCTGATGATGTTGTACGCCCCGTAGAACGGCCCGAAGAACGAGACCTTCAGCCGACCCTCGGTAGGCGGGCCGACGAAATATGCCTTGCCCTCGGCCTGTTTCCATTGATTCTTCCTGGGATCATACCCCCGATTCACGACCCGCAGGCCGCCGTCCTCCCGCAGCGAATACTCGGCGGTACATTGCTCCAGCCCCTTCTCGAACGAATTCTCCAGACGGGCGATTTCGTACCATGTCCCCTCATATCTGGAGGCGTCAAAGTCCTTTACGGCGGTGACATTCGCGGGAATTCCAACGCAACCACCCATAAACGACAGCAGCGACATGATCGACAGTATACGCAGCACAATTCCTCCTTCCACAGTATTGGCCGGTCGGTTCAATTGCGTTGCGGAACCCCCGAGATCGCTTGGGCCGTCACGGTCTTCTGCTGTGCCGCTTCCACCACGACCTCCACGGAACTGACCTCAACGCCATTCCGGAATTGGCGGTTGGCCTTCTGGGCGACGCCATCAACCAGGAGGATTGAGTGCGAGCCTGGAAACCGCGCTTCCCAGATCAGCTTTTCGGTGCCGGAATTGTTTCTGACCGTGGTCTTCCGATTCGCATTCTCATGGCGAACAAGCACGTCATGGTTCCCAAGTGGAATATGATCCAACTGCACCCAGTCTACTTCGCCCGTCAGCCGACCGAGCGTGGCGATTCTGTGATGGGGTGCGTCCGGTTCAATGCCCATCAGCCCGCTGGCGACGAATCCGACTGCGGTATAGGAAATCTCGGGATACTGGTAGTGCGAATCCATGATGCACTTGAGCCAATGCCATCCCCGCTCGTTCATGCCATAGTTGTAAAATGCCTCCGGAAAATAGGTGAACGACTCGAAGTTGTAGTGCTTCCGGTTGGCCAGGTAGTTCTCATGGATTTTGTCCAGCATGGCGTTGGCTTTGGTCCCGGGTTGGGCCAGACCCTTTGTGGCTTGGAAATCGTAGGTCTCCTTGCTGTATTGGTCGAAATTCGTGATCCAGCCTTTCAGGCCGATGGTTCTGCCCGCGTAGTAGTTGTTTCCGGCGGCATTCCACCAATCCCTGTCATAGGACTGTTTCACGGCTGCCGCTTTGGCCTCGTATGCGCCCGCCTCAGAACCTTTGCCCATGGACCTGAGCAACTTGGCGTAGGCGTTGTAAGCGGACCACGTAATGGCGATGTTGTCGCCTCCCACACCATAGCCACCGGCTGACTGTTCGCAGTACGACCCGCATGGCCCGTCGAAAATGTCCACGAAATGCCCCTCGGCGATCCCATCGCCATTGTCATCGTGCCTGGCGATGAAGTCGTTCATGGTGGTGCGATAGAACTGCGTCAGAACCGGGTCCGTCAGCCACCTCGGGTCGGCACTCCACCGATAGCAGGCATACGCTTTGTCCACCAATTCGAGGGGTGCCGGGATCTCCCGGACAAACTTGGTGTCGTTCTTGTAGTCCACGGCATAGGTGCGTCCGTAGAAATCCAGCGCCCAAAGGCAGAACCATTGCCTTGATTCGGTCGCCGTTCCGGCAAATGCCCGCCACATGCTGAAATTCTCGTTGCTCAGCCCCAACAAGGCAGCCCCTTCGCATTGATGGGCGATATCCCTCACGTAAAACGCCTCGCGGTAATTGTAGCCCGCCCAGTAACAAGGAATGTAGCCGGGCTTCACTCCGGTCCTGACCCAACTGAGCGCCTTGGCCTTGTTCCAGTTGAACGCATCCACGAGATATTGGCTTGAAGAACTGAGCGAGAGTTCGCTCGTCGCACCCCTTGCCGACGCGGCAACGGAGAAGATCACGAGGCACAATATCCGGGGCAGGCAGCAAATAGACATGACATGAGGTTTAACATCTGATGAAGTGACGAGTCAAGGGTTCCCTGTTACGTCATTCGCCTCGTCCGCACCGCCCGCCACGGAGGGCTATGGCTATTTCCTCAAGTCCTTTGAGGTAGCCAAGGCAATCACGCGCCCTTGGTCGCCGACCGCACAATAAAAGTGATAAACGACGCCGTTCCATTTCACGATCCAGGGCTTGTGCGCGTAGGTCTTGTCGAATGACTCGGAAGGCTCAATGAGGTGCGGACCCTCCCATTTGGTCCAGTTCACCAGGTCATAGGAGCAGGCAAAGGTGTCGAAGGCTCCGGGTTTCCAGAATGCCCCGAAATAGAACATGACCCACACGTCGCCCATGCGCACGATCTGCGGGTCGCCGCTGATGCCGCGTTGTTTGTCCTGGCCGTTGGCGACCACCGGATCGTTGCCATAGCGAGTCCAATGAACCATGTCCCTGGAAACGGCCATGCCGATGCGTTCGTAACCCGATTTGAGTTTTCCGTTGTAGAGCATCACGAACGGCCAGCCCAATGAGCTGGTTTTGTCGTGGATGATCTGGCTCTTGTAGAGAGTCTGGCTTTCAAAGCCGCGCACGTCCGGCTGTTGCGGAGCGAGCACCGGGTTCTCTTTCACCCGGTTCCATTCCTTCACGGCTGTCGGGGTCTCCGTCCAGGCCATGCCGATGGCGAGCGGGCCGGGTTCGTAACCTTGCTTGGCACCGCCGATATACGAGAGCCAGTAGTTGCCGTCGAATCGCTCTAGTTCCCCCGACCCGCCCCAGGTGTAGTCGCAGAGGGCCACACCGCCATCGGCCTGCCAGGCGTCCCATTCGCCGGGTTTGGTGAACGATAGAACCTTCCCCAGTTTCTCCCAGTGCAGCAGATCCTCGCTGCGGGCGAGGTAGGTCTGGTAGCCTGTTTTCTTCACGGACGCGACGAACATCATGTACCAATGTCCGTCGCAGCGGAAAAGGCTGACGCAGTCCACCAGTTCGTCAGGGTTCTCGCCCTTGATCACCACCCCGTATTTGCAAGGCGTCTTGGCCTCCTCGTACACACGCTGCATCGTAGCGGGATCCACGATGCGAGCGGCCGTCATTGCCGGAAGCACTGCCCGGTTGGAATTGTTTTCCTGCGCCAAAAGCGAACATGTCACAAAGAAAACAGCCACCGTGGCAAGTCCAAGTGTTTTCATAAGCGTGGCTCAGAGTCGCGAGTGGCTTCCATCGCACCTGACCGGCGTCTTAGTCCGCTTGCATCCGCAGAAGAACACCTTGCCCGATCCTTCGGCCTTGTAGGCCACCGGGGCAAATCCGCTGCCTTTGTGTGAGCCATCGCAGAAGGGTTGTCCCTTGCTCTGGCCGCAACTGCACCAGTAATATGTCTTGCCCGGTTCGACTTGAACGGCACACGGGCTTTTCTGGGCAATGGTCGGTTCGGTCATGAGGTTCTCCTGACGAGGATCATACCAGCGGGGTGGCCCAAGTTCGACAGCGCCAGAGAGAAGGCCGCTCGTCCGCCGCGTGGCTACCCGGCATGATGTTGAGCGTCAGCGCTGTGAGCCTGGCCCGTTGCACTTCATGCCGGGTTGTGCAAAACTCTGCCCCACAGGCCTCCAACCTTCGGACACACGCATGCATAGACTGTTCTTCATCTCGCCGCTGCTCATCGCCCTCACCGCCATGGCGGGCGAAGCGCCACCCACCAGCAACTACGACGGCGACGTCCTCCTCCTGCGAAAAACACAGATCGCCGCCGGGGACGCCGTGGTCGCCAGCGACGTCAAGCGCGTCCGCGCCGACGCCGACAAGACCCTGCGCGCGGCCATTGTCACCATCACCCAGGACAAGAAGCACGTCGCGCCCGGCGGTGACCCCCACGACTACGTCAGCCTCGGCACCTACTACTGGCCCAACCCCGACACCCCAAATGGCATGCCCTGGATCAACAAGGACGGCGAGAAGAACCCGCTGAAGGACGAATACGACGAGCCCCGCCTGATGAAGATGTGTGCCAGCGTCCGCATTTTGGCCCTGGCCGCCTACCTCTCCGGCGACGGAAAATACGCCGCCCGCGCCGCCGAGCAGATCCGCGCCTGGTTCCTCGACCCGGCCACGCGCATGAACCCCAACCTCGAACACGCCCAGATGCAGCCCGGCAAGAACGAGGGCAGCGCAACAGGCATCATCGACTCGCGCGGGCTCACCGACGTTACCGACGCCGCGTTCCTTCTGCGCGGCTTTGCCGCCTGGACCGCCGCCGACGACGCGAAGCTCAAGAAATGGTTCAGCGACTATTACACCTGGCTCACCACGAGCAAGAACGGAAAGCGGGAAGCCGACACCACCAACAACCACGCGGTGTGGTACGACGTGCAGGCCGCCGCCATCGCCCAATTCATCGGCGACGAGCAGGCCGCCCGGCAGATCGTTGAGGCCGCCAAGACGCGCCGCATCGCCAGGCAGATCGAACCCGACGGCTCGATGCCGCGCGAGCTGGGCCGCACGCTCTCGGTCACCTACAGCATCTTCAACCTCGAAGCGTTCTTCAAACTGGCCCGCATTGCCCGCAACTCCGGCGTGGACCTGTGGAACCACAAGACCCCCGACGGCCGCAGTCTGCGAGGCGCGCTGGACTACATGATCCCCTACGCCACCGGCCAGAAGGACTGGAACCTCAAGCAGATCAAGGCTGCTAACTACTCGGGCATCGTCCCGCTTCTCCGCCAGGCCGCCCGCGTCTGGCACGCCCCGGCCTATGAGAAGGCCATCGGCCAGGTGAAGGACGCCAAGGGCCTCGACCGCCTGGACTTTCTCCTGCCGCCGGAGAAGTAACGCGGGCATTCGAACCAACGCCGACATGATCTGAAAGTCGCACCCGTGAGCATATTTCACCACCACCCCCGACTGATCTGGATCATGGCCCTCGCCTGTGGCGTGGCCGTGGCCATGGGGCTGCTGGCGTTGCTGGCCCATGTACGGGGTGTTCTTGTGCATCGCGCTGCTCAAGCAGCCGCCGCCGCTGAGCAAGACGAAACCAAGACCGACCGCGAGTTGGAGTCGGCTTCGTAGGCGAGTCGCTCACGTCGGCCACAGCGGCACATCTCACCTACTCCCGCCAAAACTACCCCGGCTTTTTCTGAACCAGGGTCTCATCTCGGCAGACCTGGACTGAAATTCCCGCATACCCCCCCCAGTCCCCATAATCGTTAACTTAACAATATCGCATTCTTGCGGCGTTGCGGGTCTTCGGCGAGTTTCTGTCGACAGGTGGGCCACGCGGCGATGGTTGCCTTGAGACCCTGCGGCGGGATCAACACGCTCACCAACTTGCGGAACAGGTGGGTTTGCTCACGCCACCGGCTCCGCCGGTTTCGGCAAGCCGTATCCCCAGGGGGAAAAATCCTCGGCATATTGCCAGAGCTTTTCGACCAACATGGCCACCAGCAATTTGCCGTTGAGCCAGGCCTGCGAACTGGCGTCGGAATACTTGGGCAACTGCCCGAGCCCCATGATCGACTTGGCCCGCTTGAAAACCAGTTCCAGTTGCCAGCGATGCCGGTAGGCGCTGAGCACCTGCCGGGCAGTCATCTCGCCGGCTGGCAGGCTGGTCCACACCAGGAGGTAACCCGCGAGTTGGCGGGCACGCTTGCCCAACTTACGCTCCCGGCTCTTCATGACTTTCCGCCGGCGACGAATTTCACGCCGCGTCGCGGCCAGACTCCGCTTCACCGCCACCAGCCGACCTCGATGCCAGCGGCCCTCATTTCCCTTCACCCAGGCCGTAAATTCCCGCACCTCGCCGACCTTCATGCTTCTGACCTCGGCCAGCACGTTCAGTTTCTCGCCCCCTCGCTGGTCATACATGGGCAGCGACATCGGATTGGCCCGCATCAGCACGTGTCCGCCGTTACGGCGTACGTAATCCACCCCATTGGCGTTGCTGTAGCCGCGATCTCCCATGATCAAGTCACCCTTGGCAATCGGGAATCGGGCGAACTTCTCCCCGCCATGCACATCCGTCAGTTCCATGAACTCGCATTGCAGGTTGGCCAGATTCACGCACCAATGCACACGGTACATGCTGCCGGTCTCGCCGTGTTCGCAAACAGTTGTCGCATCCACCGCCACGCAACGCCGCCTCGTCGCCAGCACGCGTTGCTCGCCCCACAGGCCCGCCGCCATCCAGGCCAGCCACGATCCCGCCGCACGCAACCGTTTGAAGATGCCCACGGGCGAGATCTTTCCCATGCCCGCCTCGCACACGCGCAGGGCCGTTTCCTTCAGTGAGCAGCCGTCAGCCAGATGCACCAGCAGAATCCGCAGCAACGCTTCCACGCTGCGGATACCGCGTAAGCGACGCACCGCGCCCAACGCCTTGGCCTTCTCCTGCCATCCGCTGGGCAATAGGCCCTTGACCAGTTCCCACTCAGCATCAACGTCGAGAATTCGCTTCCTTGCGATGGTATCCATGGTTGCCAGTATACCACTTGGCAGAATTATCGCCACGTTAAGTTAACGCTTATGCCCAGGCTGGGGCCGCCCACGGTGTTGTCCACGCGGACATGTCGAACATTCTCCTCAAGCGACGTGGACAGATCCCAGCGTTGGAACGCCCGATAGGTCTGCTCAGGGAACAAGCCCTTGGTGGCGAGGAAGGACGAAGCGTGACGGACGGTCGAGTGCATTACTTTTCCCCTTCGATCCTGGCGTAGGGCACGGCGAGGGATCCGACGTCGCCCCGATGAAATCCGGCGGCAAGCAACGTCACGACCGAGTCGGTCAACTCCGCGACGGCACCGACGGGAACCGCACGCTGGTCGGCCGCGCGTTTGAGATGCTTGGCGGCCTCAATATCACCGGCGGTGAGGCAGCCGTTCGCCTGCATGACACCGAGCAGATCCCGATCGGCATGCCGATCCTGGATCGCCGTGAACACATCCGTCATGCCGCCGGCGCCTTCGACCCAACTGCTCCAACCGTCTTCAAAGGCGATCTCGATTTCAGGCGGGAGTTCCCAGAGGGTGATCGACCCGGCTAGGTTGTAGATTTCACGGCACCTTGCCCGAGCCACCGCAAACACGGCCCGCGCTCGGGCAAAGGGATGGCTCTTGGGCAATCCGCGCGACACGGCCGAAGCGCCGGGCTTTCCCAGCAGGCCGTTGGTGTTCCACCACTTGGCCCCATCCATCTCCCCGAACCGGGCGACGACGAGTCGAAGTTTCAGAAGCCGGTCGAGGTCAATCACAACGTTCCCTTCATCTGGGCAGGGCCGCGTTGCGTCCAGCCCGTGGCCTGCCGACAGCGCAACGGGGCGGCGGCACCCCGCATGTGGGGGTGCTCAAATTTCTCACCCAGCTCTGAGGGTACACTGGCAAGCATTGTCGCTCCGTTATCCATCGTAG
>JANYKD010000020.1 GCA_025361735.1 Phycisphaerales bacterium
CGCCACCCGCGCCACCCGCGGGCGGAGCGGCAACGGTGAACTCGAGGGTCTTGCTTCCATCCGCGGGCACGTCCACCGCGAGGGTGGCAGGCTCCGGCGTCCAGTCGTTCGTGGCCGAGAGGCTGATCTTGCCGGTGAGCGGTGCGCCGAAGACATTTTTGACGGTGATCGCGACCTTGGTCCTGCCGGCCGGGGCGGCGTTGATGGCCGGTGGCAACGCCAGAAAATCCGTGCCCACGAACTCCGCGGGCTTGTCGGTCCCGCGCAGAATCACGAAGGCCGCATCCTTCTCCACGGGCAGGACGGCGAGGCCGTTGACGAGCGGCACCGGAGTCTCGACGCCCATCATGTCCACGAGCCGCGCCTCAGTGGCTGCGGTTCTAAGGACCCGGGCGTGTCCGGTATCCGTGCGCTTCTCATGCCAGAGGACGAGCGTCTGTTCCTGTTTGTCGGCGAACAGATAGGCGAAGTTATCGGGGCCGGGTTGGAGATCGCGGACGAATGTCTTGCCGCTTAGATGTTCGATCAGGGTTCGGTAGGCGACGAACGACGCTTTGGGTGTGACGTACGGGTTCGTCATGAGCCCGTGGTTGTCCTCGGGATTCTCCGGGTCGGTCCCGGTATTCACCAGACAGTAATCGAGGAATGCCTTGTGCCCGATCGCCTGCGAGGCCACCATGCGTTTGAGGACCATCGAGGCGTGATCGCGTTCGCGATCCGCGCTGAAGAAAGCGCCGGACTCGTTCAGCCAGATGGGCTTCCCTTCACCGCCGCTCTCGCGGATCATATTCATCAGCAGCTCGTTGTTGCGCAGGAAGGTCGGCACCGGGCGATAGCTGTGGAAAGCGTAGATGTCCGGCTTGGGGCTTACGCCGCGGAGAAACTTTCCGACGAATTCCAGGGTGCGCTCTCGAAAAGTCTCAACCTCCGGCTCCCAGGCAAAGCCGCCGTTCATGACCAGGGCCTGCGGGTTCCCTTCTTTGACGCCGGCATAACCGGCGTTGAACATCTCGATGTGCTGCTCGACCGTACCTTTCCAGAAGCCCGTGTGATCCGGTTCGTTGTGGATCTCCCAGATTCGCACCGTGTCCTTGTATCGCTCCGCGGCAAGCTTGCTGAAATTCCGGAACGCCTCGGGCCTGGGAGGCGCCTCCCAGCTCATGGCCTGCGGCATGAGCGACGCCCAGCCGGGCACACCCATGAGGATCACCTCCGGCTCGATCCCTGCCTCGCGCAGGAGCTTCATCAGGCGGTCTGTCCGCTTCCAGTTGAACACACCAGGCTGGGGCTCGATGGCGATCCAGGCAATACCCATGCGGACCGTGGAGTAGCCGGCAAGCTTCATGAGTTCCACCTCGCGTTTCTGGGCGAAGATCGCGGCGCCCGGCAGATGCGAAGTGCAGATGCCCCAGCGGAAGGGCTCGACCGGCGCGGGTCGTTCGGCGCTGTTCATGACGGCGGCGCTCGTCCTGGCCTGGACTGCAATCTCCGTACCGCCCGCGCGCACGACCCTGGCGTTCACGTAGAAGATGCCCGGTTTGGCCGGCTTGAAGCGGATCGCGAGATTCTGGGTCCCGCCATCTTTCAGCGAGACGGGCGCTTCGCCGGACGCGATCGGCTTGCCGTCGAGATCCGTGGCAATCCATGTGCAAACCGCCGTGAGCTCTGCGGCCCGGGCCTCGGGCGCGAGCACGAGATTGGCGAGACTGAACTCAACGGGCTTGGGATCAGCGCAGTTGGCGAAGAATGAGATTGTGGCTGGGCCGTCGATGTGGCCGTTCCGGTTGCCGCCCTGGACTTCCTGCGGAGTCAGCTGGTCAAAGCTGTCCTCGACGTGCTGCCAGCCGGCGCCGTTCAGGGCCGAAAGAAACTGGGGAAGGGCGTAGCAGAACACTCCGCCGTGGCAATCGTGGATGCGCAAACGGAGGTTGGCGAAGCGCTTGGCGCTCGCGCCGTGAATCTCGGCGGAGAGCTTCATCCTGCCGGATGCGGGCATGGCGCCGAGCAGGCGGTCGACCTGCAGTTCGAGAAACGGACACTCGGGGCCGAGCTCGGCTTTGATCGTCGCAGCCTTGCCGGTCTTGACCGCCGGGTCGTCGGCGATGACGACCGTATACTCCGGGTTCTTCGGCCAACCGCCGAGGTCGAAGATCTCCGGCGCGGCGTGCGAGAAGTCCTCTGACAGAACCGGTCCGCCGTTCTGGATCTCGAGTGTCAGCGCCACCTCCGCGCCGGGCGCGAAAACGTGGAACGGCGCCGTCGAGCGGAAGCGCGCGGAGACGGGGACACTTGCGTCCGGCTTTGGAACCGTGAACTGGACATCGCCGATATCAAGCTGCCCCTCGTCCTTGTCGTTTGGTCCGCCCTTGTCGAGGACGAAGCCGAGGAACCGCACCGGGGCCTGCATGGGCGGGGACTCGTTTTTCCCGAGGCCATCGCCGCCCCAACCAGCGTAGCCGGGGCCGCCGACGGTAAGGTCGAACTCGACCTTCTGCCAGCCCTGCCAGTTGACGTGCTTGACGTACCAGTGGTGCCAGCGGTTGCGCGCGTCCAGGAACTGGAGATCGAGGGGCTTGTTCTTCCCGTCGCCGCGGACCTGCATCGATATCCGCGCAGGCGGCTGCTTTAAGATGAACGGTTCTTTCAGGTGGAATGAGACATCGCAGGCCTCATTGCCGGAGCCATCGTAGTGGTAGTGGAGTCCGACCGCTTTGGCGCCGCCGGGCGCTGCCTCGGCCGCTGGCGCGACGGCGGCATTCTTTCCTCGGCGCTGGCCGGCGATGTCCCATCCCAGCGCTTCCGGAAGCGGGCAAGCGATCGACGCCATCTCGACGGCGCCGGCCACGGTCACACGGAGATCGGCGATGGCGATCGCACCCGCGGTCCGGTCATCCGGGCCGGACTTGTCCAGCACGAGTGAA
This sequence comes from Phycisphaerales bacterium, assembly GCA_025361735.1. Taxonomy (GTDB): domain Bacteria; phylum Planctomycetota; class Phycisphaerae; order Tepidisphaerales; family Tepidisphaeraceae; genus JANYKD01. The sequence continues at coordinate 2,922 of JANYKD010000020.1, forward strand.
TGCAGGCGGACTGGCGGCACCATCGGTGAATTCGGTGCCGCGTCCTTTCCGCCCCAGGCGGCGTAGCCCGGGCCCCCACGACCAGCGGGAAGGTCATCTTCTGCCAGCCGTCCCAGGCGACGTGCTTGGTATACCAATGATGAATGCGGCCGTTGGCATCTACGAAACGGATGTCAAGGGGTTGGTTCTGTTTGTCGCCCTTGATATACAGGGAGATCGCCTTTGGCATGCCCACGAGTTGCGGGGCGTCCTTCAGGCAGTATTCAATGTGGCTCGGGCCGTTCCCAACGCCGGCATGCGCATAGCGGAGCGTGAGGGCCTGGCCTCCCTCCGGAGATTTCTCGTCCGTAGCCAAAACCGCAGATTTGGGGTCATAGCCCTGTCCGCCAACGTTCCAGTTGGCTGGATCCTTCAGGTCGATCTGAACCTCGCCGGCTGCTGCGATGCCCGCCAGACAACACAACGCAGCAAGGCCAACGACCACAGTGGCGACCTGCCAATTGCTCACGCGGGATTTCAGTTTGCTTCTGCGTGAGTGTCCCTCGCGTCCAGCCGTCGATGAGCGTCGGGCGGCGGCATCCCAAAGGGCGCTGTTTGTTTGCAATGGCCCCCTCAATTCCAGATTTTTGTTGCGCTTGCCGCAGGTTTCGCAGAACCAGAATGTCATTGGGTTGCCATCCGAGGTGCAAGAACTGTCTGCAATGAACGGGTCTGACTCTACTTTATTGCAGCATACGTTTCCATGGTTCAACGGCGCAATTGGCAACGGCTGCAAGATCTTTCAAAGGTCCGTTTCAAGGTTCGAGCGGCAGTGAGCTACATTCTTGCTGACGGGCTTTGTAAGCCTGATTGTCATTGTGCGCTACTACAAGGTGCAGCTTGGGACATGTTCTCCCGCTGATCA
>JANYKD010000176.1 GCA_025361735.1 Phycisphaerales bacterium
CAAGCCGCGCTCGCCCGCCCCCGCCGCCTGAGTGGCAAGCGACGTGGGAATGAGGTCGATCGCCATGATCTGCAAAGCATTTGTCAATTGCATGGCCGCACTGCTGCTGGCGCTGGCTGCGCCCGCAGTGTGCCGTGCGGCGGAGCCTGATTCCTCCGTTCCGACGGAGATTGTGCAGGCGATCACAAAGCTGAAGGACGCCGACGAAGTTGGCCGCCGCGCTACCTACGAGCTCATTTCCGCCAAGGGCGATGCCCGGCTGATCCCGGCGCTCAAGGCATACAAGGATGGCGGTCTTCTGCTGGTCGACAACCATCTGGCCATCTACGGCGCGCGCGTGAACGTCCCGGAACAAGGCGGCATGGTGCTGCCGCTGCAGGACGCAATCAACGGCAGCCTGATCAACGGAACCGACGGTAAACCACTCTACTTTCTCAAGCCGGACCTTTCCCAGGCGATCAAGGCGCCGCCGCGTCCGGAGCGCCCGCAGTTGCTCGATCTCATCGCCAGCCTCTCGCTACTCGATCCTGATCCGGTGTTGCGGGCGCAGAGCATTCGCGAGGTCGGTGAACGCGCCGGCCGGGCTTTTGTAACCTCGGAAACCCAAAGACAATTCCAGGATAAGTTGACGGCCGCCGCCGCCAAACTCGATACGGCGGTCTCCCGGCTGCCGGCTGGCGCTGCCGCCGATGCGCTGCGGCCGCTGCCGCCGCTGCTTCGGCAGGCAACGGTCGGAAGGCCGGCCAAACTGCTGGATGTTATTCCCGACGCGCCGACGACCGCAAGACTCATCGCATCGCTGTCGGCGGCCGAGACGTCGTACAAAGCGCAGCCAGCCAGTGTTCCCACGACACAATCCGCCGGCGTTGCCGGGTCGGATACGTTGGCAATCCTTGGTGACACTCTGGCCGCCGCTCGCGCCCATTCCGACGAACTCGAGCTCCAGCAGAAAGTGCTGGAGGATCTGACCAAGTATGCACCCGTGCTCAAGCGGCAACTCGGCGGCAAGTCGTCCGGCCCGGTTGCGCCGGCGCTGGAGGAGGCTGTGGCCTCGGTTGATCTTGTGCTGGGCGATCGCCCGGCGCGCCTGGCGGCTGTGGATAAACTGGGACACATGGCCACCAATCGGGCGGCCAACATCCTCCGCAAGTTCGCCGACGCACTTCGCTCGCTCGCCGATCCGGAACTGCAACAGGCCGCCGACAAAGCACTGGCCAAGGCCGATCGCTATCAGGCGCAGGTTCGCTTTATCCAGGACACGTTCGCCAGCATCTCCCTCGGCAGCATCCTGATCCTGCTGGCCCTGGGACTTTCCATCATTTTCGGCCTCATGGGTGTAATCAACATGGCGCACGGCGAGTTCATGATGGTCGGCGCGTTCACCACATATCTGGTGTGTGAAGCATTTAAGCGCTGGGCACCAGGGGCGTTTGACTGGTATCTTGTCGCGGCGATTCCCGCGGCGTTCCTTGCTTCGGCGCTTATCGGGCTGCTCTGCGAGTGGGCGGTGGTGCGCCACCTCTACAATCGCCCACTGGAGACCCTGCTGGCCACCTGGGGCATCTCATTGATCCTGATCCAGGCCGCTCGCGTGAAATTCGGGGACACTCTCTCCGTCACACCGCCCAAGTGGATGGAGGGCGGCATGGAATTCGCCGCTGATCTGGTCTTCCCGCGCAACCGGCTGTTCATCATCGCCTTTTGCCTGGCCTGCATCGCGATCGTCTATTTCATCGTCAATCGCACCAAGCTGGGGCTGCTCATCCGGGCCACGTCGCAGAACCGCGAAATGGCCGAGACACTGGGCATCGCCACGCGGCGCGTCGATGCGATCACCTTTGCGTTCGGCGCCGGGCTGGCCGGGCTGGCCGGGGTGGTCGTGCCGCTCTACAACAAGATCAATCCCCAGATCGGGCAGGAATATATCGTCGACAGCTTCATGGTGGTGGTGGTTGGAGGCGTGGGCAAACTCGCCGGCGCCATCATCGCCGGGCTGGGCTTGGGGTTCGCCAACAAGTACCTGGAATCGCTGCTGGGCATGCTGCCCTCGATCTCCTCCGGCTCTTCGGTGATCGGCAAGGTGCTGGTGCTTGTCTTTATCGTGGCGTTCCTGCAGCGCCGGCCGGCGGGCCTCTTCCCGCCCCGGGGGAGGCTGGCCGATGCCTGATTCGATCGTTGCCATTACCTCCGCAAAGACCTCGTCGTCGCAATCCGACCTGGCGTACCGGGCATCGCAGACGTTCCTGGCGAAGATGCCGGCGTACGGTGTGATGCGGTTGCGCATCTGGACCATCGGCTCGCTGCTCATCCTGTTCTACGTCGTGGTCCCCGTCCTATGCACGCAAGGCGTCGTCCCCGACTACAAGGTGAACCTGCTGGGCAAGTACTTGAGCCTGGCCCTGGTGGCGCTGGGCATCGACCTGATCTGGGGCTACACCGGGATTCTCTCGCTCTGCCAGGCGCTCTTCTTCTGCCTAGGCGGCTACGCCATGGCGATGCACCTCAGCCTGCCACAGGGTGGCGGCGACGTGCGTCCCGAGTACCACAATATCCCGCAGTTCATGTTCTTCAACAATGTGTACACATTGCCGTTTTTCTGGAAGCCATTCGGCTCAATGGCATTCGCCAGCGGTGCGGGCGTTCTGCTGCCGGGAATCCTCGCGGCGGTGTTCGGATTCTTCATCTTCCGCAGCCGCGTGAAGGGCGTCTACTTCTCCATCGTCACCCAGGCCGTCGCCTGGGGGGCCTGGCTGCTGATCAGCCGCAATGAAATGCTGCTGGGCGGCACCAATGGACTGACGAATTTCTCCAAGCCGTTGACCCAGCAGCGAGGCTGGATTCTTTCGCTCTACCTGCTGACCCTCACCGTCCTGGTGCTGGCCTACGTGCTCTGCTGGATGATGACCAACTCGCGCCTGGGCCGGGTACTGCTGGCGGTGCGCGATCGCGAGACGCGTCTCTACTTCGCCGGTTACCGGCCATATGCGTTCAAGGTATTCGCGTTCACGCTGGCCGCGGTGCTGGCCGCTGTGGGAGGCATGCTCTATGCTCCGCAGGTGACGATCATTTCCCCACACAACATGAAGGTCGAGGAATCGATCACCATGGTGATCTGGGTGGCGTTGGGCGGCCGCGGGCGGCTCTGGGGAGCCATCTTCGGATCGTTGCTGGTGAACTACATGTACGCCTCGCTCACCAGCGACCTTCCCGGCGCCTGGCCCTTCATCCAGGGCGGCATGTTCCTGGCCGTGGTGCTGTTTTTCCCGGATGGCATCGTCGGCGTGTGGGATTCACTGGAACGCTGCATGACCGCTGGCGCGGGCATGGTGCGCCGCGCTGCGTTCGGCGTGCCACTGCTGGCGGTCGCGGGATTTGTCCTGGGCGAGGGCCTGGCGCTCACGCCCGCATGGATGCGCGTCATTGTCTTTGAATCAGCGAAGCTTGGTAAGGTCCAACTCAAGTACGTGGTTCTCTTGCTGGTGCTCGCGGCCTGCGCAGTCTCGCAGAGTCTGCTGGCACGCAGCGACAATAAACTGCGTAAACGTCGGCGGGCGGGCGTCGCCGCCGCCGTGGCCGCGAGAGGATGAGGTCGATCCCATGGCCGCATTGCTGGCTTCAACACATCATCCGGCGCCTGACGCCGACGTGCTCGGCAGGAACATCGTCATCCTGCAGGACGTGCTGGTCTCGTTCGATGGCTTCAAGGCCCTGCAGATCGGCCACTTTGCCGTCGAGCGCAATGAACTGCGCGTGGTGATCGGCCCCAACGGCGCCGGCAAGACCACGCTCTGCGACGTCATCAGCGGCAAGACTCGCGTCACCTCCGGGCGCGTCTATTTCGATGGATTTGACATCACCCGCGTACCCGACGTTGAGATCGCCCGCCGCGGGGTCGGCCGCAAATTCCAGACGCCCACCGTCTTCGACAGCCTTACTGTTTACGAGAATATGCAACTGGCGCTTCCCGGCCGGCGCAACGTGCTCCAAAACCTGATGGGCGGCGAAACCGACGCGGAACGCCACACCATCTACGCCATTCTCGACCGGGTCAACCTCATTCCGGAACTTGCCACGCCCGCCAAATATCTTAGCCATGGCCAGCGGCAATGGCTGGAGATCAGCATGCTCATGGTCGCGGATCCCAAGCTGCTGCTCATCGACGAGCCGGCGGCCGGTCTGACCGACAAGGAAACCGAACTGACGGCCGAACTGCTGCTTGAACTCAAGGGCAAACATACGATCATCGTGATCGAGCACGACATGGACTTCGTGCGCCGGCTCAACAGCCGGGTCACGGTTCTGAACGAAGGCAGAGTTTTGGCCGACGGTTCCATGGAACAGGTCCAGGCGAATCTCGAGGTCATCGAGGCGTATCTGGGCCGTTGAGGAACAAACAGATGCTAGCGATCCGCGAACTTTCATTCTCCTACGGTGTCGTGCAGACGCTCAGCGGCGTCAGCATGCAGATGACGCGCGGCCAGGTAACCTGCGTCATGGGCCGCAACGGCGTCGGCAAAACCACGCTCATGCGCAATATCATGGGCACGCTTCGAGCCAGCGCCGGCGAAATCACCCTGGGCGACCGCGACATCACCGGCATGCAACCCAATCGCCGGGCCCGGGCCGGGCTCGCCCTCGTGCCGCAGGGACGCCAGATCTTCCCCAGGCTCACCGTCGAGGAAAACCTTCGCATCGGCCTCCAGGCCCGCAGCGATGGCCGGCGCGACATCCCGCCGGATGTCCTGGATCTCTTTCCCATTCTCAAGACCATGTCCAAGCGAATGGGCGGCGACCTTTCCGGCGGGCAGCAGCAGCAACTCGCCATCGCCCGTGCCCTGGTAGGCGATCCGAAGGTGCTGCTCCTCGATGAGCCCACCGAGGGGATTCAGCCCAACATTATCCAGCAGATTGGCGAGGTCCTGCGACAGCTTGTTTCAGTCCGTCAAATGACCATCGTGCTGGTGGAGCAATATCTCGATTTCGTTCGGGACTTCGGCAATCGGTTCTATATCATGAACCGCGGCCGCGTCGTCGCCGACGGACCGGCCGCCAGTCTCGATGCCAATATGGTCAACCAGCACCTGAGCGTCTGAGGTTCGGAGTTCCGCCTTCAGGCGGTCTGAAGAGCC
>JANYKD010000038.1 GCA_025361735.1 Phycisphaerales bacterium
GTGCCTGATCCTGCGTCCGGCCCAATATGGGCGAGAGTCAAATTCCGGCGAAAGTGGCTGGGGGCGTTGGTCGGCGTTCTGGACTGCCCACCCCAGTTCGCTGTTGAGATGACGATGCGCGACGGAACGACTCGCGTCTACGGACTGATCTCCTCCCTAGCCGAGGATGGTTTTCTGATATCGCCGGTCATTGCTGGCTGTGACGCCTTCGCCGCGTTGAAGAACGATCCGGCCAATCCCATTCTGCAGAGAGGATACGTGAGTTCCCTGCGATTCTGGACCAACAGTTCGTCATCGTTTGTCGAAGACAGTATCGCGGTTTCATTCAGCAGGCTCACCCCTCCACCTGCCAAGTGAGGCTCTGCGCATTTCCTCACCCACTCCTGCGGCCGCGACGCAAAACGTCCCGATCACCAAATAGTAATAGTTCGCAAACGCCTGCTTGTTCAGGGCGAAGAATGCTGCCATGGTCAGGGCCAGGGCCAGAGCAAATGGCACTTTTCGCCGCCGCCCGGCCGCGAGGACCGCGAGCCATGCGATGGCCGCTCCCGCGAAGGGAAGGCCCATCCACTTGGCCGGGTTCTTCGGCTCTGCCCAGACGAGATAGCTGAGGGCATCCCAGCGGAACGGCTGGCGGAATTGCAGCCAGACGGCGCTGTGCAGGAATGCTTGTGGATTCCAGGCGACCAGCGGCAGCGTGACGGCCGCCCCGGCCAGGCTCGCCCGCCAGACAAAGCTCCACAATGCCCGTGCGGACAATGGACGTGGCAGAAGCACCAAGGCCACCGGCGCGCCGATGATCATGTATTGCTTGGACACCAGCAGCAGCCCGATGACGTAGGGGACCAGCCGGGGGGATCGGCATTGGCAGAACCACGCCGCGGCCACCAGGAGCAGCACGTAGCTTTCGGTCCAGCCCAGATAGAGCATCAGTGGAAACGCCGGGGTGAACAGCAGCAGCGTGGCGGCGAGGAAACTGCCTCGCGAAGGCCGGGCAAAGGCGATGAGGATGGCCGACAGAATCATGGCCGCCAGGCTGGCATATCGAACATCGCCAAGCAGATACCCCGGCAGGGCCATCAGCAGCGTCAGCGGCATGTAGGGATATCCGAACTGCAGGACGCCATTGACGCTTACGCCCAAACCATAGAAGAGTGCCGATGAGGCGGGGGGGTAGGGGTCCGCGAAATGAATCGTATAGGGATTCACCCCGTGCAAGAGGGCTTGCCAAGACTGCTCTTGAAACATCAGGACGTCGATACCGGGGATGGGCAGCTTGCGGAGGAGCCAACACCCGAGGAACGCGGCCACGCCCGCGAGCAGCAAAAAGATCCACGGGCGAGACTTGGCCGAGGCAGCACACAACGCGCCGGCCAGCACCGCAGCCACGGCGACCGTAGCGGCATATCCCTTGAACGCGCCCATGCTCATCGAGCCGATGAGCGGGTCCACCGCGAGGACGGCGAACTGAGTCAGCACGCACAGACCCGTCACGGCCCATGGCCAGCGGCCGCGGGATTCTGATCCGGCCCATAAGCCACCCCAGCCGGACGCCAGGGATAGCGTGAGCCAGAGGATGGCGGTCGGCGAGAGATTGCCTCCACTATCCTGAACCGCCAGCCCTAGCGATGTCACCGCGATGGCCAGAAAAGCCAGTCGAGCGGATGAGCCACAACCTATACTCTGTGAAATTACCGTTGCGTCTTGCGTCATGAATTCGTCCCACCTTCGGCTGATGAACTTCCCGCAGCGCCATGGGGGCCATCGAGCACTTGCTGGAAGACGGGATTCAGCAGCCGATGCCGTTCACTGGTCTGAATCAATTGCATGACACCGGGCTTGGGCCGACAGACCACGACGAATTGAAAGGCGAACAGGCTTGGCCAGACTCGGGCGGCCAAGGCGCTCGTCCAGCCGAGAAGCCGGCCCATCGCGCCCTTCATGACGGCCTGAAACGGCACGGCCGACGGGTAGACTCGCTCCACCACATAGCCGCATTCACGCAGCGAGGTCAGGAGCGACTTCTTTGTGAACAGCCGCTTGTGCGTGATGTCCAATATCCCGCGTTCGGCGTAAGTGAATCGCCCCATGAGCAGATTCAAACGCACGCCGGCGAAGGCCACGTTCGGTGTCGAGATCACGAACAGTGGAGGCTGCCGGCCTGGGTCGTCAAGCTGGCTGTTGTTTCGCAGGTTCAGCAGAAACGCCTCCGGCTCGGCCAGATGTTCGATCACGTCCATCAGCAGCACCATGTCGAAGCTGAATGCGTCGGCCGGCGTCGGGTCGGTCTCCAAATTCATCGGTCGGAAGTGATCCACCGTATCGGGCAAGGGCGGCGAGGCATCGATGCCGGTCACTTCGATGCCCATCTCACGGCAGCGCTTCGCGATGAAGCCCGGCCCGCAGCCGATGTCGAGCAGCCGTCTGGGCTTGTGCTGCTGTACCACCTGAAGCGCCAGGGCGTGGGAGGAGTAGGCCATGTAGGCCTTCTCCTCGTATCGCGAAATCTCCAGCCTGCGATACTTCAGATCGCACAGCATGCCCATCTGGTGCATCTTGAATCGCAAGGTCGCAAGGATCACATCCTTCGCGTAGCGAATCCCGTTCACGCGACAGATTTCCCCACCGTAATGCGTGGGAATGCCGAACTCCTCAATCTTCGCCCCGACATGGAATGCTTGGAGAAGGATTTCCGTGTCAAAGTGAAACTCATTGGTGTTGATCTCGAAGGGCACCCTGCGAAGAAAAGCCGTGGAATAGGCACGGTAACCGGTGTGATACTCCGACAGATGCCGCCCGGTGGCCGCGTTCTGGAACCGTGTCAGCACGCAGTTGCCGATCATCTTGTACCAGGGCATGCCGCCTTGGCGCGCCGACTTGAGGTC
>JANYKD010000041.1 GCA_025361735.1 Phycisphaerales bacterium
CACGATCAAGACGGCGGGATTGCCCAACGCCGCCGAATGGCAGGAGTTGGCATTCGAGCGGCACGAACTGGCCGGCGACGAGCGGTTCTTCGAGCTGCTCGACGAAACGCTGGCGGATCGAGCCGAGGCGGCCAACGAGCGGCTGTTGATCTTCTACACCTGCATGGGGCTGGGTTTCACGGGATGGTACACGGGACAGCCGGAGTACCTGCGGAAGAAGATGATGGAGTGCGCGGGCCGGGTGAGAAACTTCATCCTGGTGGATCAGCAATCGCGGATCTGCCCCGAGGCCTACGAGAACGTGAATACGGCGAACCTGATCGAACCGCCGGCGTCGAGCCTGGTGGGCATCATCATCGTGCTGATCGGGATGACGATCGTGCTGATCAGCGCGTATGTTTACTACTACAAGTCCGCATCGGACGGCCTTCTGGCGATTTTGAAAGCAATCAAGGACGCCAGCGTGAAATAGCCGGCGGGAGTTTCTCATATGGCTCAAGACATGGGATTCAATGAAGCGATGGGCGGGGCTTCCAAGATGGCGCAGCTGGGAATGTTCGTGCTGGCCGGCGGTACGGTCATGGGCGCGATCGGCCTGGCCGTGGACTGGAAGACGGCGATGATCGTCGGCGCGGGATTTGTGATCGTCCTGCTGATGCTGCTGGCCTATTTCTGGATTCTCAAGCTGCTGACGCGTCGCAAGTCGCGGCCGATGGAGCAGATGATCCTGGAGAATTCGGGGGCGTCGCCGAACGCCATTTCGGAGCCGGCGCGGCGGGCAAAACTGGATGAGATGCGACGATCGTTCGAGACCGGCGTGCAGCGGTTCCGTGAAGCGGGGAAGAATCTTTACGCGCTGCCGTGGTATGCGCTGGTTGGCGAGCCGGGTTCGGGCAAGACCGAGGCGATCCGCCACAGCAAGATCGGTTTCCCGCCGGGGTTTCAGGACCAGCTCCAGGGGTCGGGCGGCACGCTGAACATGAACTGGTGGTTCAGCAACAACGCAATCATTCTCGATACAGCCGGCCGGCTGATGTTCCAGGAAGCGCCGCCCGGACAGACCTCGGAGTGGAAGGAGTTCCTGCAGTTGCTGGCTCGGGTGCGGCCGAACTGCCCGATCAACGGACTGCTGCTGGTGATTCCGGCCGACTCGCTGATCCGTGACAATGCCGACAAACTCGAAGAGAAAGCCGGGAAGATCGCCCGGCAGTTCGACAGCATCCAGCGGACGCTGGGTGTGCGATTCCCGGTATTCGTGGTGATCACCAAGGCCGATCTTCTGGTCGGGTTCCGCGAGTTCTTCGATGGCGTGACCGACCCGCACCTCCAGGATCAGATGATGGGATGGTCGAACCCGAATCCGCTGGACACACCGTTCAACCCGGCCGAGGTGCAGAAGCATCTGGAGTCCGTGTCGGCGGCGCTGGTCAAGCGCCGGCAGGGGTTGTTGCTGGATCCCGTGCATACGGAAGACGCAAACAGCCGGCGGCTGGACCAGGTGGATGCGCTGTACGCATTCCCCGAAAGCCTGATGCAGATTTCGCCGCGCCTGCGGCGGTATCTGGAGATGATCTTCGTGGCCGGGGAATGGGCGCCCAAGCCGCTCTTCCTGCGCGGAATCTATTTCAACTCCGCGATGCGCGAAGGCTCGGCGCTGGATGCGGCGCTGGCCGAGGCGATGAAGGTGCCGCTCGATTCCCTTCCGGAAGGACGCGCCTGGGAGCGCGACCGCTCATATTTCCTGCGCGATCTGTTCCTGGAAAAAGTCTTCCGCGAGAGAGGCCTGGTCACCCGGGCGGGCAACACCAAGAAGATGATGCGCAGCCGCAGGCTGGCCGTCATCATCACCGGACTCATCGCCATTCTGGCGCTTGGCGGGTTGACGTTCTGGGGCCAGCATGAGTTGCGTCAGGCGGTCGGCGAGGAATACAAGAACTGGACCGCGGTAAAGGCCGGGCAATTCTCAGCCAAGACTGAGCTCGCAGGGCAAACGCGATATCTGCCGCTGTTGGTGCCCGCGGATGACAAGTCGGCCGCAGCCAGCACGTCGACGACGCGCGCGATGCCGCGGCTCTTCCGCTATGCCGGCGCCGACCCTGTCGGTGACGACAAGGAGATCGACGGCAAACCCCGCACGCGCGTGTCGCTGCTGGCGGCGGCCAGCGGATATGCCGCCAGGGAAACCAAGGTCAGCCCGATCTTCAAGCCGATCTCAGTGGCCATCGGCGATATCAACGACAAGAAACACCAGGCATACCGCGCACTGGTGGACGATGCCGAGGTCTGGCCGATGCTCAATGCGGTCCGCATGAAGATGGGCATCGAGAAGGCCGCGACCTGGACGCCGGCGGCCACGGCGGCGCTGGGCGATCTGGTGCGGTTGGAGACACTCGCTTCGGGCCTGGTTCCGCAGTTGGGCAACAAGCTGAACCTGACGGGTCCCGGCGAAGCCCAGGTCAAAGTCGAGGATCTTTTCGGATATGTGCTCGAAGGGCCCGATGTTTCCGCGTTCAATGGAGACAAGGACAGGATCCAGGGACTCCTGGATTCGGTCTACGGCACAATGGCGGCCCGCCAGGACATCCCGGGCAAGCGCGGGCTGACGGACACGGCCGGGCGCGAAGCCGACCACAAGGCGATTGAAACGGGCATGCAGGCATTGAATGATCATTGGCAGATCGAGCCGATCGGCGGCCGCGAATGCCTGCGGTACATCGGCGATCTGACCGCCGCGCTCAAGCGGCTCCGGACGGCCGAAAAGGACATCGAAATCAACGTCGGCCAGGCTCCGGTCAGCATGAAGGACTACGATGAGCGCTCGCAGAAGTGGCTCAAGGCGCTGGGCGAGTATGACGCGGCGCGGAAGGATGCCGAAAGACTGATCGGCCAGATCAAGCAGCAGTACACCTGGGACGACAGCCAGTCGCTGCGGGATTTGTTTGACAAGCAACTTAAAGAGAGCCTCAAGCGAGGCTCTGACGGGATCGACGGCATCCTGCGACAACTTCCCGACGGCGAACCGGCCAAGCAACCCAAGTTCCTGGTGGACGTGCGGACAGCGCTTGAAGGAATTAAGTCGCGTCTGGCCGGCATGGACGCGGCCAAGGCGCTGGCGGCGCTGAAGTTGCAGGACGAACTCGAGAAAGTGGATGCCGAGTACCTGCGGCCGGCATTGGACGCCGATGGCAAGGCGGCGAGGCTGTTCGCCATTCGGCAGGCGGTCTACGCGCGGGCGATTGCACCGATCCTGCAGGACAAGATCGACTCGACAAAGAACATCGAGACGGTGACGGAAACGCTTGCCGGCGTGACCGCGGATCTGGCTTCGGACAAGACGAAGAACGACGAGGCGCTGAACAAAAACATAGCATTCAAGGATGTGCTCAAAACGGCGATCGACAGCAGTTCCAAGGTGCTGGATTACCGCTCGGCAGCCCAGCGACAGCGAGTCTGTGCGTCGATCCTCGACAAACTGGCGGCGGTTGCCGCAGGCGGCGGACCCGCGGCGGCGCCCGCTAAGAACCCCTTTGGAGCCCGCGTCGAGACGATTGCCGAGCAGCCGGAGAAATACCGGCCGCTAGTACAGGATGCGGTTCCATTCACGGACATCAGGGAAGCGGGACGATTCAAGTCGACTTACCTGCCGGCGGCCGCCAAGGCGGTGCTGGAGGGATGGAAGACGATCAACGCAACCACGGCGGACGACGCAAAAGCCAGCAACAAGGTGATCGAGCCCAAGCCCCTGCGCGAGCGGATGGATGCCCTGCGCCCGGATCAGGAGCGATACGTCAGAAGCTATTGCATGTACTGGACGACGACGGTCCCGGCGCTGCTGGTCGTCAGGGATTTCACCTGGAAGGATTTCGTGACGAGCAAGCCCGAAGCTTTCTCGCTCCTGTCAAGCCTGCTGAAGGTCGGCAATGAACAAAACGCCGCTTTGACCGTGATCGGCGGCTTTGTGACAGACGACAAACTCAAGTTGGAGATTACCAGCGCAATCGACCTGACCTCGAAAACCGATCAGACCTCACTGGACCGCTTCCAGGTCGAGGTGGACCGGCGGATTCGCAACTGGTGCGCCAACGCGGATCCGGGCAAAGCCAGGTCGGCCATCATCCGGCTCAAGCCTGACAAGTTCATGCAGGAATATGTGCTGGTGCCGTCAAAGCAGTCGCAGCCGGTTTACCAGGCATATTTCACGTCTCTGTTCATCAAGTCGCTGGAAGCCCTGGGCAAAGAGGCACAGGATCTGTTGCAGGCGGACTTGAAGAGCCTTTTCAGGGACTATCGGAAATTCCCGCTCACGGTACCGGAAGTTAACACCGACCCGCTCACACCGGAACAGGTGGCGGAAGCGAGGCAACTGGCCAAGCGTGTCTCGACGACAACGGAAGGCAGCACGCCGACCGCGGGCGCAGGCTCGCTCATTCAGGACGGCGCGGGCACGAGCATCACCGATATCGACGAGCGGTTGCGAGCCCTGTACGCAACGGATATCGGCGACAAGGATCTGGCGGTGCTGCAGAAGATGCGGCGGATTCTCGATATCCTGCCGACGGGCGATGACAAGCTGAAGGTGAATCTCGTGACCGTCGGCACGGATGACTGGACCAAGGCGCTCCAGGCCGGCGGCTACACCAGGGATGACGACAAGTGGAACTACGTCGCCATTTATCCATTGACGCCGGTCGGCGCAATGAAGGATGACCGAACCGTCGGGTCGCAACTTCGGGTGGCCGGCGAGAACATCAACGGAAACTCACCATTCGGCGATCCGTCGCTGCCGGGGAAGCCGTTCCGACTCCATCTCAAGCAGAACCCGGAAAGCACGTATCTCAACAGCCTGTGCGTCCTGCCGGCGCCCGCGACGAATGATCGTTCGTGGACTGGGCAATGGGATGCGTTGCGAATGATCTTCGAACCCGGCGCGGTCGGTGATGGGAGTGAATGGCTGGTGCCCATCGTTACGCAGGGCAAGGACGCGGTGGTGATCAAGGTCAAGTTTGAAAAGGCCCTTCCCAAGAAGGACGAGTGGCCGGCAATCAAGTGACGGGAGGTCCGTGTGCCTGGATTCTTCTCCGGCATCCTCGACAAGTTCAGGAGTCCGCCGCGAACGCCGGCGACGTTTCTGGCCGCGTTCGGCAAACATCCCGGGTGGAATGACCACATGGACGACCTGGGGCTGCAGAGCGGCCAGCTCATCGAGCTGCGCCGGCTGCTGTATGTGCAGGGAATCAGCGGGAATGTCGACTCGGGTGCATGGGAAGCGCTGGGGCCGGAGCAGCGGCTCGACGCGTTTCGGCATCTCATGTTGTGGCGGAGCGGCAACAGCATTGTACTGGCCCGGCTGTGGTCGAGCAGTGACGGCAAGGGACGCAGGAAGTATCCGATGATTGTCGCCGCCCAGGCCGATCATCTGCCCGCACAGTGGCTGATCGAGACGGCCGGGCCAATCCTGGGACGGCTGGAGGGCGAGTTCGCCGCAGCCACCGATGCGACGGAGGTTCGCGCCGGCATGGATCGCGCCCGCACGGAACTGGCGGCGCTCGTGGCGAAGAACCCTCCGGCCCCGGCCGGCGAGGCAACTGGTCCGCTGGCGACACTGGCCGCCCGCCCGGAACTGAACCCCGATCATCGCGGGCTGTGCATTCTGTTGTATCACCTGGAACGCGATCTGGCTCCGTTCCTCAAGGGAGCACGCACCCAAGGCGGCGCGCCGCGGCACATGCGGGTGCCGGCCTGCGCCGACTCGGCCGCCGCCGCCCTGACGCTCTGGGCACGGTTCTTCGAGATGCAGCTCGATGCTTCCACGATGATGCTGCTGTTTGCGCCGCTGGATGGATCGTGGGTGGACCTGATCGTGGGTGAACCCTCGCCGACGCAATTCTTCTGCATGCGGGCGGGACCCAATGTTCTGCCGCTGGCGACTGATATCCCCTACAACCTGGACGCATCATTCGTCGCCAGGGTCGAGCAGATGCTGCAGGCCGGCCAGGCTTGACGGCCGGATGCTCATTTGGGCGTATGGCCCGACGGCGGCGGGGGCGGCGGAACCGGCTGCTGCGTGTTCATATTCCGCTTCTGGTTGTCATCCGACTTGTCGGAATCGGAGGCGCAGCCGACAAGCCCCGCCAAAAGCATCGTGCCCGCCAGAACCATGATTCCCATTCGTGCCATGATCGTCTCCAGGTCTTGTTAAGGCGATCTTACGCCGGACAGTCAATCCTGGCGAGCACTCAGGCGTTGTCGCGCTTCGCGTCGTCGTATATGGCGATGACGGCATCGACTGCGGCATTTCCATACCACGCATTGAATAGAAGGATATTGCCGTGTTTGACGGAAGCCACGAGCACGTCATGGTTTGCCAGGAAGTCACCGCCACTGATCTGGATCAGGGTGAAGGCAGCGGGGTTGTACGCCAGCGCGGTGTCTGGGGTTTCGGTGACGCCTCCGCGAAGCTCAAGATACGGAGCCGAAGCTGAGTACCAGCCCGTGACCATGTTGAAGCCCTCGGGGCTGAACAGGCAATTGGGCAAAGCTTCGTTAATGATCCTCATGGAATCCGCGGTAATCCCGTTCGGGCTGTCGATGTAGAACAGTGTGCAACCCCAGCGTTCATGGGCATATCTTGCCCGACGAATGATGGTTTGAACCGGATCGGACGATTCAAACTGACTGATCACGCCATTCACATCGGTCAATTCCATTGGCCGGAGGGTGACGCCCGTTCGCAGGCCGGCATCGCGGAAACGCTTGAAGTATTCGTCGATGGTTCCCTGGTAGTCCAGTTCCGGCGAAAGTGTCGTTGCCATGTCCGGAGCGCCATAATAGGGATAGGCAGGCTCGTGCCCAAAGCCTTCGACGCCCCAGACGATCATCCCCTGGGCGTTGGCGCTCTTGAGGACGGCGATCGACGCGTCCGCGGATGCCAGCATTTCAGCGCGAAAATCTTCGAGCCCGGCAGGCGTGGTGGTATCAATTGAATACCCAATCCACCAGCCGTGCGGGTTCGTTGCCGTGATCGACGAGCCCTCAGACGCGATGTGCAGCGCGCCAATTGCCCGGCGGTCATCCCACGCCAGTTCCGGCGGGTTGACGTCTTCGTATTGCTGGAAGACGTCGCCTGCGGTCTGGCCGATGGGCGTCGCCTTATCGCCGAAGCGAAGCGACACGTTGTATGTATCGGATCCTCCGGGCGGAACCGGGCGGCTGAGCCCTGACCAACCGCCCGGGAACCAACTCTCGGGCAGCGAGCCGACCCACACCTGCCAGCGCCGGGTCGTTGCCGTCTCGTTGGTGGAGAACAGGCCGCTGAGGAGCGGCTTGCCGATCTGCTCGTTGGCAAACACGACGGCGTCCTGGCCATAAGCCGCCTTGAAGACGGTCGGACCGTCAACATTCATTCCGACATAGGGACAGGCCTGAAACCCGTCAGGGAATTCGGGGAACTGGATTATGAACGGGATCACGTTGACTCCGACCAGCGTGTCCGTGGGGCTGTTGTTGACGACGTGCACGTTGATTTGAATCTGATCGTCACTGACTACGTATTGGCATGACACGGCGCCCCAGGCATACTGCCAGGTGACGGTCGTGGTGGCCAGATCGAAACTGGAATGGAAATTGAGAGCTCCCGAGACGTGGGCAGTGGTCCCGTCCGCATGCTGGATCATGTAGTCACCCACCGCAAACCCGTCCCAGGGGTTGACGGACAGATCCAGCAGGGTGTAATCGCCAAACGTGATCTTCTGGATTCCGGTATCGCCAAATGTTACCTGCAATCCGGTGCGAGCCACGGCCGGCACAGCCGTGGAAAAGGCTGCTTCGCCCGCGTAATTTGCGGCCCGGACTCGGTAGTAATAGGTAATCCCGGGTTGAACGGCAGCGTCGGTGTAGTCCGTGGTGTCGCCGTCCACGGTGGCCACAGTGGCGAAGTTCGTGCCGTCGGTGCCGCGTTGCACTTCAAACCATGCCTGGTTGGCCGTGGAATTATCCCACGCCAGCGAGATGTGCTGGCGGTCGCGATCCGCGACACGCAGGCCGGTCGGCGTGCCTGTCGGGGCCGGGCCGGGATCGACGGGGAATGTCAACTGCGACATGTCGGTGTACGTGACACCATTTACCGTGAGCAGCGAAGCCCGCGCAGTCGGAATACTGCGATACCAGCCGATCAGCGTCGTGTTCAGAACGCTTACGCTCTGCGGGTCTTCGGCCGTGATCAGGCTCGCCGGGCCGAACGTGCGCACGCGGGAATTCTCGATCCGGACCTGCGACGCACCCCCGGCCACCGCGAACACGCCATCCATGGTCGCGCGCAGCACGCACGTGAGGCTCAGACCGGCAATGCGAACGTTTCGCGACCAGGAGTCGACGCTCACCGCGGGGCGGTTGAAGCCCCAGGTGACCTGCCCATCACGAATCTCCACGTCCTGACTGCGATGCACGCTGACCAGCGAGACCACCGCGATCCGGCCGGAAAGCTGGCCGGTGACGCCCTGAATCGTGATATCGTTGCATGCCGTGAGATCAAATCCTGCGATCCTGCCGGTCAGATTGGCGATCGTCAGGCCAGCCACCGCCAGCGCCCGGACGGCCGAGCTAGGCGATACGCCGCTGGGGAAGTCGAGATTGAGGTTGCGGAGCGTGATGTTGTTGGCCGGAGAGGCCACCTTGCGGATCGAGTTGTCCAGCGAGCCGGCCGTGATATCAAACGGCACGGTGCGGTTGACGACCAGCGTCGTGCCATCGTTGGACACCACGCGCACGAGCCGCTGATACTGCGGCTGGCCGGCATTGCCGGAATCCTCGCCGAGGGAGACGAGGATCCAGTCGCCACCCTGAATCTGGCTGGCAGGAATGTTCGCCTGGAAGGAATTCTGGCCGGCGGTGATGGTTTGCTTCCACGCATAGGTTACGCCGGCCGTGTCGCTGTGGATGTCGAACCAGGTGTCGGCAGTACCCTGGCCTGGACTGAGCAGCAATGTCGCCCCGTTGCCGTCGAAGCTGACGGTGCGACGAATGACCAGCGGCGAAGCGATACGGTACGTCTTGCCCGCGTCGAGCATCACCACGGCGCCCAGCGGCGCCGAGTTCAGAGCCTGCTGAATGGCGCTGGCATCGTCGGTGACGCCATCGCCCTTGGCGCCGAAATCGTGGGCAAACACCTGAGTCGCAGCGCTGGCGTTGGTCCCCCCGGCGCCAAATGACACTGCATCACCGCCAACAATTGTCCCGCGGGCTCGCGGCAATGACTGCTCCTCGGCCAGCGCGAACTGGTCGCCGCCATCGGCGGACAGCAACGTTCGTGATTCGAGCATTTCCACAAGCGGCGTTGAGGCATCGCGAACCGGCGATTTTCTGGCGAACTTCCTGGGATACATCTTCACGGACCTCTCTCGTTTACCTCTCCACTCCAGACAACCCAGGTTGACGTACGATACTTTGGAGCGGATGGGCAACTGCGGAATCGATTGTGCGGCAGGTCCGAGAATGCGGGGGTCACTTGGCAAGGCACGCAGACGCCTGTAGAGTCGCGCCGTAAAGGAAGGACGAGTCAGTCATGAGCTTATCAGGCGTTCAAGTGCTGGTAACCGGAGGTGCGGGATTTATCGGACACCACCTTGCCGCCGCGCTCGCAAACCGCGGAGCGCGCGTTCGTGTGCTGGACAACCTGTCCTCGGGCAAGGCCACACGCCTGGAAAGTCTGGCCGGCCGGGTCGAACTGGTGGTCGGCTCGGTGACGGATTCTCAGGCGCTCGCCCAGGCCGTCCGGAATGTGGAGATTGTCTTTCACGAGGCCGCACTGGTCAGTGTACCCCAGTCGATCGGCCGGCCGCTGGATTACCAGCTCGTCAACTCAACGGGCACGCTGAATGTCCTGGAAGCCGCGCGCAAAGCCGGCGTACGACGCGTCATCTACGCCGCCAGCAGTTCGGCCTACGGACCCCAGGAAACGATGCCGCTGGTCGAGTCGATGCGCCCCAATCCGATCAGCCCATATGCCGTGACCAAGCTGTCCGGTGAAATGCACTGCTCCGTTTACGCGACCGCTTACGGGATGGAAACCATCAGCCTGCGCTACTTCAACGTCTTTGGCCCGGGGCAGGATCTCAAGAGCCAGTATGGCGCCCTTATACCCAACGTGGCGACGCGCATGCTGCGTGGCCAGCGCCCGGTCGTGTACGGGGACGGTGAGCAAACGCGCGACTTCTGCTTTGTCGGGAATATCGTCGAGGCCAACCTGCTGGCGGCCGAGGCGTCGCGGCTCCCGGGCGCGGTGGTCAACATCGCCTGCGGCCGGAGCGTGAGCATCAACCACGTCGTGCAACTGACGAACCGGCTGCTGGGATCCGACATCCAGATCGATTACCAGCCCCTGCGCGCGGGAGAAGTCCGCGACTCGCTGGCGGATATCTCCAGAGCCCGGTCCGTCATCGGCTATGAACCCAAAGTACAGTTTGAAGAAGGACTGGGCCGGGCGATCGAGTTCTATCGCACGCTGGTGTGAGTCCCCGCCGGCGCCCATTGGCAACCGGGTAACATCGACTCGATAGGCCCGAAGGGCCGGCACCGTGCGAGAGGAAGCAACTCGGCATCATTTCCTTATGCTCTCCAACTGCGCCATGCGCCCGCCCGCCGGTGCCTGTTCGCTCCCAGCCACGACGATCTCCGCCATTACCGGCTCGAATCCCTGGCGGGCGCTCTTGCCTGGCAGGCGGAGGACCTGCGTTCCCGTGAGCACATCGTGCAGCGCCCGGCCACCGGGGCGGAGGATCAGCGCATAGCCACCGGCCAGCACGACGGTGAGCACCTCGCCGATGATCGGCAGGCAAACGTAGTCGATGGGCCGGTCGCGGAAGAAGCTCAAGCCAGTCCAGGCAACAAACTGCTTGACGGCGATGATCAGCAGGACCGCATGAACCAGTCCGAGGAGCCGCGGCGAGAACTTGAGCAGATAGCGCAACGCCAGCGTTCCCCGGGCCGCGCGTTCGCCGCCGGGCGTCATGATCCTCAACCGCAGGATCAGTTTCCCAGGCGAGGCCGCCACGAATATTTCAGTAAGTCCGATCAGCAGCGCCAGGGCATTACCCACGTAAGCGCTGGTCCACGCAGGGCCGTGTCTGGACGAGCCGATGAAGAGGAGACTGATGGGGATGTAGACGATAGCAAATGCGACCAGATCAATCGACAGTGCAAGAAGGCGAATATGCGGCGCAACCGGCCGGGCCAATGGAACAGGCAGCATAGGAGTCCTTTCCTTGCGAAGTGTCATCCATGACACGCGCAGCATACCGCGCGGCGGGGACTGAGGGCAACTCGCCGCAACCAAACAGGATGTAACCGCCCGGCGCGCGCCTCGATAACGCCCGGCGGCGTACCACCTCGATCGCAACGGGTAGTGATTGTAGTTGATAGTTGGTAGTGGAATTCGCATCCGACGTCCGACCACCGGTCATCAGTCATCCTCTTCCTTCATCCGCAGCATCCAGGTTATCCGAGGTTAATCTCTTCGCACCATCGCCTGTTCGGAACACGCTGGCCTAAGCTGAAGTCTTGACGTGCAAATGAGTGACCAGAAACGTTGCGGATCGCGCCGGGGGAGAGAACAGGAAAACATCCGCAGAGTCGCGACATCGTTTCACTCGCCTCACCAGTCGAGCGGACCCGCTCATTTGCCACCGGCCGCCGATACCAGCGCCCAGTAGAACATCGCGCCACCGGCCGGCACAGAAAACTCGCGATCGTTCGCAAACGCCACCACGGTCTGGCCATTCTTGCGGAAGCCGATGAGTTGCCCCTTCTTCAGTTCCACCGTCTCGATTGCCTTGCCCTCGTTGGGACTGTTGTCAGCCCATTGCCGCAGCACGAATTTGCCATCCTCCGGTGCCTTGACTGAGGGAAATTGACGGGAGAAACCCAAGATCAGCGGCGCGCCTCCCGGTCCCGCCCCCTCGGATTGCCTGTACAGAACCCAGTCCATGGCCGCACGCTGATCCTCGGTCAACTTCGCCCGGATTGCCTTGATCGCCGCCAGTTTCATCACGCCCGTCTTGTACTCGTAGTCATCCTTCAGCTTCATGATCGCCGCGTAATTCTTCTGGTCTAACCCCTTGACGGCCTGTTTGAAATCCGACGTGAGTTTGGTGCATTCGGTTGCCATGTTTTGTGTGATCCTCCGGCACTCTCCCAATGCCGGATCCACCACGCCCAAGCCCTTGAGGACGTCGAAAAACTTGTCTCCTTGGCCATCAAGTAAGCGATCTTCAACTCCTCCTATGGCCGCTTGGTGCAGGACGATCCACATCAGGTCCGGATGCCCTTGGAAGAAGGCCTCCACCAGCTTGATCAGCGAACTGGCCTCTTTCGACAGGCGCTCGATGTCGGCGTTGGGGCCTTTGGCCCTGGCGACGATGTCGTCGGCCGCCTTCCGTAGAGTTTCCACCATTCGCCGCGTGTCCTGCTTGTCCGCCTCGCAGACGTCCGGCCGGACCAATAGCAAATCACTTGCCGACTGTGCCTGTGTTGTTCTCATCCAAACGATTCGTCCGATCAAGTTCGTGGCTGGCGGCGGCGGTCCCGGCAACTCGGCCCTCACACCCCAGCAGAACACACCCAGCAAACTCAGCGCCATCGCTTTGAACATGGTCATTGTCTCCTCAAATTGTCATCCCCGGACACCCCACAGCATCCGCTTCCACTTACTACCGTTGGTCCATCTTTTGTTGCAGTTATTTACAGGGACGCCAGAGCACGGGAATCTTTTCTGGTCTATTGCTTTACCCATCTATCGCATGCTTCGCGCCGCTTATACTACAACCAATCGCGTAGCTTAGGGACCGTAAGGGAATAATGTAAACTACTTACGTCTGGGGCGAATGGTGTAATTCCACTCGCCGTGGAAGTTATCTGGAGTGAGGTCGATGCTCTGCATCTGCTGGTCGGTGACAACCGTCTTGGGAGGATACGGCTGTTGGTCCAGTTCGCATCGCACCCGCAGACCTGTGTGGGTGCGCGTGGAAGCGATGAGATTCACAATCGTCGCGTGGCTCAGCAGAGGCCGGCCGCGCCAGTTGCGGGTGATGAACGAAAAGAGCCGGTGCTCGATCTTGTTCCACTTGCTGGTCCCCGGCGGCAGATGCGACACCTGGATGGCCAAGCCGATCTCATCGGCCAAACGCTGCAGTTCCCATTTCCACAGGCGAACCCGACTGCCATTACTGCCTCCGCTGTCGGCGGTGATCAGCAGCGACCGGGCCTTGGGATAGGCCCGCTTGCCCATGCGCCGCCACCAGCGGCGGATCGTGGCCACCGCGAAGGTTGCCGTGTCGTGGTCGATTCCCACGCTGACCCATCCCGCGTTCCGGGCCATGTCGTACACCCCATAGGGAATGGCCTTGCCCAGCGTTTTGTCCAGGAAGTCATGAACGCGTACCTCCTCGGGACGGCCCTTGGGCCGCCATTCCCGCCCGGCATTCTTGAAATCGCCCACCAATTCCTTCTTCTTGGTATCCACCGAGATCGCCGGCTGCCCGCGACGGACGTGCCGTTGCACTTGTCGGTTGATGTGTTCGAACTGCGCGTTGCGGTCTGGATGGTGTGATCCCTCTCGCGTCTTGCGGTTGGCCTGCAAACTGTAACCGGCCTCGTGCAGCAGCTGTGCCACCAACGTGTGGCTGACGTCAAAACCACGCTCTGCCAGTTCGGTCGCCAGTCGCCGCGTGCTCTCGCACGTCCAGCGCAAGGGCGAGTCCGGATCCCCGCGACTCACCGGATCGACCAAGTGCTCCAACGCCTCCGGCAGTCCCGGCAACAGAAGCGTCGCGGGCTTGCGGCCACCGCCGGGCCAACGAACGCGCCCTGGCGGCAGGGCCTCGCCAACCTCCAGTTCCCGCACGCCCCGCGCCAAGGTTCTGGATGACATCCCCGTCGCCCGCACTACGGCCGAGAAACCGCCATGACCCGCCGCCTTCGCCTCCGTTGCCGCCCAGATGCGGCGCGATCGCTCGTCCATGACCGCCCTTAAGGCAGCATACTTCCGGCGGACGATCTCCTCATCGGACATGCCACTGCCATCGGCCCGAGGAGGTCTGATAATTTACTTTATTTCTTTACGAGCCCTTACTCATTCCCATTGCCCAGCATATCTCACGCAATATCGCAATGATGCATCGTAATCGGGCGTGAGTTTCTTCCGCCGCGAATGCAGCGAAAGCAATCTCGCGCAGAGATGCGGGGCCGCAGAGAATACTGTGGCTTGACCCTTCTTCTCCGCGCCGCTGCGCCTCTGCGCGAGACAATTCGAAAGGGACACCGACACCACCAGCGTAGGCAGAATGCACTCACCCCGGCCCTCTCCCGGAGGGAGAGAGAGAAATGATGCGGCAAGCGGTCACTCACGCTCCCCGGCCAAAGAGCTTGACGGGATCGATGACGTTGACCTTCTGCTTGTCCAGCGTGCGGATGGCCGTGTCGGGATCCTCGAAACGGAAAATAAGGGTCGCCTTACCCGTCTTCGGCCCGTCGGTGAAGGCATACATGTATTCGATCGACAGCTTCTGGGCCTCGCAAACCGTGAGCATGTCGGCCAGGCCACCGGGACGATCCTCCACATCCAGCGCGAGCACTTCGGTGACGTTGACGACGAAGCCGGCCTTGGTCAGCACGTCCTTGGCCCGCTGCCAGTCCTGGACAATCAGGCGGAGGATCCCGAACTGCTGGCTGTCGGCCAGGCAGAGCGTCACGATGTTGATGCCCGCCTTGGCCAGCGCATTGATGGGAGCGCTGAGCTGGCCGGCCCGGTTTTCCAGGAAGAGCGACAGTTGGTTGATCTTCATAGTTTGCCCCAGTCCTTTATTTGAGTTCCCGTTGATCGAGCACACGAGCCGCCTTGCCTTCGGAGCGGCGAATGGTCCGCGGCTCCACGAGTGTCACCTTGCAACGAACGCCGAGGGTATGTTCCAGCGAATGGCCGAGCCGGTGCCGCAGCTCCTCCAGTACGCGGATCTTGTCGGAGAAAGCCTCGGGACCCACTTCGACTTTCACTTCCATCTCGTCCAGGCCCTTCTCGCGGGTCAACACGATCTGGTAGTGCGGCTGCGCGCCTTCGACGGCCAGCAGGGCGCACTCCACCTGCGAGGGGAAGACGTTCACGCCACGGATGATGAACATGTCGTCCGAGCGGCGCGTGATCCGGTTGATGCGGCGGATGGTCCGGCCGCAGGCACACGGCTCGTTGATGAGTTTGGTCACATCGCGCGTGCGGTAGCGGATCATCGGCATCGCCTGCTTGCTGAGGGTGGTCAGAACGAGTTCGCCCTCCGCGCCGTCCGGCAGGACTTCGCAGGTCTTGGGGTCGATGATTTCCGGCAGGAAATGATCCTCAAAGATGTGCAGCCCGGCCTGGCAACTGCATTCCGACGCCACGCCCGGCCCGATGATCTCGGACAATCCGTAGATGTCGTAGGCCTTGATGCCCGACAGCTGCTGCATGCGTTGCCGCATGGCCTCGGACCATGGCTCAGCGCCGAAGACGCCGACACGAAGCCCCTTGGGCCGCGCGCCCATTTCGACGGCCCGCTCCCAGAGGTGCAGGAAGTAGGATGGCGTGCAGCAGATGGCCGTCACGCCAAAGTCGGTGAGCACCATCACCTGGCGTTCGGTGTTGCCCCCGGAGATGGGAATCACGGTGGCGCCCAGGGCCTCGGCCCCGTAGTGGGCGCCCAGGCCGCCGGTGAACAGGCCGTAGCCGTAGGCGTTCTGCACAACGTCGCCGCGATGCACGCCGCAGGCCGCGAAGGTGCGAACCATGACGTTCTGCCAGACGGCCACGTCGGCCTGGGTGTAGGCAACAACGATCGGCTTGCCGGTCGTGCCCGACGAAGCGTGCAGGCGGACGATCTCCTCCATGGGCGAGGCGAACAGGCCGAACGGATAGGTATCGCGCAGATCGGTCTTGATCGTGAACGGCAGTTTCGCGGCATCGGCGAGCTTGGTGATGTGCTCGGGCCGCAGGCCGCGTTCATCCATGCGCGAACGAAACAGCTTCACATGGTCGTAGGCACGCTGCACGGTCGCCTTGAGCCGGCGAAGTTGAACGTCCTCAAGTTGTTTTCGCGGCAGGTAATCCGGCGCACTGGCCGAATTGAAACCCTCGCCCACGTCATTGCAACTGGTCTGCATATTCGTACTCCTCTCACCATTCTCTGCAATTGAAACACAGAGATCACAGAGACGCTTCTGGTTGCGTGGATCTGACGAGTATCAGTCCGTTTCGCTTGTCGACAATAGCCTCTCGTTCGCAGTCCAACATTCGGCGTCCAACAGAGTCTCTGTGCTCTCTGTGTTTCATCTGAATTCATTCACGCCAGACTTCGTCCCATCTCAAACGCCTTCACATTCGCCTCCATGCCCTTTTCGGGCAAGGCTGCTTTCAAGGCTTCCTGCCAGAGTGCCTCCGGCAGGTCCAGGTGCTTGCTGAGCATACCGATCAGCGCGATGTTGAGCGAGCGTTTGCTGGGCAGGTCGTTCTCGTTGACCATCTCCGGGCGGATCAGCACGCCGCCGGGCTTGAGCACCGGCAGGTTGTTGTCCACCTGATCGGACGAAAGGATCACCAGGAAATCGGCCGCACCGGCCGGAACCATCGGCGACAGCACGCGGGCGCCGAAACGCACATCGCTGGCGACCGAACCGCCGCGCTGGCTCATGCCGTGGACCTCGGCCTTCTTGACATCGAGCCCGGCGCGGAAAGCCGCGTCGGCCAGGATGTCGGACGCCTTGACCACGCCCTGCCCGCCGAGGCCGGCGATCACCACATTTGTCACTTTACCTGCCATCTCACTACTCATGAATTCTCCGTAAGCAATTCCGTCAACCACGCCGGGCAGCGAATCGGCCGCCCGGATGCATCCGTGATCGCATGCACCGTATGCCCGTCGACCACTTTCGCGCCGCTCGCCTGGACGATCACCATGTCAAACCTCAGGCTCGCCCGGCCACTCACACTGATTCGCGTGTCCACAATCAGCAAATCGTCATACTTCGCCCGGCCGCGATAATGGACATGCGCCTCGATCAACGGCAAAAACGCGCCGCGTTTCTCGAATTCCGCATAGGGAAGGCCGAGTGCCCGCATGGCCTCGGTTCGCCCGCACTCGAACCACTCGAGTGCCCGCGAGTTGTAGAACGTCCCGAGTTGGTCCGTCTCGCTGTAGCGAACACGAAGTTCCATCCTGTGCTGCAAACGGTCCAACGGCATGCGAACGCTCCGGACAATACAACCTTGGGAACAAACAGGGGACTATTGTATCTTGTCCGCACAGGGCCGCCACCCCGGTCTCTCACGCTATTACGGAGTCACAGGACCACGCATTGGGGCCTGGCGGACTCCGAGAACTGGCTCGGAGTTCACGCTTGTAGCGTGTCTGCTGGGCAACGACCGGCTAACGCGTGAACTTAGCACGGGACAGGCCAAATGCGATGCGGCGATAGGCCCACCGCGACCGCGATTGCCGGTATCATCCAATCGGATACGATTCTCCGCGTGATCTTTCGCTACCTCCGTTCCCGCCTCCACCGCGTGCTGAACCTCTCCTTCCTCGCGGCCATCTCGCTGCTGCTGTTCATCGGGCTGGGTTGCTTGTGGGAGTGGCCGACGCGGGTAAGCAATCAGCTCACATACACCCGATCCTCGGGCCAATCGGTGAAACCCGGCATGGTTCCGCGACGGTTCTATCTCTTCTTGGAAATCCCTTGGGCTATTCCCCGAAACGATCCGTCTGGCTGGTCTTGCACATCCAAACAATGGGATCCAGAACAACTACCCGAGTTCTGGCCAACGATGTGGAGAGATTCGTGGCTTGGCTTCAATCTATTCTGTCAGGCCCGCCGGCATGACAACGGCGGACACCATATTGTCAGGGCAACGATCCCCCTCTGGTTCCCCATGGTCTTGGCGCTGATTACTCCCGTCTGCTGGCTGCGTCGCTGGAGGCGGCAGGCCCGTCGCGTGCGGCTGGGGCTCTGTCTCCACTGTGGCTACGACCTCCGCGTTACACCGGACTCCACCGGCCCGCGCCTCCCGCGATGCCCGGAATGCGGGCATGAGTCGTAGCCGCCTTCCGCAATTACATACAGATGACACACATAGAGCACAGAGACGCCTACGACGTCGGTTGCGGACCAGCGTCTCTGTGCTCTCTGTGTTTCACATCCGGGTTGTTCAACGTTGCATGGGTGCGACGGCTTGTAAAACCTCCGCGCGGGCTGACTACTAATGCGGTGCTTGTTGGTCCCACTTGATCCCAGCGGGCGTTGTGGCAAGGGATTTGTCGCCGAAAGTCAGGCGCGTGCCGCCGATGATGCCTGTCTCAACGGGTTTGCCGGAGGCGTCCAGACGCAGGACGGAGACGAGGGCATCGGTTGTTCCGCCCGGGAATGTGCTGGGGGCGGCCAGTTTGCCGTCGGTTTGAGGATCGAAGCGGACCACGATGAGATCCGTGCCGCCGTCGCTGCGGGTGACCTTCAGACCATAGGCGGCGACCGGGCCTTCGACAGATAGTATCTGGACCGACTTGACGGCATCGACGCTCTGGTAGGGGTTAATGATGGACGCGAAGACGGCCTGTTTGCCCGTGCGGCGGACCAAGAGGCGATGGCGCTGATCGGCGTCCGTGCCGGGGATGAACTGGGTCTGGAGCTCGCCGAGGACAGTGACTTTCACGCGATTGGCGGGATTGCCACGCTGGGCAGGCGTATCGCCCGCGGCCGGAATAGCGGCCTTGGCCGGGCGGAGCCAGGTCGCCGTCAGCGTGTCGGCGGTGATCTTCGGGGCGGCCGCGAGAATGTGCTGATAGCCCTGGCGCGTCTGAGACATGGGCTTGAGCGCGGCGGGATCGACACCGGCGAGAAGATCGAGATCGCCTCGGAAGCAGAGCGGGTAGTCGAACGTGTGTTCGTTGGGACTGTGGGCGCGAAAGATGTCGACAATGTAGCCGGGCATCTGCACGACCGTGCGGTCAAGACCGAGGCCCGGATAGGCGGTGTCGCAAACGCCGCGCATGACCTTGACCGCGCCGGCGTCGTGAAATGCGAGGAGTTTCCCGGCCGTGTGCATCTGGCTGTTCTGATCGACCGACACCGTGAAGTGGCCGACGGTGGACGTCGTCCACTGGCCGTGACGCGGGTCCTCGTAGCGATAGAACCCCGGCTCACCGGCCAGCTCATCACCATCGGCGTAGATGATGAGGTTGAGCTTGTCGGGGTGATCGTGCGGGCCGGAGTTGAGCCCGACATCCATCAACAAAAACGTGGGCGAACCGCCATCGGCGCCACGAAGGATGGCGTAGCCGAGGGTGTCGAAGAACAAGGAGCCCACGCCGGCAACCGGTTGCTCGGGAAGATCCTGGAAGATGACGGTGGGGAAGTACACGGCCTCGCTCTGGAAAAGTTGTCGCGGGGCGCCGTTGACGGCGACACCGTAGTTGGGATCGCGGTAGCGCAGCCAGCCGTAGTCGTAGGCCATGGCCTGCCAGTCGCCGCCGATGCGGACGCGGCCGGAATCGTGGATGCCGGGGGCGGTGCCGTCGGGGTAGGCGTATTTGTAGGCCGAATCCCAGAGGTTTTTGACGCGGCTGTTGTCGAAGGCGTAGAGGTTCGTGCCGTGGCGGGCGAGCGGTTCCATGCAGGCGACCAGCGCCATGCGGGCGAAGAACTGGTAGCCGATGGCGCCTTCCTTCCACATGCCATCATCACCGATGCCCCGGGCGATCATCAGGCGGGTGTTGGCGGCGCCGATGTCGACCCAGGCCTGGTCGCCCATGACCATGCCGGCCTGGACGAAGAAGGCGTTGTAGAAACTGGTCCAGTTGCCGACGGCCTTGCCCGGCCCGGGATTGGCGGTGCGCCAGTTGGGGTCGGCCGCGTCGCGACGTTTCACCTCGTCGTCTGCCGCCCGCTTGGAATTGATGAAAGTAAGGGCCGTGCGGAAGAGGTCGTTTTCGATGAGCCTGCGGTCGGCCTCGGTCATGCAGGGCGCGTTGTAGATCATGTCATAGGCCTGGATCAGGGGCAGGAACGACATGGCCTCGGAAAGCCGCTGCGCGAAGATCTTGCCGGTGTCGTTGCCGTTGACGCCCTTGTGTTCCTGGTAATCGTTGGGATAGAGCTTTGCGTAGCCGACAAGGATCTCGCGGGCCTTGGCCGCGAAGCGCGGGTCGTCGGTAAGTTGATACGCCCAGGCAAGCCGGCCGGCGGCGACGGTAAGGGCGCTGTGGGCTTTGGCCTGGGCATCGCCGCGGTCTTTGAGCTGCGCCGGAATCTTGGGGTCGGGAAGTTGAATCTCCCGGCCAACCCAGCCGCCCGCGATGTCGAGAACGGCCTGCAGAGCCTGCTGGCCGCGCGGGGTCTTGGGCAGTTCCTGGCGCAATTGGACAATCTCGTCGCGCGTGAGGAAAAGGCACGGATGTTGCCCGGCGGGAATCACCGAGGGCATAGTCACTTTGACATTGCGATAGTCGGCGGCCGGGGAACCGCCCTGGATGTACACCGGAGCAGTGGGGTTGGAATCGGGCAGCGTGAGATACTTGGACAGATCAGCACTCGTGATGGCTTCGATCTCGCCAAAGCCGCCGTAGTTGACGACCTTGCCATCGGCGCTCTTGCCGGGGGCGTCGTTGATTACCCTGACCTCAAACCAGGCGATCTCCTTGTTGATCTCGATGCTCTGCCGGGGCAGCGGTTCGTTGCGCACGGGACGAAGTAGCTGGAGAGTCTTGGTGAGTTTGGTTCCGTCAGAAAGGGTTACTTCCAGATCTTTCGGCCAGGCTTCTGAGGCGTAGTCATCGAGAATGAAATTGATCTGCGTGATGGGGAGTCTGTCGACCAGTTCAATGCGAAACGCGTACGGCGGATTCCACATGACGGGTCGCGAGTGCGTGTTGCCGTCGACGGCGTCATCAGGACCGGTACGACGATCGCGCCCCGCCTGCATTTGAATAAGACTGATGCGGCCGCCGTTGGTGAGGCGGGCCGCATTGTGAACCTGGAGTTCAGCCTCGATCTGGCGGAGGTTGGGTTTGGCCGGGGCCTTGCGCGCAGCGGGGCGGGTCGCCGGTGCGGGGGCCGATCGCGCCATAGGCGACACCAGGCCAACTGACAGCACAGGAAGAAGAAACGCAACGGCGTGGCGGCGGATTGCCTTCATGGATATCGAGTACGCTTGAGACGTCGGTTTGTGGCGAGGGGTCTGCCGGCTGGCGTTGGCCGATTCAACCAAACACGACGACCGATCTACGTATGGCATATGGAAAATCGCATGGCTCGAAGGTGTATGCTCGGATGCTGCTTGATTTCCGTGTTGGCGGCCCTGCCGCTCTGGGCCGCAGACGTGGCACCAGTGCTGATATCGATCGATTATGCGGGCGATCTGGGCAAGGTATCGCCGCGTGTGGGATTCCTGGGCGGCTTGCGGGATGGGACTCCCGAAGAATTGTTGCGGCCATTGAACATTTCGTTGTGGCGGATCGGGCATCAGTTTCGGGGACGCGTGGCCGGCGGCCTGCCCGCGGCCGTGGATCGCGTCGAGGCGCTGGGGGCGTCGTACAAGCTCGTGATCAGCGATCTGGTCAAGAGCCAGCCGACGGATTGGAACGTGTACGAGGCGGATGTGAAGAAGCTCCTGGGCCAGGTGGGGCCTCGGGCAAAACGGATCATCTGGGAGCCCGTGAATGAACCCGATCTGTCGCACAAGCCGATCGAGAAATATTACGAGTTGTATGCGCATGCGTTCAAGGCCCTGCGGGAAGTGGACCCTGAGTTGCAGATCTGCGGGCCGAGTTTCGCCTTTCCGAGTTACGAGAAGTACCAGGCGTTCCTGAACTTCTGCCGCGAGCGAAAGCTGGAGTGCAACTACCTCGCCTGGCACCATGCCGGATGGGATGTGCAGACGCCCGAAAAGAAGGGTGCGAAACTGGGACGACTCCGGGAGTTCATTGATACCTACAAAGACCTGAAGATTCGCGAAGTGAATTGCGACGAATGGGGCGGTGGCCCGGACAAACCAACCAGGGAGAATCCGGGGCGGCTAAACGCGGGATTGGCGGCCGTCTGGTTCTACTATCTGGAGAATGTCTACAAAGTGGACCGCGCCTGCCGGGCGAACTGGGGCAAGGAAGATGACTATCTCGGCGGGATCGTCGATCAGGAACATCGACCGCACCCGGTCTACGAGGTCTATCGCATCTATGCCCAGACCAAGGGCCAGACGCGGCTGGATACCAAGGGGTGTACGGGAACGATCGGCGCTCTGGCGAGCAAGGGCAGCGCCGGCGGGCTGGAGGTATTGCTGGGAAGCATTGATAAGGGGACGCAGGCCGTAACCATCGAGGTGGCCAATCTACCGCAGGCGGCATCGAGTGTGGAAGTGAAAGTATTTGCTGGAAAGGCGAAGCCGGAAACGATAACAGCCGCCATGGAGCGACGGGATGGGAAGTTGCGGATCGTGCTGCCGAAGGTCGAGACGGATCGGGCGTATTATGTGACCATGGTGTCGAAGAAATGATGGCGGCGTTGGACCCCTACCGGCCGTGTTCGCATCGGCGTACATTACCGTTATGAGCCAATTTAACGATTGGACCACGGCTTGGTTTACCGCATCCACAAGAACCCGAGCGGTTACCATCCTGCTGCTGGCCGGGGCCATCAACATGGGCATGGCGTTTCTTGGCTTCGAGTCGGGCGGATCGAGCGAAGGAAGCCGCAGAGTTGTGTACACGCTGGGCTCAATGGGCCTCGTGTTCACCTTCGCCGGACTCTTCTTCGCGTCCAGCCACATCATTCGCACCTCGCAGGATGCGCATGAACGAAACCGCAAGCTGATCAGCCTGTGCAAATCAGTATTCTGGTACGCGCTGGCCGGTGTGATAGATCTCCTCCTCCCGCAATTCTGCGATTTCCCCGCCATGCATTTCGGGATGTTCCTGGTGGTAGCCCTCGGGCTCATGCACCTCACGGCCACGATCGGAGAATTGCTCCACACCGACGCGCGTCTTCCCTGATTGGGGGATGCGCCATTCGCGTGTCGCCTCTCGTCCGCGCCGCGCCGCCCGACTCACTCTCCGCCTGACTTGGCGTAGTCCGCATTAAGCCGGGCAATGACAGCGCTGGTGATGTCGGCTTTGTCGCTCTTGTAGACGATGGTCTTCTGATTCAACATGGCGCGAAGCTGGTCCGGCTTCAATGTCGTCAGGTCGGCCGGGACGACAGGCGTGTGCTCGATGAGAACGAGGTCGATCTTCTTCTGTTCGGCAATCCGTGTGCACGCGGCCCCGATCTTCTGGTCAAGACGCTGGATCAGGCCGTTCTCTTTGGTGTTCCGTCGCCATTCTTCGACGCGAGACATGATTTCAATCTCGGTTATTTCCTTCTGGAGCTGCTCGGCCGACATCCAAATATCGTTGGGCCGGAGGCCGTCTCGCGACGGAAGGCGATCCCAGCGGCGTTTGAGTTCGTCCTCGAAGCGGCCCCGGTCCCGCTTCAGTTCCGCCTCGCCATCGCGACGTTCATCCAGTTCGCTTAGAACCTTGTCCACGTCACAGACGGCAATATTCGTCTGTGCCTTGGCCGAGACGGCGGCGATGACAAGAAGGAGGACAGAAAGGGGTAGAGGATGGTGGAAAGTCATGACTCTGGTCCTGTCTTTGAATCCGGAATAGCGGATTGAAATTCGCCTAGCGCTTGTCGGACTTGGCATAGTCCGCGTTGAGTTGCGCGATGACGGCGTTGGTGATGTCGGTCTTCTCGCTCATGTAGGCGACGGCCTTCTGCTTCAGCAATGCGCGAAGTTCCTCTGGCTTCAATGTGGTCAGATCGGCTGGGATGACGGGCGTGTGTTCGAAGAGGACGAGGTCGATCTTCTTCTGTTCCGCGATCAGTTTGCACGCGGCCGTGATCTTCTGGTCGAGACGCTGGATCAGGCCGTTCTCTTTGGTGTTCAGTCGCCACTCCTGGACGCGAACGAAGATCTCTAATTGGAGTCTTTCTTTCTTGATATCTTCCGGCGACCTAACGTCTCGCGAGTCATCCAAACCAGGGCGAAGGCGATTCAGCCGGTGCTCGCGGTCTTCTAGGAAGCCGCTGCGTTCCCGCTTCAACTCCGCCTCCCCATCGCGACGTTCATCCAGTTCGCTGAGCACCTTGTCCACATCGCACACGGCCACGTTCGTCTGTGCCTTGGCCGAGATGGCAACAGCGACGAGCATCAGAACGAAGATCGTAAGTAGACGATGGA
The DNA here is from genome assembly GCA_025361735.1 of Phycisphaerales bacterium. Classification (GTDB taxonomy): domain Bacteria; phylum Planctomycetota; class Phycisphaerae; order Tepidisphaerales; family Tepidisphaeraceae; genus JANYKD01. The sequence goes on from JANYKD010000041.1 coordinate 24,287, forward strand.
AACTCATGACCATGGTCCTTCCTTTGAGTGCCGGTCGACAGGCCGATGCGGAACCCCGGCAGCCGTCGGCGACGCATGATCGGCGTAGCATATCGTGGACGTTTCCGCAGTCAACCACGCGTGTGGGCAGGCACGGTCGATCTCAGGGCAATTGCCAGTAGTAGGGCCGACGCCCTCGTCGGCCGCCTGGGTACTGTGGGGGAAAGGCTGACGAGGGCGTCGGCCCTACTTTGCCTCGCGCGTCGATCGCGATTACAGCGTCACGTCGCCCAGTTCATCGTCGCAACATCCGTTCGAGAACCACGCGCAGCAAGGCCGCGAGGATCAGGATCGGACTCACGAGCACGGCCGCGAGATATGCCACGCTGTAGAGCATTCCGCGAACGACCATGGCGTCGGCACCTTTGGTGGGCACGGTGCCCGTGAGAAACGAAGTGTCGTCACGCCAGCCCAGCACATGAAACACGCCAAATACCGCCAGAAACAGAACGGCGGATCCCAACCAGCCGGCCGGGCGGAAGAGAGTGCGGGCCAGGATCGACCTGACGATGCTTCGCAGGCGGTGCATCATCGGTGTACCTCCCGTTTGGTGCCGGCGCGATCCCACAGCGGACCCTCGACCATCGCGTAAAGCATGACCGCATCGCCAACCTGATTGCTGGCCGCATAACGTAGTTCGCCGCGGCGGCGAATGGGGAAGGCGGCAAACTGCAGTGTCGTGAGCAGTTGCCGCAAGTACGCATCATCGTGAAAACTGGCCGCCCCGAGCAGAGCCAGGCCCGTGGAGCCCGAGCTGGCGCCGACAATGGGGACAATGGGGCCTGAATCGATGTCCGTGGCGCCCTGCCAGGTCGTGGGCCACTCCCGGGCGTAGCCGAAACCAAGGAGTTCCCGCCCGATCTGCTGGCAGGCCAGCCGATACTGGGCGGCCGCGAAATCCGGATCGACAAGCTTCAGGCAATGGACCGCCATCCAAATGCTGGTGCCCTCCGGGCCGTCCATGGGCCGGCCGTTGTACGTGAAACTGGAGACGAGCATCCCGGATCGCGCATCGATGAGCCTGGACTTGATCGTCGCCAGCCAGCGCCGCACGAAGCCCGAGTGATCGCGGCCATCGACGCGATCGCTGATGTGAATGGCCGCGATCGAGACTGCGTTGCAGAACAACCAGCACTCGTCAGGGTAGCTCTCCCCGCACATCACCGGCCCGCGCGACATGTACTGCACGAGCACGTCAACACGCTGGCTCAGCGACGCGGTGTAACGCGGCTCGGGCTTGACGAGTTGCCGGGCGGCCAGCATGAGCGCGATCTCGCCGTCGATGAACGTGCTTCGCGGCGGCTGGGCCAGGTACGGCCCGCGGCGGGCATAGTCCATCAGGAAGAAGTACATGCCCCGGCTTTGTTCGAGGCGCAGGGTTTCATCGATGATCGTATCGATGATGCCGAGGTAACGCTGCTCCTGTTGCGGCTCGCGAATGGCAAGGTTGGCCAGGGCCAGCACGAGGTACGTCCGGCCCATGAAATCCCACTCGGCGTTGTTGGCCCGCATGCGATTGATTTCCGCCGCGCGGCGAACGGGGTCCTCCCACAGGCCAAGGTGTCGCGCGGCCAACTGATGGACCTGGGATGCGACGCCCTGCGGCTGGCGGAAATCGGCAAGGCGTGGACGGAAGAAGAGATGAAGGACGGGGAGCCAGATGGCGGTGGCCAGCAGCAAAGCGAGGGGAGCAATAAGGAAGCGAGAGCGGGACTTCATTCTAGTGCCGTCGATGTTCACGATGCCATCTCCGCAAGGCAAAGGATAGCCGAGCCAGGCGGACCCGCAATCCCTGATGGCTTGATTATCATTACCGTGTATGCCAAGGATTAATCGTATGCTGTGCGAATTTGACAATGCAACCACCGTGACCAAACGAGTGACCAAGCACCACCGCCTCGACGGCAAGTGGTACGTCGTGGAGAACGTTGAAGCACAGGTCTGCCCGGAGTGCGGCGAGCGCTACTACCAGGCCAAGACTCTGGACGCGATTGATGCCATGCTTCGCGGCGAGCATACGGTGAAACGCCATCTGGATGTTGAGGTGGTCAGCTTGTGACCCGTGCCGGGAAGACGGCGATTGACACGCGTGCTACCGCGTCGCAAACCCGTGCTCCCAGCCTTGCGCCTTTAATCGCTCCTCGCGCCCGCCAGTTCGCAGCATGATCCCCTCGCCTGCCACCATTCGGCCGATCTCCACCAGCGTCGCTCCAAGGCCGCTCGCGCCAACCACGATCAACTCGTGATCTTCGCCGTCGTGCAGCGCATGCTGGATGGCCGGCCGGCCCGTGCGTGCTGCCAATTCGATCGCATCGGCATGCACGGGAATCCGCTCGGCGTCGATCACCGCACCCAGGACGCTTTCGCGGCAGATGTGCCCCAAGTCGCGCGAGAGGCCATCCGACACGTCGATCATCGCGTTTGCAACACCGCGCCCGGCCAACTCACGCGCCAACTCGATCCGCGGTTCAAACCGCAAATGCCGGCCCAGGATCGACCCGCCCAGCGGGCCCGTCACATAGATCGTGTCGCCCGCCTTCGCGCCGCTTCGCAGCACCGGGCGAATGCCGGCGCTTCGGCCGAGAATGCTGACTGTCATGACCAGTTTCCCATCCCAGGAACCCGTGTCGCCACCCACCAGCGCGCACCCATATTTCTCCCCGGCTTCCTTCATGCCGAGATACAGTTCCTTCGCATAATCCATCGAGACCGATCGCGGCAGCGCCACCGTCGCCACCGCGGCGGCCGGCAAGCAGGCCATGGCGGCGCAGTCCGACAGGTTGCGATTCATGACCTTCCGGCCGATGTCGGCGGGCGAATGCACCGCGCTATCAAAATGCACGCCGTCCATCACCTGATCCACGCCCACCAGCAGCAATTCTCCTGTCGGCCAGTCGAGCACAGCCAGATCGTCCCCGGCCGGCACCGCAACAATGCCGCCGCTCTTCTGCTGCTTGCGAATCCAGTCGATAAACGCGAACTCACCGGCCATCCCCCGATTGAACCCGCAGCAGGCCGGGCGTGTCAACGGCAAAGTGCCGGCGGTGTCTGGCGCAGCGTGTATGTTTCGCATTCCGCCGGTGAGGACACCGGCGGCACTTCATACGCACGCCCGGGTGTGTCAACGGCGACAGGTTGTTCGGAGTATCGGCTTCAGGCGTCTGTAAAACTCAGTCCGCTTGGTACAATCCTCCGTCGCATTCATCCGGCAAGGAGCTTCATGCATCGTCCAGCTTTGGTCATACGCGTAGCCTGTTTCGTCAGCATTGCTCTCGCCGCCGCGGCGATCGCGGCGCCGACCGTGGTCGAATCGTCGCGGCAGGTCCCCGTCTCGGCCAGTGTGGACGTGGTCATCGTCGGCGGTGGCACCGGCGCGGTTGCGGCCGCGGTGTCGGCCGCGGGAACCGGGGCGAAGGTGTTCCTCGTGGCGCCGCGGCCTTACCTCGGTGAGGACATCTGCGGGCCCATGCGGCTCTGGCTCGAGGCCGGCGAAGAACCCACGAGCGAACTGGGCCGCAAGCTCTTCATGGTCGAGAAGGGTCTGGAGTTTGAACCGGGGACGATTCCTTTCAAATACGAAGCCAGCCTCGCGCCGGCCGCCAAGCACAAGGACACCGACCCGCCCTCGAAGCTGAACGACGGCGTGCTCGGCCAGTCCGCGACCGACAGCGTGCAATACGACGGCGACGTCGCCATCACCGCCGACCTGCGCGCCGTGCAGGAAATCAAGAAGGCCCAGTTGCTTCTTTTCCATCGTGATAACGATTTCTCGGCCGAAAGCGTCGTCGCCGAAACCAGCAACGACAAGCGGCAATGGACGGCGGCCGGCACATTCAAATGCGACGCCATTAATGGCGAACGCATCGTCGTGCCGATGCCGCTGAATACCAAGGCACGCTTCGTGCGGCTGTCGATCAAACGCGCCCCGGGCACCGGACGAGTGCTTCTGGGCGAAATCACCTTCAGCGGACCGGCGCCCGAAGCCGCCAATACGCCCCGCGACGCCAGCAAGCGCCTCGGGCCGTTCCGGCCGATGCACATCAAACGCACCCTCGACGACGCCCTGCTCGGCGCCAAGGTGCAGTTCCTCTACGGTTCCACCGTCACCGATGTACTGCGCGACGCCAAGGGCAATCTGTCCGGCGTGGTCATCGCCAATCGCGCCGGGCGCCAGGCGATCATGGCCAAGACGATCATCGACGCCACCGATCGCGCCTCGACCGCGCGCATCGCCGGCGCGGCTTTCGAGCCGTATCCGTCCGGCACGGCCGAGTTCCGGTTTGTGACCGTCGGCGGCACCATCAAAAATGGGGACGGCTTCACCTCTGCCAGCACCGGGCTGGCGTTTCCCGTGCAGCCGTCGGCCAAGACCGCGCCGAAGAAGGGCGACAACACCCCGGCGAAGACCTCCGCCGAACTGATCGAGTACACGTTCAAGATGCCCATGACGGACAACTCGTATGCGTCGTTCGCGGCCGCCGAACAGCGCGTGCGCGACCTGATCTGGGACAGCGGCATCATGTTCACGACCGACGAGCTGTTCCAGGTGCCGCCGGATGCGCTCAAGGCCCGCAAGCGGGTCACGGGCGCGTGGGCGGGTGCGGAGAAAATGGATCTGGACGCCTTCCGCCCCGCCGGGGTCGATCGCCTGTGGGTGGTCGGCGGCTGCGCCGATGTCACCAGAGAGACTGCTGCAAAGCTCATGCGGCCGACCAGCCTGATGGACATGGGCAATCGCATCGGAACAGCCGCCGCGGCCGAGGCCAAGGCGCTGCCGTCGCCTTCGCCGGCCAACACCACCGTCGCCGGCGTGGCCACGGATGAGAAACCCACAGCCACCGTCGGCGAGATGCTCGGCGGACTTCGTCCGCTGGACAAGAACGAGGCCGCGGTAGCCTCGCCGCAGCGGGCGCTGCCCGTGCTGGGTGAGTACGACGTGATTGTCGTCGGTGGCGGCACCGGCGGCGCGCCGGCCGGTATTGCCGCGGCACGAGCCAAAGCCCGTACGCTGGTGATCGAGAATCTCCACGCCCTCGGCGGCGTCGGCACCACGGGCATGATCTCCACCTACTACCACGGCTACCGTGGCGGATTTACCGCCACCCTGCCCGCCGGAAACAGTTGGGATCCCATTGACCGCGCCGAGTGGTGGCGTGCCGAGCTTCGCAAGGCCGGCGCCGATCTCTGGTTCGGCTGCACCGGCGCCGGGGCACTCGTCGAGAATGGACGCGTCAAGGGCATCATCGTGACCACACCACAAGGCCGGGGCACTGTGCTGGCAAAGGTCGTCATCGACGCCACCGGCAACAGCGACATCGCCGCCACCGCCGGGGCGCAGACCATCTTCATGGACCCCTCCGAGCCCGCGTTCCAGGGCACCGGCCTCCCGCCGCTTTCGCTGGGCAAGCAATACACCAACACCGATTTCACGATCGTTGATGAAACTGACATGATGGATGTCTGGCATCTCATGGCCTACGCCCGGCGTAAGTATGCCAGTGCGTTTGACATGGGCCAGCTCATCGACACCCGCGAGCGCCGCCGCATCGTCGGCGATTTCACCATGACGCTCGCCGACGCGATCAACCGCCGTACCTATCCCGACACCATCCACATCGCCTCGTCCGACTTCGACACCCACGGCTTCACCGTGGACCCCTACCTCCTGCTGGAACATCCGCAGAAGAAGGAAGTCCGCGTCAATGTGCCCTATCGTTGCCTGCTGCCCAAGGGCGTGGATGGCATCCTCGTGATCGGCCTGGGAATCAGTGCCCATCGCGATGTCATGCCGCTGTTGCGCATGCAGCCCGACATCCAGAACCAGGGCTACGCGGCCGGCCTCATCGCGGCCACCGCGGCCAAAGCCGGCCGCGCCCTGCGCGAAGTGGAACTGCGTCCGCTCCAGGAACAGCTCGCCGAGATGGACATCATCCCGCGTCCAATGCTGGGAACGAAGGATTCGTATCCGCTCAGCGACGAACAAATCGCCGCTGCCGTGGAACAGGCCAAGACCGGCACCGGCATGTCCGTGATCGTCACTCATCAGGAGAAGGCGCTCCCGCTGCTGCGCCAGGCGTATACCGCCGCCACCTCGCCGCAGGACAAGCTGGCCTACGCCCGCACCCTGGCGATTCTCGGCGACGCCAGCGGCCTGGAAACGCTGATCGCCGCCGTCGAAGCCCAACCCAAGTGGGACCGCGGCTGGAACTACACCGGCATGGGCCAGTTCGGCCACGCCCTGAGCGAACTGGACACCCTGATCGTCGCCATCGGCCGAACCCACGACAAACGCGGCCTCCCGGCCGTCCTCAAGAAGGCCGCCCTGCTCGACGCGAGCACCGAGTTCTCGCATCACCGCGCCGTCGCCCTGGCGTTGGAACTCATCGCCGACCCCTCCGCGGCCGCCCCCCTGGCCGAACTGCTCGCCAAACCCGGGATGACCGGCTACGTCACCATCTCGGTAGACGACGCCGCCCGCCAATCCGGCGCCAACCCCAACGACAACACCGCCCGCGCCACCGCCATCCGCGAGGTCTCGCTCGCCCGTGCCCTGTATCACTGCGGCGACAAAGACGGAATCGGCAAGAAGATCCTCGAGCAATACACCCAGGATCTGCGCGGCTACCTCGCCCGGCACACGCGGTCGGTGCTGGCGAAGAACTGAGCGGCCCAGTTCGGAGTTCACGCTTCAGCGTGTCTTCGCAGGCATTGCCGGCCCAGCCGGGGCCGAGGTCTGTAATCTCATGTGAAGCGACACCGCTCGGGGCGCGAGAGAAGATGAACGGAGGCTGACATACGCTTTGGCCCCTTTGTTCGCTTCACGGCGGCGAGCGTACACTCATGCGACGGCCAAGGATGACAGTGTGTCGTCAGGCGGAGGTTCTCGGAAATATGGGCGCAACCGCACCACGGCGCGTCGGGGACTCGGGTTGTCGTCATGACGCTTGACACGATTGATGGACGAAATACCATCGCGTTGTATGCAATCCCAACCCCACGACGAATCTCGTAATGCGCCCGATACTGGGCCATGGCGCGATGGACGGAAGCTGGTCATCGCATTGGACCGCCCTGATTCCATGCCCCTTCGATGCATGATCTGCAACGCTGCCGCGGCGAAGAGACGGACGGAACAGCACCCGATCCCGCGTGACTACGCGGGCTATTCGTCCGGGGGGCGCATCGTCGGGGGAATGGCATTTCTTCTCGGCAACAAGGTGACATTGCCATATGCGCTATGTGAAGCACACAGCAAGGGTGTTTCCTCCAAGGCAATTGGGATGACGCTGGCATCGCTTGGAGGGGTGGCAATGATGTGCGGCGCTTTTGGCATGTTGGTTACCAATCGGCCGACCATACCCTACATTATTCTGGGTGCTGCGGGCACCTTGCTGACAACTGCAATTCTGATCGGAGCTTTCTTCAATCGAACGATCGTTAAGATCGTCGGGCGGCACGCGTGGTTTTCGGGTTTTCGCAAGCCATTTCTGGACTCGCTGCCGAAGTGGCCAAGATGAGGGTAGGGGGACATCCCACCTTCTGGTGTCTGATCCGCCATCTCCTCCGCGTCTCAGCGCCTCTGCGCTAGATTGTCCGCTCTTGCATTTGGGTCCGGAAAAGGGGACACTGTGCATTACCGTTTCCGTACCGTCCAGTACAGATGAATCACAGAGAGCACGAAGATGTGTCTGGTTGGTCGTGCGGAATCCCAAGTGTGCCCTGTGGGATGATTCCGGGATCATTTCGCCGACTGTCGTTCGTCGTTGGAGCTGGTCTGTGTGGCCTCTGTGGTTCCAACTCTTCTCGGAGCCAGGACGCGTGCCCGAGAGATCTCACGCAACGACGCAGCGACGCCGCAAAAGCCGAATTCGTCGCGCCGCCGCGCCGTGAGATTCTGAAGGCATGAGCGTCAGGGTCGGAGCCCGCATCCGCGCCGGCCTTCCTGCCGCGCAACCACCGGCACAACCACGACTTGCAATCCGCCAACCATGGGCATGGCGCACATTAAAACACTATTAGCCCACAACTACCATCTCGGCTTGACAATCCCTTTTTCCAATCTCACGCGCCATAACCCCCTGACTCCTCACAACTAACAACCCGCCCCGCTCCCGCGCGCTGCGCGCAACGGGTGTGGGCCAAAATAATCTCCAGAATTTTTTCGGCGCACCTGGCCAGTGCCAAACCCGTTTTCCCGCTCCCGGCGCTGCGAGCCAACAGCGCCGGGCGCGCAGCGCCGTCGGTATACATAGAAGGGCTTGCCTTCTCGGCCCGCGCCGCCGGTTCCTTGACAACCCACCTCGCCTCGTCCGCCCCCTCCGCGCCCGCCACGCGACGAGTTGATGACTCCTTCGAGCTTCACGCTGCTCTCGCCATTCGACTTTCCTCCTTTCCGGCAGAACCTGACGGGACCCAACAGGACCCAGCGGGAACGCCCGGGACCCGAACGGGACACCTTTTGGACCCTCAAAGGACACTGTTTTTCGCCTGCTCCAAAGCCCCTCGCCGCTCATAACCACTTTGCAGTCCGCCCCTTAGGTATCATTCAACGATCTTCACGACCCTAACAAGCATCTTTTCTTTTCACCCTGCCCACCCGCTTCCGAGTTTGCACAACCTGCACGCCTGCATGCGCCATGGGTCACCATCAATGCCCGTTCGAGTTTAATTCGTCATTCGAGTTTCGAATTTCGTCATTTCCCATGCCCGCACCCGCGCGACACACACACCGCAAGGGGCACTTGCTAATTCGCTCGACGCGCTCTATACTTCGTCAATTGGCGAAGTAACGGAGTATTGCATGAAACCATTCCTGGCCATCACCAGTGCCCTGTCCGACCCGACCCGCCTGCGTACCCTGCTGTCGTTGCGGGAGGGTGAACTGTGCCTGTGTCAGGTAATCGACCTGCTCGGCCTGTCGCCGTCAACCGTCTCCAAGCACATGGACCTGCTGCACCAGGCCGGGCTCGTCCATCGCAGGAAACAGGGCCGCTGGCACTACTTCCGCCTGGCCGGGCGGGACGCGCCGCCAATGGTGCGAAAGGCGTTGCAGTGGACGCTCGATTCCCTCGCCGACGAACCGTCGCTGGCGGCCGACGCCAAGAAACTCTGCTGCGTCCACAAGAAAGACATGGAGGAGGTGGCGTCATGCTACCGGTGAAATTGAAGATTCTGTTTCTCTGCACGGGCAACTCCTGCCGCAGCCAGATGGCCGAGGGCTGGGCCCGGGCGCTCAAGAGCGACGCGATCGAGACCTACTCCGCCGGGATCGAAACCCACGGCCTGAACCCCAACGCCGTGAAGGTCATGGCCGAGGCCGGCGTGGACATTTCCGGCCACCGCTCCAAGAACGTCAGCGAACTCGCCGACGCGCCCCTGGACTACGTCATCACCGTCTGCGGCCACGCCAACGAATCCTGTCCGCTCTGGCTCGGCCGTAAGACGAAGGTCATTCATGTCGGTTTCGACGATCCGCCGCAACTGGCCAAATCAGCGAAAACCGATGAAGAGGCCCTGAACCACTACCGCCGCGTGCGCGACGAAATCGCGGCATTCGTACGAACACTGCCCGAGTCCTTGCCGGAAGAGTCATAACTCAACAGGAGACTCCCATGGATTGCTGCACCAAGGCAACGCCGAAACTTCCCGCATCCGATCAGGACGTGCATGAAAAGGTCCGCCATGGCTACGCCGCCATTGCCGAAACCGGAATCCTGGCGACCGCCACCGCTCCCAAGGGTGGCGGGTGTTGCGGGCCGGGCTCGCTCACCGCGGACGATCTTGCCGGCCAAATCGGTTATTCCGCCGCCGAGATCAAGGCCCTGCCCGAAGGGGCGAACATGGGCCTCTCCTGCGGTAATCCGACCGCCATCGCCAATTTGAAACCCGGGCAGGTCGTGCTCGACCTCGGCTCCGGCGGCGGTTTCGACGTGTTCCTCGCCGGGCCAAAGGTCGGACCGACCGGTCGGGTCATCGGCGTGGACATGACCCCGGAGATGCTCTCCAAGGCCCGGCGCAATACGGCCGGCTATCGAAAGAGCACGGGCCTGGACAACGTCGAGTTTCGTCTCGGCGAAATCGAACACCTGCCCGTCGCCGATGCCAGCGTCGATGTCGTGATCTCCAATTGCGTCATCAACCTCTCGCCCGACAAGCCGCAAGTCTGGCGCGAGATCGCGCGCGTGCTCAAGCCGGGCGGACACGTCGCTGCATCCGACATGGCCTTGCTCCGGCCGCTCCCGGCCGACGTCGCCGCCATGGTCGAAGCCCTGGTCGGCTGCATCGCCGGCGCCGTCCTGCTCGACGAATACCGCCAGATGGTCGTCGCGTCCGGCCTGGTCGATGTCGCCCTTCGACCCAAGCCCGAGTACGTCGCCGCCCTTGCCGAGTTCAAGGATCCGCTTTACGCGCGGATCGCCGAAAGTCTGCCGGCCGGGAAGACCGCGGCGGACTTCATCACCAGCGTCGATGTGACGGCGTCAAAGGCATAGTACGCGGCTGTTTGTGGTCACGTTCGTAGTACCGCCTTCAGGCGGCTCTTCAGACCGCCTGAAGGCGGTACTACGAACAAGCCGTGGCACCCGCGACATCGACAGTTAAGCAGCATCAGGAGCAACTCTCATGAGCGAAGGCATTGCCAGCAAACTCTCGTTCCTCGACCGCTTCCTGACGCTGTGGATCTTCCTGGCGATGGCCCTGGGCGTCGGCCTGGGCTACGGTGTCCCGGGCACGCAGGCGTTCATCCATCGCTTTGAGTTCGGCACGACCAACATTCCTATCGCCATCGGCCTCATCCTCATGATGTTCCCGCCGCTGGCCAAGGTGCGCTACGAGGAACTCGGCGACGTCTTCCGCAACGTGAAACTGCTGGGCCTGTCGCTGGTCCAGAACTGGGTCATCGGCCCCCTGCTCATGTTCGGCCTGGCCGCCCTGTTCCTGCACAATCATGCCGAGTTCATGGTCGGCCTGATCATGATCGGCCTGGCCCGCTGCATCGCCATGGTCATCGTCTGGAACGAACTGGCCAAAGGGGACACACAATACGCGGCCGGCCTTGTCGCCTTCAACAGCATTTTCCAGGTGCTCTTCTTCAGCGTCTACGCCTGGCTGTTCATCAAGGTTCTCCCGCCGCTGGTGGGGCTGAACCTCGGCAATGTCGATCTGGCCAGGATCAGCATGGGCCGCATCGCCCAGAGCGTCTTCATCTACCTGGGCATCCCCTTCATCGCCGGCATGCTGACACGGCTCGTGCTCGTCAAATCCCGCGGGCGCGAGTGGTATGAAAAGCGGTTCATCCCCAGGATCTCGCCGATTACGCTGATTGCACTGTTGTTTACCATCGTTGCCATGTTCGCCATCCAGGGCGAGAAGATCGTTCGCCAGCCCTGGAACGTGCTGCTGATCGCCATCCCGCTGCTGATCTACTTCGTGGTCATGTTCCTGGTGAGTTTCTGGATGGGCAGGAAGGTCGGTGCCGATTACTCCAAGACCGCCACCATCTCCTTCACCGCGGCCAGCAACAACTTCGAGCTCGCCATCGCCGTCGCGGTGGCCGTCTTCGGCATCGACCACGGCGCCGCCTTCGCCGCCGTCATCGGCCCGCTGGTCGAGGTGCCGGCGCTGATCGGACTCGTCAACGTGGCGCTCTACTTCCAACGGCGTTATTTCAGCGTGAAACCCAGCTCCATCGACCAGCCCACCCCGCGGTTAATGATTTCTTAACTGATCTCTCGCGCCGTCTTTACGGTCTTCCGGAAGAATACGAGTGGAGGTTAATCATGCTCCACTCATCCCAATACAGGATTTGGCACGACGCATGCGGCCGTCATAGCCCGCGACACAGGTCGTGGCCACAAGGATATGGCCGGCGCAGCCCCCTCTACTACGCTCTTTCCTCCTGGTGCTCATACGTATGGCGCCGCCTGCAAAGAAGCCGCTGAAAGCGGGTCGCATACGAGCTGGTCCTCGTCTGAAAAGAATGAACTCCAGTGCGCCGCCGACAAGGAGTCGGCGCGTCGACTACCGAGACGCGGCGCTTGGCCTATTTGGCCGGGACGGCCGGCTTCGGGGCCGCGGGCTTGGGTTGTTCGGAGATGAGTTTGGTCACCTTCGGCGTCGCCTCCGACGCACCGGTGAACTCGTTGCACACCTTCTGAACCGCGTCGGCCGCCGGCATCTCGCCGTCGACAATCAGGAAGCGATACTTGAGCGTCAGCGTCTCGCCCTTATTGATCGGGGCCTTGGGGAAGGCGCCAAACCGGCCGTAGTCCCGATAGGCCGACCACTTCGTTCCCTTGGGGTTCGCCGGGTGGCTCATCTCGACGACGCTGTACTGCTTTCCTGCCAGTGTGTAGGTCATGCCGACCCAGGGATAGTCCAGGTCCTTGTGCGGAGCCGGCTTCTCCACGGGATAGTAGTACAGCGTCTCCGTGGTCGTCAGCTCGTTGGCGGGACGGTAGTGGATGCCGGCGTGCTCGGGATCGCCATCAAGGACCACATCGCCGGCGATGGCGGTGATCTTGAACGTGCAGTCGACGGTGATTCGGCCCGGCGCGGCGGCCTTGCGGAAGACCATCGTCCGCTGCTCCTCGAGGAACGGCTTCGCCGCAGCGTCGTTCCAGTTGTTGATGGCAGTCAGCGTGCATGACGTCGCGTCCGCTTTGCTCTCGGCGAACTTCTGGTGGATGATCTGGCCGTCGGGCATGTGCCAGCGATCGTAGCTCTTGCCGTTGAAGGAGATCTTGTTCCAGCCGATGAAGATGCCACGATGGTGCGGGAACAGCCCGCCGGGACCCTTGGTGATCGGTGCCTTGCCCTCGGCGTCGAAGATGTGCAGGTAAGGCTTGAATGTCTCGGTCAGACGTTCCTTGGTCGATTTTTCGAAGCCGTACATGTAGCGGGCCACGATCTTGCCATCGAGCAGCACGTCGGCATGATCGCCGGCCTTATCCTGCACGGCGAATCCGCCGTCGGCCGCCCCGGCCCGGACAGCGAGAAGAACAACGACACAAATCAACGAACACATGAGTTGCCGGCGCACGGGAGGCTCCTTTGGTTTAACCAACACAGGTACGCCGGCTGAGGCCTGGCGTTGCCTGCGGGCAACACACGGTATAAGCGGAAACCGGAGTGGTTCACCCGAACCCGGCGTGCCTGCCAGGACCCATAAGACTCACCGTGGTTTTCGATCGCGCCCGGCGCGTCGCCGGCCGTTACAACCCCTACAGACGTCATAAACCGCCCACGGCATGAATGAACACGTCGAAATCCGCGGCCGGGTCCAGCGGGGTGTGGTAGAGTCTGGAGTGTGATCGACGCGGGGACGCCAGAGACCCCGCCTCGATCCACGGATCGCAGGTCAGGGAGTTATCCCATCAGCCTCCTCCTGTTGGAGGGTGCACCGCAAGTGCATGCGATGAACCCTCGTAAGCCAGCCGGTCTGAGTGTCGGATATCTGTATCTCCGACCTCGACCGGCGGCACTTTTGCGCGCCCGACGAACCCTGTAGCCGCGATGGTCCATCGCGGCCGCCAACACAGGCAAGAAACACCGCAGCCGGGTAAACTGTCGCCATGGGCGAAGAAACCAATCGCACGTCGTCGCTCCAGACAGATCTGTTCTGCACCTGTGGCTACAACCTCCACATGCAGGTCGTGCATGTGGACGAGCAACTGGGGATTCCCGTCTGCCGCTGCCCGGAGTGCGGCCGATACCACGCCATGAACACGATGCAGCCGGTGCAGTCCCCGTGGACGGCGCGCTTCGGCGTGTTGCTCATGGCCGGCTACGTGCTGTTCTTGTTGTACGGAGCGATCATGGCGATGGTCGGCCTGGGCGCCATCCAATACGGATTCGTTCTCGCCTGCGAGGAGTCCATCGTCGCCGTGAAATCGCAGTGGTACGCACAAGCCTCGCCAATGGAACAGTTCTGGCCACGGTGGCTGCCCGAGATCGTCTTTGCCCTGTCGATGCTCGCGGGGTTCATCTACATGATGCTGGCGACGACTTTCTTCTGGCACTGGCGCCGCGACGCCTACTGGAATCTGCTCGTCGTCCCGCTGCTGACCGTGGGCATCGTCGGCTGGATCGGCGTGGGAGACCACGACCGGGCGTTCCTGGCCGACACGGCCATCCGCCGGATAGCCGGCGCCACCATCGCGGTGATGCTCGGGATGGGCCTGGGCGTGCTCTGGGCTCGCAAGGTCGTGCGCGGCCTGCTGACATTGCTTCTGCCACTTCGCGCCCGGCAGTCGCTCTCGTTTCTCTGGCTCGCCGATGGCAAGCCCCCGCCGGGAATGACGGCGGCCGTGGGCGTTCGGGTATAGTTGGTGCCGGTATCCCCCTGGTAGGGACGGCTCGCCGAGCCGTCCGTGATCGCTCCAACAAGGCGGTTTCGGCGAAACCGCCCTACCATCGCCGCCGCTCGACAACCGCCGCCCTCTCCTGTCGAATAGCGCCCTATGAGAGAGACTTGGGTCGTTGCCGAGAACATCCTGGCGATGTTCCTCGTGCTGCTCGTGGGCTATGTGGCCCGGCGGCGAAACATGATCGACACGGCCGTCGGCCGCGTGCTGGCGGCGTTCACCACCGATGTCGCCCTGCCGGCGCTGATCTTCACGCAGATGCTCACCGTCGTGAACCGTACCGCCCTGGCCGCGGCCTGGCCGGCGACGGTGGTGTCGTGCGTCGTGCTGACACTTGGCGGAGTCGTCGGCTGGGCCTGCTGGCGGATGTTCTGCGACCGCTCCAAAGCCCCGACCTTCATCTTCGTGGTTGCCATCGGCAACTGGATCTACCTGCCGCTGCCGATCATGCAAGCGCTGTACGGCGCCGACGGCGTGCGGATTCTGTTCCTCAGCAACGCGGGAGCCCAGGTCGTGCTCTGGACGGGCGCCTTGGCCGTGCTCAAAGGCGGCAAGATCGGGCGCGAGTCAATCATCGGCCTGGCGACCAACGCCGGCATGATCGCCACCATCGTGGGCATCGTGGCCGCCGTACTGCTCCCGCACCCGCTCATGGGCGGCTGGCCGATGTGGGCGACGGTCGGCGGGAATGCGGTGCTCAAAGCCATGAAGATGGTCGGCGACCTCACGGTTCCGCTGTCGCTGGTGGTGATCGGCGTGCAGCTCGGCTCCCTGAGCTACGCCGCCGTCCGGCCGGGCAGGGCCGTGGTCGGCGTCTGCCTCCTGCGCCTGATCGTCACGCCCGCGGTTGTGGGCACCCTGATGTGGCTGAGCCTGCGCCTGAGTGTACGACTGGATCTGCAGCTGGACCATGTGCTGATTATGGTCATGTTCCTCGTCGGCACGATGCCGGTCGCCATCAGTTGCAGCGTGATGGCCGACGTCTTCGCCCACGAAGGCCCGTTCGCGGCGCAGTGCATTTTCTATACCACGCTGGTCAGCATCGTGACGGTGCCGGTGGCGTTCTGGGCGTTCAAGGCGGTGATGTAGGGGAAGGGTTCAGGAGTTCAAGAGTTGGACGGTTCAAGGGGCTGTCCAGCTTCGTCCGACGCCAACAGGTCATTTAGAGCGCAGTGAAGAATCTCCGCGTTCACCGGCCGACACGCTCCAGTTTTCCCAGACGAACTTCGTCCGCCATTCTGAGCGTACTCGCGAAGAATCTCCCCGTACCGACCTGGCTACCGTGCCGGCAACGCCGAGCCGTTATGCAGATCGCGGCGAAGCATCTCGACTCGCCAACACGGCATACCGCCGATTCACTCACAGGGCGTGGTGAACAAATGGCGCCATAGGTAGAGTGGACAATGAGCGGTCTTTGGGCCAACAACCTTGCATGATCAACGGGCCTCGACACCGTTGCACTCGCCGGTACGCTGGGAGACGGCGTTGCACGAGGTTGCGGACGGGGGTAATCTGCCAGGTGGTTTGTGGGCAGCAGAGAGGAAGCACCATGCTCCATCTAGAAAACGATCCGGTCCAGTGCGTTGCCATCATAGTGGATGATATCGATAAATATTCGGCCGCGTGGGCCAAGGTGTTCGCTGTCGACAAGCCCAAAGTCATCACGACCGACGCTCCGGGTATTGCGCAGACGAAGTACGAAGGACGGCCCAGCAACGCGGGAGCGAAGATGGCGTTCCTCTTTGCGCGGAACATCTGGATCAAACTCATCGAGCCGATCGGACCGGACAGCGTGTGGGCGGAGTTTCTCCGCACGCACGGACCGGGCGTGCATCACATCTCCTGGGAGGTCGACGATTTGGAGCAGACAATAGGACAGCTAGGCCTTAAGCAAGCGTAGTCTGTCAGATTCTTGCTCTGGCCATAAAAGAAAACACTCAAAACGCCTGTCTTTTCCGCATCGGCGGGGTCTGTGTAGTAGTCAAACACTCACAGCAAGGAGGCGTTTCGAGTGAA
>JANYKD010000051.1 GCA_025361735.1 Phycisphaerales bacterium
GTACGATCGACGCGTCAGGCAGGCCAGCGAGGACGCTGGCCCTACTTTAGGGCATTTGCCCCGTCGCCAGGACCCCGTACAATCCCCCGCGCATGTTCCGCCATGTTCCCAATCTCCTCACGGGCGCGCGCCTCGTGCTCGCGATCGTCTTCTTCGTCATCCTCTCGTTCTACCAGTACGAGGGCCGCGGCGATCCGACGTTCCTCAACATCGCATTCATCATCTATACCATTGCGCTGTTTACTGATTTCCTCGACGGTTACCTTGCCCGACTCTGGAAGGTCGAAGGCGCCTTCGGGCGCATTGTCGATCCGTTTGTCGACAAGATTCTCGTCCTGGGCTCGTTCGCATTTTTCGCAGGCAAGAACTTCATTATCCCCGTTCCCGGCGGCCACCTCGAACCGTCCATGGTCGTCAAGACCATCACCGGCGTCACCCCGGCCATGGTCATCGTGCTCCTCGGCCGCGAATTACTCGTGACCACGCTCCGCGGCATGGCCGAATCCTCCGGGCAAAGCTTCGGGGCCGAGTGGAGCGGCAAGGTGAAGATGGTCATCCAGTCCGTCACCATCCTCGCCATTCTCGTCTTTGTGAACAACCGCGATGCGCTGCTGCGCCACCACTGGGAAGGACCCGCCCGCTGGATTCGCGACATCTTCATCTGGGCCACGGTGGCGGTCACCGTGCTCAGCGGCCTGGCTTATGTGAAGAAGGCCATGATTCTCTACCGCCAAAGCCTGGTGAAAGAGTGAACCTATGGCCGACCTGCTCGTGGTGATCCTGCTGGGTGTTGTCGAAGGATTGACCGAGTTCCTGCCCGTCAGCTCGACGGGACATCTGCTGCTCTGTGAACACTGGCTCAAGCTCGATCTGGATGGCAATCCATTCTGGAAGATGTTCACGGTCGTCATCCAGATCGGCGCCATTGCCGCCGTCGTGGTCTACTTCCGTGCCCGCATTGTCGAACTGCTCAAACGCGGCCGGGAAACCCCGGTGGGCCGGCCTACGCCGCTCATGGGCGTTATTGTCGGCACCGTTCCCGTGCTGCTCATCGGCTTCGTGATTCACAAGTGGGTTGAGAAACACCTCGAGCATCCGCTGCCGGTGGCATTGGCACTGGGCATCGGCGGCCTGATCATGCTCGCCATCGAGTTGCTCCGTCCCATCGTGAAGACCGAACGTGTCGAAGATATGACTTGGACGCAGGCCATCTCCATCGGTTTCTTCCAGATCCTCGCGGTGGCCTTCCCCGGCACCTCGCGCTCGGCCGCCACCATCATCGGTGGCATGACTATCGGCTGCTCGCGGCAGACCGCGGCGGAGTTCAGCTTCTTTCTGGCCATCCCCGCCATGGCGGCCGCCTGCGGTTATAAGTTCCTTAAGACGACCAAGGAGATGATCCACGCGCCGGGCTTCTCGGCCCACGAGTTTGCCGGCCAGATGGTGCTGCTGGCCATCGGCACCATCGTCTCGTTCCTGGTCGCCTGGGTGGTCATCGCCGCGTTCATGGGCTACATCCGCCGGCGCAGTTTCATCCCCTTCGCCGTTTACCGGCTCATACTGGCTGTGGTCGTTCTCCTGGCGATGTGGCGGTAATCCGACGCTGCGCCCCGATTGTTCACCTCCAACACTCGCCGGCTTTTCCGGTACTCCCCTGTGAATGGCCGCGCGATTCTGCCGGGATTGGCAACCGGAGCACGGGCAATCGGACTTGCCCATGTCACCCGGCAGCGAAGATACGCATGCGGCCACTTGACGAGGAAACACATGCGCAAGATTCTCGCTCTCATCGTGGCACTTCTCATGTTCAATCTCCCAGCCAGGGCGGCCGATGCCGGCGTCGTCTATGACGGCACCGACGGACCGGGCAAGGGCAAGCACGTGGTTTTCGTTACGGGCGACGAGGAATATCGCTCGGAAGACATGTGCCCCCAGTTCGCCAAGATCCTTTCCAAATACCACGGATTCAAATGCACGGTGCTGTTTGCCATCAACAAGCAGACCGGCGAGATCGAGCCCACCGTGCTCGACAACATCCCGGGGCTCGAGGCGCTCGACTCGGCCGACCTCCTGGTCATCATGGCCCGCTTCCGCAATCTGCCGGATGAGCAGATGAAGCACATCGACGACTACCTCAAGGCCGGCAAGCCGGTCATCGGCATCCGGACGGCCACCCATGCCTTCAAGAGCTCCAAGGGCACGTACGCCCAGTACAGCTACGACTCCAAGGTAGCCGGTTGGGAAGGCGGCTTCGGCCGGCGCGTGCTCGGCGAGACCTGGATCAACCACCACGGCAAGCATAAATCGCAATCTGAACGTGGCATCGTCGCGCCGGGCCAGGAGAAGAACGCAATCGTCCGCGGTTGCCAGGACATCTGGGGTCCATCCGACGTCTACACCGTTCGTCTGCCCCAACCCGAGGGCTGCGTCCCCGTGATCATGGGCCAGGTGCTCGAAGGCATGAACCCCACCGACAAGCCCGTCACCGACGTCAAGAACAACCCGATGATGCCCATCGCCTGGACCAAGACCTACGAAACCGGCGGCAAGACCGGCAAGGCGTTCACATCCACCATGGGCTGTGCCCAGGATTTCGAGAGTGAAGGCTTCCGCCGCCTGCTGGTGAACGCCGCCTATTGGGCCGTCGGCCTGGAAGACAAGATCCCCGAAAAGGCCAAGGTGGACATCATCGGCGAATACAAGGCGTTGCCCATGGGCTTCGGCACTTTCAAGAAGGGCGTGAAGCCGGCGGATCATCAGAATTGATCGACGTGAGCGCCAACCTGGGAGGGCCGTGCTTCTGCACGGCCGCAGACAGTAGGGTGCGTTTCAACGCACCATCCGGCATTGGTGCGATAAATCGCACCCTACAGGAGACCTTCATGCGACCATTGCGAATTCTTTTCTGCCTGGCCGTCGTGTTTGCCCTATCTGCTCAGGCTTCGGTCAAACCGCTGGAACCGCGCAAAGGAGCCACTCTCGACGGCGAATGGCAGGTCGAGCAGGGCGCCTTGGATCAGCAGCCGGCGCAGTTCGGGCATACCGTTGCCGTACCGGGGCTGATCGACATGGCCAAACCGGCGTTCACCGAGGTCGGCAAGAAGAGCCCGCAGCGACAGGCGTTCTGGTATCGCCGCACCTTCAAGCTCGAGTCGGCCACCGATCGCACGCTGCTGCTGATTCGCAAAGCGCGCTACGGCACGAAGGTGTTCATCAATGACCAGTTGGCCGGTGAGCATCTGCCCTGCTTTACGCCGGCGATGCTGGATATCAGCAAGCTCGTCAAACCGGCCGGTCAGGAGAACACGCTGGTCATCCGCGTCGGCGCGGATCGCGAATCGGTCCCCGCCGGCGAGCCCAGCGGCTGGGACTTCGAAAAATACCTCTATATCCCCGGCATCTATGACTCCGTCGAGCTGATCCAGACGAGTGATTCCTACATTCGCAACGTGCAGACCGTGCCTGATATTCAGAACGGCAAGGTCCGCATCGTGGCCGAGATCCAGGGCGGATCCAGGGCGGCGGACCTGAGCCTCAAGGCGGAGGTCGTCGAGGCCGCCTCGGCCAGAACGGCCGGAAACGCCATCGCCGCAGCCGCGCACGTCGACGCCGGCGCCGTGCAGACGGTCGACTTCGTCGTGCCGATCGATCAGTGCAAGCTCTGGTCGCCGGAGAATCCGTTTCTTTACGAACTTCGCCTCAGCACGGGCTCCGACGCGGTCAGCGTCCGCTTCGGCATGCGGACCTTCCGTTTCGATCCGCAGACCAAGCGGGCGATGCTCAACGAGAAACCGTATTACCTGCGCGGCACCAACATCTGTGCCTATCGCTTCTTCGAAGATGACCAGCGCGGCGACCGGCCGTGGCGCGAGGAGTGGGTCCGCCGCGTCCACGAGAAGTTCAAGACCATGCACTGGAACTCGATGCGCTACTGTATCGGCTTCCCGCCTGACTTCTGGTACGACATCGCGGATGAAACCGGCTTCCTGATTCAGGATGAATTCCCCATCTGGCTGCTGGGCAAGGCCCCGGAAAGCCCCGTCGCCGAGAAGATCATCCCGGAGTACACTGAGTGGATGCGGCACCGCTGGAACCACGCCTGCGTGGTCATCTGGGATGCACAGAACGAGAGTTTCACGGCCGAGTCGGGCAAGGCGTTAACAGCCGTGCGCAAGCTCGATCTGTCCAATCGCCCCTGGGAAAACGGCTGGGGCGAACCGCAGGCCGACACGGATTGCGTCGAGTCACACCCTTACGTTTTCATCAAGGCCTGGGAGAAGCCCAACCCGATCAGCCTGCGCGATCTGGAGAAGCTCAACCCGACACCGGCCCTTCAGCAGGCCCAGCGCAAGCGCGATGTGGCGATCATCATCAACGAGTACGCCTGGCTCTGGCTCAACCGTGACGGGTCGACCACCTGTCTCACCAAGAACGTGTACGACATCCTGGCCGGTCCGAACGCAACCCCCGAACAGCGGCGTGTGATCTACGCCCGGACGCTGTCGGCCAAGACCGAGTTCTGGCGCTGCCATCGCAAGGTGGCCGGCGTGTTGCACTTCTGCGGCCTGGGCTACTCCCGGCCATCGGACAAACCGCGCCCCGAAGGCGGCGCGACCTCGGATCACTTCGTCGACATGGAACGGCTGATCTTCGAGCCCAACTTCGAGAAGTACATGCGCGAGGCGTTCAACCCCGTGGCGCTGATGCTCGACTACTGGGGTGCGGAACTCGCTCCGGCCCAGGAACAAACGTTCAAGGTCAACGTCATCAACGACCTGGACAAGCCCTGGTCCGGCCCGGTGACCTTGCGGCTTATCCAGAATGATCGCGAGATCGCGCGAGCCGGCGCCAACTGCAGCGTCGATTCCTGCGGCCAGCAGATTGTGTCGATCCCCATCCGTTTCCCGCAGGCGAGCGGCACCTGCACGCTGTCGGCGGAACTCACCGACGGCCTGGGCGTGGTCATTCACTCATTGCGCGAGGTGAAGTTGAAGTAGGCTCTGCAGGACCATTGTGCCAACACGGTTCACATAGGCTGTAGCCGTGATCGTTGATCGCGGTTCTTGGCTGGCTAATTGGGTGGCATGGGCAAGTACTCTTGCCCGTGGAGCACGGGCACGAGTACTTGCCCATGCCACCCAAGAATATGCTTGACATGAAATGCGAGAGCCCTTTTGCCCACGTTCCTAAGTGAACCGTATCGACATTGACGCCACTTGTGCTGTTCGCGTCAACATCGCCGCGCCTGCGGGGAATTGGGCGCAGGCAAAAACGGATCGGCCTTCCAGCACCGATCCGTTTTCTATTAACTTGTTGGGTCCGTGAGCGGGACCGCTGCATCCGGCGAGCTTAGGGGAGGATGATGGTCTGGCCGACCAGGACGCGTTCGCCCTTGATGCTGGGGTTGGCGGCCACGATCTTCTTGTACTGCTTGCCGTCGTTGTAGGTCTTGGTGGCGATGCTCCAGAGCGTATCGCCCTTCTTGACGACATACTTGGTTCCGCCGCCACGGATGGGAGCGGGGTCCACAAGCCGGGCGTCCGGTGCGGGCCGATCGAGGCTGGCGGTGCTCACCACGCCACCACCGGCGGGAGTTCCGACAGGCGTAACGACCATTTCATGCTGCGGGGGAGGCGGCGGGAAATCGGCCGCATTCGCGGCCTTCGGAGCGTCCTTCTTGCCCGAGCTGCAGCCGACAGCCATTCCGGCAACCACCAGAACACCAATCGTCAATAGTTTCTTCACGGCACCACTCCTTCCATGGAGGTATAAGCTTCCCTTTTCCAACCCGGCGATCCACGCTCGGGTTCAGGATGAATACTGACTAATACTGTTTTATCGGACGACGGCAATGGGGGGCATTAGAGATTTTTTTTACGCCGTAGAAGATAAGTGACCACAAAGTTTGTAAGTCAAGATCTGCAAGGAGGTTACGACATCGGTAAGCGGGCGGCACATGTTTCGTTTGGAGTTCCGCTCCCTGTAAGCTTACGCCTAAGCCATACAGGATTAAACACGAAGACACGAAGGCACGAAGCAGGGTACGGCGTCGGCGACCGAGTCGCGTTGGGATTCGTTCCTGAGAGTTCGTCTAATTAGATCGGCAATGCCTGGAACCGAGGCATTCCCATCACCAGAAACCGCTTCGTGTCTTCGTGGCTTCGTGTTTAATCTTCTTTGCTCGCGGCCAAGTCACGCTTGCCAGCCAGACCCGAGTAGCTACAACCTCATTCATGCGCCATGCACTCGCCGCGTTCCTTCTGTTGCTTGCTCCTCTCGCCATGGCCGCGCCGAAAGTGGCCGAGAGCATCGACATCGCCCCGGTCTGGTCGGGGCATCCGGTGCGGTTTGCGCTGCTGACCATCGGCAAACAGCACTTCGTTGCGTTCTATGATGCCGAGCGACAGATGACCGTCGGCGCGCGGGCGGATGCGGACAAAGCGTGGACATTTGCGAAACTCGATTCCCGTGTCGGCTGGGACAGCCACAACAGTCTGGCGCTGGCCGTCGACCGGAGCGGCCAGCTTCATCTGGCGGGGAACATGCATGCGGTGCCCCTGGTCTATTTTCGCACGACCCGACCGGGCGACATCACCTCGTTCGAGCGCGTTGCGGCGATGGTTGGCGATCACGAGAAACGCTGCACCTACCCGGTCTTCTTCAATGGCCCGCAGGGCGAGCTCGTGTTCATGTACCGCGATGGCGGCAGCGGCAATGGCAACCAGATATTCAACGTGTACGACGAGGCCACGCGCGCCTGGCGACGGTTGCTGGACAAGCCGTTCACCGATGGCGAGGGCAAGTGTAACGCCTATTTCCACGGCCCGGTACGCGGGCCGGACGGGTTCTACCACGTCGCCTGGACCTGGCGCGACACGCCGGATTGCAGCACCAACCACGACATCTGTTACGCCCGCAGCCGGGATCTGTCCCACTGGGAAACCAGTGCCGGCCGGCCGCTGACGCTGCCCATCACCCGGTCGACGGCGGAGGCCGTGGAGATCGTGCCCGTCAAAGGCGGCGTGATCAACGGCAATGTGCTGGTCGGATTCGACGCACAGAAGCGGGTGATCATCACCTATCACAAGTACGACGCGGCCGGCAAGACCCAGGTTTACAACGCCCGCCGCGAGGACGGGGCGTGGAAGATCCGCCAGACGAGCAACTGGGATTATCGCTGGGAATTCTCCGGCGGCGGGTCAATCAGTCCAGAGATCCGGCTCGGCGCGGTGAAGCCGGCGGCCGATGGATCGCTGGTGCAGACCTATCGCCATCCGAGCGGGTCGGGAGCGTGGAAGCTCGATCCCGATTCGCTTGCGATTCTCGGCCCTGCGAAGCTCGCGGCAACCACGCCGGCCGAACTGGGCAGGGTGCAGAGCGAGTTTCCGGGCATGCAGGTCAACTGGTCGGCGGACGCCCAGGCATCGGGCGAGGGCGGCGCGCGATTCACGCTGCGCTGGGAGACGCTCGGCGCCAACCGTGACCGGCCCCGACCAAAGCCATGGCCGGAACCGACGATGCTGCGGCTGATCCACATCGTGGAGGAGTAGCGATATGGGCAACACGCCCGCCCGGGCGGAGTAGCAATAGTGACAACCGTCCCCAGAACACTTTATAGAAAGGAACGAGCGATGCAGACGGAACGAAACAATGCCGCGACGCGGCGTGGATTCTTGAAGGCTTCAGCGGCGGTCGGGACCGTGGCGGCGCTGGGGGCGAATTTCGCCCACGCCGCGGGTTCGGACATCATCAAGGTCGGCGTGATCGGCTGCGGCGGTCGCGGCAGCGGTGCCACGGGCGATTGCCTGAACGGCGCCAAGGCCGCCGGCGCACAGGTGCAGATCGTCGCCGTGGGCGATGCCTTCGCCAAGAACGCCAGCGGCCTGGCCGGCAAGCACAAGGTTCCCGAGAACAAGGTTTTCTCGGGCTTTGATGCCTACCAGAAGGTGCTGGAGGCGGGCGTGGACATGGTGATCCTGGCGACGCCGCCGGGCTTCCGTCCGTATCACTTCAAGGCCGCCATCGACGCGGGCAAGCACGTCTTCTTCGAGAAGCCGGTCGCCGTCGACCCCACGGGCGTGCGCATGGTGATCAAGGCGGCCGAGATGGCCGAGCAGAAGAAGCTGGGCGTGGTTGCCGGCACGCAGCGGCGCCACGAGCTGAGCTATCAGGAAACCATCAAGCGGCTTCATGATGGCGCCATTGGCGACATGATGTACATGCGGGTTCACTGGGACGGCGGCGGCATCTGGTATCGGCCGCGCAAGGAAGGCATGAGCGACACCGAGTACCAGGTGAACAACTGGTATCACTACGTGTGGCTCTGCGGCGACCAGATCTGCGAGCAGCACGTTCACAATCTCGACGTGGCCCACTGGGTGCTCGGCGGCCCGCCGGTTTCCGCGTATGCCCAGGGCGGCCGCGCGGTTCGCGACAGCATCGGCCAGAAGCCCGGGCAGATTCACGATCACTGCGCCGTGCTCTTTGAGTATCCCAACGGCGTGAACCTCTGGAGCACCTGCCGGCACTGGCCGGGCGATGGCGCCGGCGGCGAGTACGTCGTGGGCACCAAGGGCACCTCGAGCCCGGGCGGCAGCTTCGATGTCCGTGGCGGCGAGAAGTTCAAAGCCCAGAAGTCGCCGGTCAGCCCCTACGTGCAGGAGCACACCGACCTGCTCAAGAGCATCATGGACGGCAAGCCGCTCAACGAAGGCAAGCAGGTCGCCATCAGCACGATGATGGCGGTCATGGGCCGCATGTCCGCCTACACGGGCAAGAAGGTGACGTGGGACTTTGCAATGAACAAGTCCACGCTGAACACCATGCCCGCGGCCCTGGACATGAAGGGCGCCATGCCCGAGCCACTGGTGGCCATCCCCGGGCAGGAAAAGCTGGTCTGATCCCAATAACAGGATTGATTTCCATGGCAACACGGCCTGTCCATCTGGACGGGCCGTGCTTTTTTGTGAATCGGGAATTAAGCCCGTGATCAGTCATCAGTGATCAGTGATCGGTGGTCCGGAACGGGGAGGCTGTCCAGCTGTAACGTGCTGACGAAGTGGCTACGGAATAGCACGTTCCGGGACGGCCGGGGCTTTGGTCGTGGTCGGTGCGGCCGCCATTTTCGCGGCCTTGCTCCTTGCGTATTCGAACGACGACCGGCTGCCGAACACACGCGGCGACCAGTCCTCACCGAGCAACTGCATCTGGCGATTCGCTTCCGGCCAGATCCGGCACAACGCCAGGTACCGTGCGTACTCGCTGCGCCGGAATCCGTCTTTGGGAAAGAGCCGCAGATATCTCTCGTAAACCGCCTGGATGTCCGCTTTCACTTCAGGCCGGACAAAGTAGGCGATGTTGTCGCCGGCGATGCGCGATCGTGCGGCGTGCCATTCCACGAGCAGGAACGGCAGGCCGGCGCGCCAGTTCTCCTGCTTGAGCAGCCCGCGGGCAAATTCCGCCTGAGTCTCCCCAAGCGAATCGAGCCTGTGGGAAACCGTGACAAGATCGTCCGGATCGGCCGCCATCGCGGCCCGATAGCATTTTTCGGCTTCGTCGTCGCGGTCGGTTTGGACATACAGGAGCATCAGTTCCCGCAGGACCATCGAGTTCTGCGGCTCCAGCTTGCGGGCCCTGTCGAGCAGTTCTTCGGCGCGCTGTAGAGACTGCTCGCGTCCAAGCCTGGCCGGATCCGGACCGGGCTCGAAGGTGGCGACGTAACCGGCGCCCTTATAGCGATACGTCATGGCCTCCAGGACCAGCAGATAGACCGAGCCTGGAATCAGCCGCTGCAGCGACCGCTGCAGATTCCCTGCGTACATGCCAATCGCCGATGGGTGGAGTTCCGGATCGAGAATCTGCGCGGACCACTGGCACAGCAGCGCGGGAGGGACCTGCTCCTTTTCCCAGCCCCGGCCAAAATCCATTGAGGTGTGTCTGGCCGACGAGATCTCGAGCCAGTTCCGGTCGGCGAAGCTCTTGGCCGCGATTGCCATCGCGTTGCATCGGAACATTTGGGCCACAATCGGCGCCCGCCGCTCCTGCGTAAGCACATCGGCCGCCTTCAGCATTTGTGTGATCACCTGCCGCGGCCGGATGTCGCTGTGGCGCTGTTCCACGAGTGCCGCACAGTACAGAAACACCGGATCGTCCGCGCCGGCGGCCACGGCCTTGCGGCAGACGGCGACCAGCCTGGCTTCGTCCGCCTCGCTTCTGGACCACTGCGTCGACAGCAGCACGGTCTGGCGGGCGTCCGCGTCAACCGCGGGTCCGCCATGCGTCGAATCGTCAAACGCGGCAACCATCTGCCGGCGTATCCACTGGGCCTGATCCCGCCGCTCGCGGTCCAGCGCGGCCAGTCGTTCGTACATCTGGCGATATTGTTTGATCCTGGCCGCGGACTCGGGCGGCAGCGTATCCTGAACGCCGCTCAGCACGCGTTCGATGACGGGAAACGCCGCTATCGGCAGGTTGCGCAGGGTGACGTCGGCCGTCTCGCGTACACTTCCGTCCGGATCGGACATCTGGGCGATCAGCCTGATGATCCGTGGTTCCAACTCCGGATCCTCGGGAGGATCCCCCGGAATGTCGGCCGGCTGCGTCTTGGGCAAAAGCGACGCATCGAACGGGCCAACGGGTTCGCGCGGCAACGGCCGCAGAACCACGATCAGTGTTATCAGCAAGAAGATACCCACCACCGACCATATGATACGCCGCATGCGCGCTCCTGTTTCTGGGCTGCGTCCTGCGTCCACCCGCGTTTGTTATCATATCATGATTCCTGCGGCGTGAAACAGACGGACTCCGCGGCCGGGACGGTGTCAGGGCCATCGGATGCGGTGCCACCGGTGTCCGCACCAACAGAATCCCGCGGCCTGCGTGCCGCATTGCCGAGTGCCGAGAACTCGGTCGGCCATTGGTCGGGCGGAAGTCCGCCCGGGTGGGCGCAGGCGGCGCGGAATGATCCGTCATGGGGATGTGGAAGTACCTGACCAACCGACGCCAACACGGTTTCGCTCGGCAAGGCCTAAGGTCGAGAGACCTGGCTGCTCGCCATCCAAGTTGCTGCTAGGTGAATACCACAAACAGACGAATCATAACCTATTCTTTTATAACTAATTACATGCAGAAAGGCGCTTCGCCCGCATTGGAGCTGGCGGGAAATGGAATATGGATTTGACGTACAATGAAACAATTGTACAATGATTTTGTTTTATTGATCGTGAGTCGCAACATCAGGAGATCCTATGAAAGCCGCTCCCGGTGCTCAGTTACCTGTAAAAGACGTCTTCGGTCGTGACGGTTTTATCGCCCGCCTCTGGCGTGCTCTGGAAACCAACAGCGTTCGCATGGAGGCCGAGCGTCGCGTTGGAAAGACCAGCATTCTCCACAAAATGGCAGCCGAGCCGCTTCCCGGTTGGGACCCCGTTTCTCTCGATCTCGAACAAGTCCACTCCGCCGCGGAGTTCGCGGAAATGGTCTGCGAGAATGTGCATCAACGCCTCGTCGGCTGGAAGAAACAGGGTAAGCGACTTCTTCACTTTCTTGGCCTGCTTGGCGGTGCCGAGGTCGGCCCAATCAAGTTCCCCCCGAAGAAAGATCGTTCTGAGAACTATTGGAAGACCCTGTTGACCACAACCATTGAGGATCTCGTCGAACAGCAGGCGGCTTCGGATAAGCGGGTTGTGTTCCTCTTTGACGAAATGCCGTGGATGCTCGCGGCCATCGCCAAACGCGAGGGCGAACAGACCGCCATGGAAGTCCTCGATACTCTTCGTACTTTGCGCCAGTCTGCCACTACCGGCCAGGGCTTCCGCATGGTTCTCTGCGGGTCGATCGGCCTGCACCATATTCTGGGTAGTCTCAGACAACAGGGCTACAAGAACGAGCCGGTGAACGACATGACCCTTGTCGAAGTTCCTCCGCTGGAACCATCTGTCGCCGCTGGCCTGGCCGCCGGGCTCCTTGAAGGCGATGGCGTTGCCGCGGATGAAGCCGCGCCTTCGCTCATCGCCGATCGCACCGGCGGTTACCCCTACTACGTTCAGTGGGTCGTCTACGAACTCCGACTCGATGGTCAACCGGCGAACGCCGACAACATTGACCGCGTTATGAAGAAGCTCCTCACCGCTCCACACGATCCGTGCGACATCCGCCACTTCCGCTCGCGCATTGACGGGTACTATCCCAAGGCCGAGAAGTTCGTCCTTGCCGTGCTCGATCACGCGGCCAGGGCCAGCGCGCCACTCTCCCAGGCGGAACTCATCAATGTCGCCAAGTCGGCAGGCGACACCGACGATGAACAGATCCGCGAGCTACTCCGTCTGATGGCCCTGGACCACTATCTCGGCCGCGACACCGACGGGCGCTACACGTTCCGAAACACCCTGCTCCGGCAATGGTGGATTCTCGATCGAGGGCTCAACTAATGGCAGGCCGCGCCTTCGTATCCCGTTTCAGTCCCAATCGCACCGATCCCAAGGTGCTCGAGGTCATCTTCGTCCAGCGCCATCGTCTGGCCGAGGTCTGGCTGGAAAGACTCCGCGATAGCGTATTGACGGGTGCCAAGCACCATCTTCTCGCCGTCGGCCCGCGTGGTTGCGGCAAGAGCCACCTTGTCAACCTGCTCGTCCACCGCTTGCGCAAGGACCCCGCCGTCGCCCAGCGCGTCCGCATCGCCCAACTGCCGGAGGATGAGGCCACCACGTCGTTCTGGAAGTTTCTTCTACGTATCCTCCGCGCCCTTAACTTCGCATACGCTGACGAATTTCCCCTGCCCCCGCGCGATCAACTTGACGGCGCGGCCGACGACCGCCGCGCCGCCGTGCTGAAGGACTACCTCCTGAACAAACTCGACGGACGAACGCTTCTGGTGGTCGTCGAGAACCTTGATGATGTGATGCGCGGCCTGAAAGATGAAGGCCAGAAGCGCTGGCGCGCGTTCCTCCAGGAGCACGCCGTCGCAGCGACCCTCGCCACGGCCCAGCAACTGACCGAGGATATTTCGGACCGCGACCGCCCATTTTTCAACTTCTTCCAGATCGAACACCTGCAGCCACTGTCGGCCGACGAGGCCCTGTCCCTCTTACGCAAGATCGCCGAGCAGACCGGCAACACGAGCCTCGCCACCTTCCTCCAAACCGCCACCGGCCGCGCCCGCGTGCGCGCCATCCGCCACATCGCCGGCGGCGGCCACCGTGTTTTCATCATCCTCTCCGAGTTCGCCAGCGAAGCGAAGATGGACAACCTCGTGGACGCGTTCGAACAACTGCTGGACGAGCTGACACCGTTTTACCAGGAGCGACTGCGCTGGCTCCCCGACCAACAGCGCGAGATTGTTGAGTTCCTCTGTCAGCAGACGCGCACCATGCCCGTGAAGCACATCGCCGCGGAACTGTTCCTGTCGGAGCAGACGGCGGCCGCCCAGCTCAAGTCGCTCAAAGACAAGGGCTACGTCAAGGTGGAGAGCGTCGGCCGGGAATCCCGCTACGAACTTGCGGAGCCGCTGATGCGACTCTGCGTGGAAGTGAAAGACCCGCAGCGCGAGCCGATCCGGCTCATCGTCGAATTCCTCCGCGTCTGGTACGACCGGACCGGTGTGGAAGATCAGCTTCAATGTCTTCCGGCCGACGCGGACTTGGAGCGACGATATTTCCGGGCTGCGCTGGAGGGACCGGGAATACCCGATATGGTTAGGGAGGGCTTAGATCGAGACTTGGAGG
The DNA here is from genome assembly GCA_025361735.1 of Phycisphaerales bacterium. Taxonomy (GTDB): domain Bacteria; phylum Planctomycetota; class Phycisphaerae; order Tepidisphaerales; family Tepidisphaeraceae; genus JANYKD01. Next base: position 13,722 of record JANYKD010000051.1, read on the forward strand.
TAGCCCGGTCAGCTGGCGACACAAGGGAAGTCGTACGAGTGTTGGTCGACCTGGCGACAACTGCGGATTCGGTGTCGAGATGCTGGGCGGTCGCCCTGGAACTGGGCACCTTCGACGAGCATGTGGAGGCCTTGGCAGCATGTGAGCGGGCGACCACACTTGACCCAAAGAGCGCCGTCGCTTGGTGCTACAAGGGGTGGGCGTTGGGTGCAGTCGGACGGTATGCGGAGGCCCTGGCCGCCTGTGAACGAGCCCTCGAACTTGACCCAAAGACCGCCGACGCCTGGATGTTCAAAGGGGCGGCGTTGAACAGACTCGGTCGCTTCGCGGAGTCGTTACCCGCTGCTGAGCGGGCGATCGAACTTGCGCCGAAGAGGGCCATCACCTGGCTTCACAAGGGGCTTGCGCTGAACGGACTCGGACGGCAGGCGGATGCACTGGCCGCCTGCGAACGAGCCAACGAACTTGACCCAAAAGACGCTGGCGCCTGGACCAACAGAAGCCTTGCACTAAACGAACTCGGCCGGCATGCGGAGGCGTTGGCCGCTTCTGAGCGGGCGATCTCGCTTGTACCGAAGGGGGCCGCCGCTTGGATCAACAAGGCGTGGGCGTTGATCGGACTCGGCCGTCATGCGGATGCATTGGCCGCTTGGGAGCGGCTGACCGAACTTGAACCTAGCTATGACCTAGCTTGGAGCTACAAGGCGTGGATATTGAACGCACTCGGTCAGCACACCAAGGCCCTGGCCGCCTGCGAGCGGGCGATTGCGCTCGACCCGAGAAACAGCAATGCTTGGGCGAATCACGGTCGGGCCAAGCTCGGTCTCGGCCAAATCGCCGCTGCCACAGAGGACCTCCACTACGCGATCAAACTCAGGTGGGACAACTCCGGAGCCATGGAAAGCCTCGCCGAAATTTACGTGCTCCAAGGCAATTGGCAGGACGCTGAACGGGTCCTATCGGAGCGATTGCGAATTCCGGCGACGCCGGAGAACCCTGGAAAGCCTTGGAACTTGCCTGACTTTCTCGCCAGCCTCTTCTGCGCATCGACCGACCGTAGCGTGTGGGCGTACCGCGTGAACCGCCTGGCGGACATTGCCGCTGAAGCAAAGGCCCTCGCCCAACTCGGCGATTCGCTGGTTAGAAGCCTGACACGCCCGTCGTACGCCCAAGCCCCGGCCGAAACGCTCGAAGCCTGGGCAGGCGTGTGGGCAGAGGTTGCCCAGCGGCACCCCGACCTTTCCCTGGCAACTCGCCTGTTCGGGGTCGGCGTGCGGTACGTACGCACCAAAGACGAGCGGGTGCTTCTCGACCTGTTGCACGAAGAACGGGCCATCCTCCGCGAACTGTTCGGGCTCGAAGCTTAGGGCATTCGACGGCGACGCAGATAGTGGCTCCCATCAGTAGCTGCGTTCCCGCGTTATATCCCGTCGTTGCGTCGCTGCGTCGTCGCGTGAGGCCTGGGCTTCCACTGCCGGATCGGCCGGAAAGAGTGCCATAAGCTAGTCTACTGATGATGCCATTAATCCAGCCGTCCTCGCGAGCGAATCGGTGGCGAATGGAATTGCATCGGGATCCTGTCAGCGTCACGGATTTGCCGGCGCGGCAGGGCTGCAGCCACACAGGAGTTGTTAACCGCCCGGCGAGTACGCCTCGATAGCGCCCGGCGGATTGCCCCGTTTCACTCGCCCGCGCCAATACAATGAACGGAAGGCAACGTCCGTTTTCGAGACATTCTCTGGCCTGTGAGGAGAGCCCTGGCATCATGAAACTGCTCCTGGTCTATGGCGCCGTGCCCGCCCTGTGTGCCGTGTTGGTGTTCCTGGCGCCGCATCACCGGCGGCGGCCGGAGAGCTTCCAGGCATGCACGCTGGCCGAGCTTTACCGCAGTTTCTTCAGGGACATGCCTTCGGTCCTGTCGCCGCGCACGCAAGGGTTTGCGCTCCTCGGGGTTGTCGGCGTGATTGCTTGCTTCTATCCCGCCGTGCTGCTGATTGCCCTGCGCTGGCTTGACCCCGCACCGGGCCCGGGCGGCGGGGCGGCGCTGGTCGCGGGCGGAATTCTGGGGCTGGCCGGTGCGGCCGTCAACTTCCTGGGCATGCTTATTTCGCACATGAACTTTGCGTTCGGCGGCAGCCAGTCGACCAAAGACCAGACCGTGTTCCTGTTCCTGATACCGCTGTTTCAAGCGGCCTTTGCCCTGGCGAGCATCGCCATCGGCACCTCGTCCACCTGCGCCCAGTGGGCCCATCGGCTGGTGTCGATGTGAATGGAGTGCGCGCGTTTGGCGGCGCAGGCCTCGCGCAGAGACGCGGGGCCGCAGAGAGCCAGAGGAGTACGGAGAACGGTGATGCGTCATCGGTAGACACCGGCGGCCGACCATCGAGTTCTGCTCCGCATCTCGGCGGCTCTGCGCGAGATTCTCCTGTGCTGGGATTCCGCCGGTGAGGACACCGGCGGCACTCGGCGCGGCCAATATTGTGGGCAACGATGACGTGTGGGAGTATCGCCATTACAGGCCACATGCTTCACTGTCATGCATATCGCGATGGCCGTCGGCGGAGATGACTCTGCGAGCAGGGACAGCGGCCTCGCCGGCAGGGAATGCTGGACGGTTGGTGCCGCAGGAAGGCCAGCGAGGACGCTGGCCCTGCTGAAGGCCTCTGCGCACGACGTGTGTAGGGGTGACACAAGATACGGGTGCTACGAAATCCGGGCGTCGAAGTGGACAAACCGGAAAGATGATCAGGCGTTCATCGATCCATGCCTCTCGCCCGTTCAACACCCACCGTTGCACCGGGTAGCCATATTGGATTCCGCGGGAAAACGCGGAGCCGGCGGAAAAGAGGCCGGTGAGGGCACCGGCCCTACTGCTCAGCGGAATCATATTGGGCCGGCCACGCAGAGTCCCATCATGCACTGGCTTACACTCATAAAAGTCGTCTGTATCCTGGCCGCCGGCGGCGGGCTGATGTGGCGACTGGGAGCGAGCGGGGCGGGGATCCCGGCCGGTACGCCGGGCAGGCCGGTGTTCCGGACGGGGATCAACCGGCGGCTGTGGACGTGCATCAGCGCGGCATTGGGAATTCACCTGGCGCTGGTGGCGCCGTCGCTCCTGCAGATCGGCGGCTGCCGGCACGATCGGCCACTGGGCATCCCCGGCGGCAGCGGCGACCGCATCGCCAAGGGCAAGCCGGATGGCACGCTCGGAGGGACCCAGGAATCCAAGCAGGCCATCATCAAAGCCCGCACCATCCCCGAAAGCCCGGCCGCCCGGCGCCAGGCCGAACGCGGGCGGATGCAGTACATGCAACGCATCAGCCGCGATGGCCTGCTGCAACTGCTCAAGAGCCGCGACAACGGGGAAGTCGAGCTCAACGCGGCGTCGCAACTTGCCTCGACACTTGACAGCGTTGGCGCCGGCGACGGCGGCCCGCTTGGGCTGGCGCAGGGCGAGGGCACCGGACCGACGGCGGCCGGCTCGCCATGGGGGTCGCGGATCGGCGCCAAGCTCTGGCTCTACCGCGTCAAGTATCTCGGCGGCGACTGGGCGGCCAATCCGCAGGCGCTGCCGGCTTTGCTGCGCGAGGTCAACCTGGTCACCAATATTCCCGTCGCCAATCAGCAGGAGACGATCACCCTGGCCGACCTGGCCCACCATCGCGGGGCGTACATGCCGTCGATGCTGTTCCTCAGCGGAACGGGCCATATTGCCGCCACCGAAATCGACATCAAGAACCTGCGCGACTACCTGCTGGGCGGCGGCATGCTGGTGGCCGACTCCAGCGGCGGGGATTTTGAGGCGCGGTTTACCACGTTCATGAGCCAGGTGCTGCCGGGTCGGCGGATGCGGACGATCGAACATGACCACGAGGTGTATCGCGGCCGATACATGCCGTATAAGCTGCCACGCGGATGTCCGATCTACCGCGACCACGGGTCGCCGGACGCGCGCGGGATCTTTGCCGAAGACGGCCGGTTGATGGTCTTCTTCAGTCCGGGCGACCTGGGCAGCGGCTGGGCCGTGGTGGACCTGGGCAAAAAACGCGGCGCGGTCGAGCAGGCGTTCCAGATGGGGACGAACCTGGTGCTGTACAGTTTGATGCATGTGAGGGATGGGAGGAAGTGATCGGTGAACGGTAATCAGTGATAGAGGAATGCATGTCCACCTGATCACCGATTACCGATGACCGATCACTGATGTTACCAGTATTAAGGAGGATGGTTTTGAGCGAAGAACAATCCACGACGACTGGGCCGGTGGCCGGGCGTACGCCGTTGCGGCTTTTGGGCGGCACGGGGCTGATCTGGAAGATGATCGGACTTGCGCTGCTGCTGCACATTGTGCTGCTGCTGGTGCTGAGCCCGAGGCTGTTCACTTCCGATACGGAATCGCCCGAGCGGATGTTCGAGCGCGGCGAGGCCGAGTTTGCCCATGCGCATTACCCGGAGGCGATGGCACTGTTCCAGAAGGTGATGGACCTGCAACCGAAGCTGCCGCCTGTGTTCGAGAAAGCGGCCGAGCAGCACAAGCTGGCCGAGCGCATGGCCCGGCAGTACAACGCGCGGGCGGCGACGACGCGCGAAGGCGCGACGCCGGCCAATGAAGCGGGCACGCCGACGACGAGAACGGCAACCAAGGTGACGCCCGTAGTTCCCAAGGCACCGGTCAGCCAACCTGTCGTAACGCCGTATATTCCGCCGGAATTGCGGCCGAAGTAGGGCCTGTTCGGAGTACCGCCTTCAGGCGGTCTGAAGAACCGCCTGAAGGCGGTACTACGCACCGGCCCTACTTTCGCAGGTCGTGCATGATGGCGATCACGCCGCCGGCGTGGCTGATGGCTTCGTAGACGCCGCGGTAGTCCTTGTATGTCACCTTCTTGTCGCAGCGGAGGCGCACTTCGCAATCCTTCGGGTTGGTTCGGGTGGAGAGGATTCCCTTGAGCTCGGTCTCGAGCGTGCCGGCGCTGCCGACGAGCTGGCCGTTGAGGTAGATCTTCGCCTCGCGGTCGACGATCACGGTCACGGGCGAATCGGTCTTGCCTGTGCGCGACAGTTGCGGCAGCACGACGCTGAGCTTGTCGCGCATGAAGGTGCTGGTGAGCATGAAGAAGAAGATGATCAGGAAGGCGATGTCCGCCAGACTGATCATCTGCGTCTCCTTGATCGGCTCAGTTCGCCGGCGTGCGAGTTTCATCGCTGCGCTCCTCCGAAATAAGCACGACGCCGCCGGCCTGCTGGATGGCGTACAGGATGTCGCCATTGCGCTGAAACGACAGGTCGTCAGCCGGGAATACGACGACCGCCCGCTCGTCCTCGCTGACGGCCCCGGCCAGCAGGCCGCGAAGCTGAAGCTCCAGGTCGCCTAGCGGCACGGTCATGCCGTTGACGGTCAGCGTCGATTCGGACGCGTGGATGCGGACCGGCTTGCCGATCGTCTTCTCGGGCGAGACGGTGGCCGACGGCAGGGCGACGGTCAGCGACAGGCTGCTGACGAATGTGGAAGCGACCAGGAAGAAGATGATGATCTGCCACGCAATGTCCGCCAGCGTGATGAAGGGGATGTACGGGCCGGGACGATGGTGGCGGACGAATTTCATGGTTACTGCTTGGACTGCTTGTCGAGGATTCGTTCGACCAGGGCGGTGCCGGTGGACTGCACCTGCAGGACGAAGCGGTTCACGCGGCTGACGAAGTAGTTGTATTCGACCGTGGACATGGCCGCGACGATCAGGCCGCCGGCCGTGCAGAGCAGGGCCTCGGAGATGCCGCCGGCGACGGCCTCGGGGGTCATGTTGCCGACGCTGTGGATGGAGCCGAAGGCGCGGATCATGCCGAAGACCGTGCCCATCATGCCCAGGATCGGCGCCAGGCTGGCGCAGGTGGCGAGGATCGTCAGGTGCCGCTCGAGGTAGTCCACGACGTGGCCGCCGTGATCCTCCATCGCCTGGGTGATGCCCTCCTCGATCTCCTCGGGGCGTTTGCCGATGCGCTCGAGGAAGACGAGCTTGCGGAGGCCGATGCCCAGCGTCTCGGCGACCGGGCCGCCGGTACGCTGGCAATGGCCGATGGCGCCGTCGAGGTCGGAACGTTCCATGGATTTGGACAGTTCATTGAGCAGGTCTTCCGTGTCAACATCGGCCTTGCGCATGACCAGCCAGCGCTCGAAGGTCACGCCGAGGCTGATGATCGAACAGGCGGTGATGACCCAGAGGGCCCAGCCGCCGCGAATGATGAAGTCGAGCATATGTCACCTTTTCAGGTGATGATCGGTGATCCGTGGCAGAAGCACGGGCAAGAGTACTTGCCCATGCCACCCCGCAGGGTAGCCCGATCAACAACCATCAACTATCCACTATCCACTATCCACTATCTATCACTCACATCCACATCCGGAACGTTATACCGCTGTTCAAGCACCGTGTGCGCCCGGCTGCCTTCGGGGGTATGGGGATACTTGCGGATCACCAGGCGATACGTCGCCACGGCGCGCGGGGTGTCGTTCTTTTCCTCGTGGCAGTTGGCGATCTCCATGAGCGCTCGCCGCACGGCGTTGGCCGATCCGGCGTAGTCCTGGACCAGACGCTCGTAGGCTGCGATCGCCTCGTCCTGCTTCTTCTTCACACGCAGCAGCGAACCGAGGCGGAAGATCGCTTTGACGGCGATCTCCTCCTCCTTGGGGAACCGGTCGAGCAGTTCCCGGAGCGTGGCGATGCCGGAATTCGGCGCGGCCATCAGGCCCGATTCGAGATCGGCGCGTTCGAGCAGTGCCTCGGCACTGACGGCAGGGGAGTAGAACCGTTTGACGATTTCCGTCAGTTCCTTCTGGCCGGAGGGCAGATCCTTCGCTTTGGCGAGCTTGCCATAGTAGGTCGCGGCCACCAGGAAATGTGCCGCGGGTTTGCTGTCGAGCAGCCAATACGCCTCGCGGGCCCTGGCCGCGTCGCCGTGTGATTCGTGGAGTTCGCCGGCCAGGACCTTCACCTTCTCGACATCAGCGCCCGTGCGGTAGTCGCCGATGAAGGTGACGAGGCGGGGCAGTTCCGTCTTGTGCAGATCGCACAGGCCGAAATGTGCCCAGCGACGCAGTCGCTCGCATTTGTCGGCGATGTGCCGCAGCACCTTGTCCTTGTCGTCCGGCCCCTTGGCGCCGATGGCGGCCGCGATCTGCTGGATGAGCGCATCCGTGGCGGCGGTCGGCGCCTCGGTGGTGAGCACCTCGTTGAGCAGCACAAAGAGATTGGCCGTGCCCGGCCGCGAGGAATACGCCGCCAGCGTCAGGCGATAGGCCAGGCGTTTCTCTTCTTTGGGCAGGCGGCGGATGAGCGCCAGGGCGTCTTCGTGGCGATCGAAGGCGATGTAAGTCTGCACGACGCGGGAGATGGCCTCGGTGCGCGAGGGCAGTTGCAGGAGCAGTTTGATGGCCGGGTCCACTTCCTTCTTCTGGATGTACAGATTGGCGGTGAAGAGGACCGCATGGCTGTAGGCCGCCGTTGCCGCGGGATCGCCGGCGAAGTCCGCCGGTTTCTTCTCGAGGATCTTCGCGTAGTTTTCGGCGACGTTGCCGGGCTTTTCGATGGCCGCGTAGCTGTCGATTTGTGCCCGCAAGGCCTGCAGGACCAGCGGGCTGCCGGGAAAGTCGGTGATGACGAAGTTGAACTCCTTGATGGCCTCGTTGTGGAATTTGCGCTTCTGCTGGGTGAGGGCCACCCAAAGTTGTACGCGGTCGGATCGCGGGTCCTTGGGGTACTTCTCCATGAAGTCATAGAGGCGATCGACGACGTCCTGTGAGGGCGCGTCCTTGGCGTAGATGCCGGCAATTCGTTCGAACTCACGGGCGGGGGCTACGCCGGGGGACACAGCATCGCCATCGGCGGCAAAGACGGAGGAGGCGGCCAGAAGGAGGAGCGAAGCAATCCAAGAGAACACACGAGCGCACCCGGCTTCACGGGACACGCGTTTGGACACTGGAATCTCGTGGCATGGGCGTCTCGCCCATGCTTTCGGTATTCCGACACACGGACCAGCCAGACCAGACATACCAGGCCAAATGAAGGATGCCGCGGAGTACCGCAGCGCACGGGCGAGACGCCCGTGCCACGACGTCTTCGGTGTGCGACGATCAAGTGCGTTCATCGAAGAATTCCGTTGGTGGTCATCGCGGCTCCACAACCTGTTCCAGCGCCATTCGCGAGATGTTGGCGTATTCGCTGCGGGGATAATCGTAGATCACGCGCTGGAGCAGTTCGCGGATCTTTTCCGGGCGCAACACCACGATTCCGCGGGGGGCCTTGCCCAATTGCTGCATCTGGATCAGGGTGGCGGCGTGCCAGTAGAGCAGGGCGGGCATGTCCTTGTCGCTGGCGGCGAAGACCTTCTCGGTCTGTACGAACCAGGCGACGGCCTCGTCCGGCCGGGAGGATACGGCCAGCCACTGGCCGGCCTTGAGGGCCACCGGGCCGGCGTTCTCGTGCTTGGGGAATTTCTCGACGAACTTCTGGGCGATCGATACCGCATCGGCGAACTGCTCGCCGCGGGCGAAGTAGTTCATCATGCGGATCATGGCCATCGGCACATGCGCGTCGTCGGGATGGTGATAGGTGAGCAGCACGTAGGCGTCGGCGGCCTCGTCAAAACGGCCGAGGTTCTCGAACGCCTGGCCGATTTTGAAACGGGCCCTGGCGACGAAATCCGACTTGGGCCAGCGCGTGACGATTTCCTGGAAGCGCGCCAGCGCCTCGCGGTGGTTGCCCTTGAGCGACTGAATGTTGCCCAGGTAATAGTTGGAACTGGCCGCCAGCGCATCCTCGGGAAAACGCGCGACGAGCTGCGAGAAATAGTCGGTGGATTCAACGAGGTACTCATCCGCCCGCTCGTACGCCCCGGCCAGATAGAGCCGCCGGCCGATCTGGTAGGCCGACTGGCCCGTGCGATACCAGAGCTTCATTTCCTCCTGGGCATCCTTGAACTGCCGGGAGAAACCCTCGACGGTGCCGTCGGTTCCGCCGGATACGTGCAGGCGGGCGATCTGGGTCAGCGATTGGTTCTGCGACTCGCGCAGGTAGTCGAAGTAGGTCACCTCGACGGTGCCGCCATAGTTGGCCTGAAGCACGTCATCGTTGGGCTTGGCCTGGGCGTTGTCCGTCTGGATCCTGCCGCGGAAGACGCCGCTGTGCGGTTCGGTCTCGGAGAGCATGAGGAGTTCCCGGTCGCCGTTGGAGGATTTGACCACGACAGCCACCTGGTCGATGGCGGCCGAGCGGTCGGCATCGAAATCGACGACCTGCACGTAGATCGGCTCGCCTAGGCGGAATTTCGAGATCGAGTCGAAATAGCCGGCATTGGTGACGGTAAGCGTGGCGTCGGATGCCAGCGCGACATACGCCACGCGTTCGACATTCTCGGCCGGCGCCTGCCTGGGGTTCTGGTAGTCGACGATCACCTCGCCGCCGGGGACGAGGCTGACGGCGTCTTTGTCTTCGGCGTCGTCGCTGGCCTTGGTCGGCACGCGGACGGTGTACTTGCCGGAGGCATCGCGCTTGGCAGCGACTGTTGTCTTCTGGATCAGTCGGCCGGCGACGCTGCGGATGCGCACCTCGACGGTGGCGGCCGGCAGATCCGGGTCGTCAATGATGAGGTCAAACGGCTGGCCGGGTGTGAGCGGGCCATCCGTCAATAGCGCGGCGGCGGCGGGTTGCGTCGTCGGCATCGGCGCGTTGGGCACATCGCTCGCGCCAAGCGCCTTGAGTCGTGCGATCCGGCCGTTGAGCCGGTCGATTTGCGCGCTCAACGTTGTAATCGTCTCCTTCAGCGCGTCGGCCTCGCTGATCGCGCCATCCGCGGGCGCGGTGGTCGGCGCCTTGGTCGGGGCGGCCGCCTGGCGCTTTGCGAGGATCTCGCGACGCTCCTCGAGGAGTTTCCGCTCGGCGGCGTATGCGGGCAGACGTGCATTGAGTTCCCGGCGCAGCACGGCGAGCCGCTGCTCCTGGGCCGCGATGGCGCGGCGATGGGGATTTGCCAGGTTGATCACGGGAATGATTGCTTCGCCGTCGGCCTTGGCGATCACCTTCGCCCGGCCAGGCATCTTGCCGGCCGCTTCGTCGGCGACGGCGCGCGCTTGTAGATCGGCTGTTGGCACGCGTACATCGGTGTAGGCGACGCGGATAATGTCATCGCCATACACGGCCAGTTCCGTGGCTCGCGCGACCTTGGCGGGATCGCCCAGACGGCGTTCGGGCTGGGTGTCGCCGAGCATGAGGTCAAGCTGCTGCGAGGCCACGCCCGGCGCGCTGCACGCGAGCATCAACTCCTGGGCCACGTTGCCGATCAACGTGTTGATCTTCACCGTCACACCCGTGGCAGCATTGGCCATGGCGTCGGCATCGCGAATCGACAATGTAAGTTGCCCCTTGCCGCGCGGCCGGGCCGCGATGGGGGCCTCGCTGGCGTCTGCCGGCGCAATCTCAAATGGCCACGCGGTGGTCACGGCCGGCAGGTTTTGCCAGTCACCGGCGGTGGGCTGGTTCTCCAGCAGGTTCAGGTAGCGGAAGGTCTTGTACCCGGGCAGCATGTTCTGCTGGTCGAGATATTTGAACCAGACAAGGTCGCCCGGCCGGATATGCAGGATCCGGGGGTTGTCCTTCGCTTCGGGATTGGTCGACAGCGATAGCGGCGCCGCGAAGACGCCGGTCGAGTTGCCGGTTTCCGTCAGTTCCAGAAGTTGGCGCGAGCCTGCTTCGCTGAAGACTTCGACGCGGGCTGTGTCGGGATTGGGCGTGATGTCAAGGTCCGGGTCGTTGAGCATGACGTGGGGCGAGGCGCCGAGGTCCAGTCGCCATGCCGGGCGGAAGTTCGTCCCCTTCGCCTCCAGATCGGCCGGTTTCACGAGCGAGAGGATGCCGTTGTGATAACGGGCGCCCAGGCGGCGCGACTGCCGCACGGTCGGGAGTCCGGGTGTCTCATTGTCCACGTCCGTGTACCTGGCAAATACGTTCTGGCCCACGTTGAACTCGAGCACGGCGGTGTTGTCGATTCCAGCGGGGGCGATCTCGGCCGGCAGAAGCTGGTTGCCCTGGGTGTCGGTGAGGATGAGCTGCCCGATGGCCGGAGCGTCGCCGCGGAATCTGCTGATGTCGATGCGGATCGTTCGTGCGGAGACGCCTTTAAGATCGACGACATTGTCGATTGATTGCGATGGATTGGTGAGCGCGATGACCTTCTCCGGCCCATCACCGCGCAGGGTGATGGTCAGGTCGGTCGGCATGTTCTTCGCAGCCAGGCGATCGTCGCCCGTGCCCCAGACCAGTTTGGCTAGCGATGCCTGCTGGTGCAGGTCAATCTCGATGTAGGGCGATTTGTCGCCCATCTTTGCCTGCCAGAATGTCGGCGCTTTCGCGTCCGTCGGGCGCGTCGCGGGTTGGGTCGTTGGCGCGGGAGTATTGCGGTCAACGTCGATGGCGCTGGTGGCCGGGTGGCCGGGGGTTTCGGAACTGGCGGTGATGGTCGGACCTGAGGATGCGGTCGGCACGCTGCCGATGAAGACGCCCGTGCGCGGCCCGGTTTCGCTGAGTCGCACCGTGACCACGTTCTCGCGGCCGCCGCCCTGGGCGACCACCTCGGCGGTTACGGTATCCAGACGTTCCAGGTCCGCATCGACAATCTGCACGTACACCGGCGAGCCAGGATTCAACGAGCCGCTGCTGGTCTTGCCCGCGGCCACGGCCGGGCGCACGTCCCTCGGCGGCGGTGTGGTCCCATCGGCCTTGGGCATCTCCCGTTGATCCCGCGCCGGCGGGTCGGCCAGCGGCACGCTGTCGATATTAATGACCCCGTCATCAACGACCTTGATCTTGTGGACCTTGTCCGCCTGTCCACCGTAGCTGATCTCAATGACATCGCCGCCGCCAAACTGCAGCAGGCCGTCGTTGGCCGCCGGCATGGCTAGTGCCGTGCGGATCCGCCCGACATAGAGCTGGTCGCTGACGGGGTTCTTTTCCAGGCGCAGCGTCTCCCTGTCGCCGGAAGCGGTCGAAAGGGTCGCGTTCACCACGGTGGATCGTGTACGCGTGAAGTAATTGGAATCGTACACTTTAACGATCAGCTCGTCGCCCGGCCGGACGCGCGTCTGCATGGCCGCTCCAACCACGGAGCAGGCTTCGTACAGTTTTCGCGCTTCCAGGAAATCGCCGCTGTCGAAGTAGATCTGCCCGACCAGGAAAATGGCCCGCTTGACCATGTCGGTTTCGCCATAGCGGTTCCACAGCTTGCGGAAGGTGGCGATGGCCTGGTCGGTCTGCTTGAGCTGCACGTAGGCCCGGCCCAGGTGGAACATGGCCATGGCCGCAATGGCGGGATCTTCGGCCTCCACCAGCGACATCAGTTTCTCGCGGCCCGCTTCCGCCTGGTTGGCCAGCAGCAGCACCTGGGCATCGCCCAGGTCCGCGTACACCAGCGCCCGGCGCGATTGCGATGTGCGGCGAAGCAGCGCCAGTTCTTCCTTCGCCTGCTCGATCCGCGACTGTCGCAGCATCACCTCGGCACGCCGCAGCCGCAGCATTCCGCGATCCGGCGATGGCAGGTTCTCGCCATAAAGCTCGGCCGGCAACCCATAGAGCGCCAGCGCGGCGTCCTGTCCCTCTTTTGTCCCCTGTGCAAATTGGTAATCCCCCGCGGCCAGCAGCAGCGACACGGGCGGCCTGAACGACGCGAAATCCGGCCGGGCTCTGGCCGCGTCAAGCAGCGATGCCGCCTTGGCGTGGTCGTTGGCGCGCAATGCCTCCATGGCCTCGGCCAGGAGTTGTGCGGTGGTCTTCGCCGCCGGCGCCGCGATCGGAGCGGCCGCAGGTGGTTTTCGCCCCTGGGCGAAGAGTGACACGGGCGACAGGAGTAGAAGGGTGAGGGCGACGAGCGGGATTTCAAATTTGAAATGTGAAATTTGAAATCTGAGATCCGAAATATCAAATCCCCGATCCCCATTTTGCATTTTGCATTTTGCGTTTGTCATTCTCCCACTATTCATCTTTCCCTCCCCGCTTCTGGTTGATGAAGTTGATGTGCTTCTGCGCCTTGGCCGCCAGTTCTGTGGCGTTCTGTTCCTCAACCACGCGGTAGAACGTCTGCAGCGCCTCCGCACTCTGGCCGAG
>JANYKD010000179.1 GCA_025361735.1 Phycisphaerales bacterium
AACTTCCTGAAGATGGGTTACGCCGACAGCGAGAACTGGATGACCGGCCACATGTACATCTTCAACAACACGCTGCTCCAGCCGAATGATGAAGGCCCGGGCGGCCTCGGCGGCGACTCAAAACCGATCAAGCATTGCGTCAGCCGGAATAACATCCTGCACGTCCGCCCCGGCGACACCCATTCCATTTCCACGGACAAGAAGAGCACCGACAACGATTTTGACTACGACCTGCTCTCGGCCGCGCGCCATCCCGCCGGCCAGGAAAAGCACGGCATTAGGGGCACGCCTCATTACCTGCCCGCCGCGGGCTTCTCATTCGAGACCAAGACCGGCAATTTCCAGTTGGCCGCCGACAGCCCGGGATTTCACAAGGCCGAAGTGATTCCCAATTTCTGCGACGTCTCCAACGGGACCCCGGACATGGGGGCTCACCAGTCCGGCACGCTGCCGATGGTCTTTGGAGTCAAGGCCGAGTTCGTCCCGCCGGCCGTGCCTGTACAGAATCCCGCCGGCCATTAGCGTTGAGACGGGAATGGACGCACTATTAGAACGTCGTACACCAGCCCGCCGACGGCTTGTCTGGCACGTCTTCGCATGGCCCGAAGCACGTCTGTGGGCGGGATGAGCCTATATTTATTCGCGTCCCCTGATCGATTGACCGTCGTGCGGGCAATGAAACGGCTGATGGGCGGTAGAAGAGATATGCGACACCTCGTTCCGTTGCTGCTCATCGCTTCATGGGCGCACGCTCAATCGCCCGCCGACAAATTACTCGTGCTTGATCCGCGATTGATTGACCCCGCAAAGACCGTCAATGCGCATCTGGTTCAGGGGACGATCACCAAGCATCCCGCCAACCCGCTCTTCAAGGCCGACAAATCATGGGAGAACGCGCTCAACAATCTCTATCCCAACATCGTCTACGACGAGGCGGAGAAGCGTTTCAAGCTCTGGTACAAGTGCGTGTTGTCGGACAAGGACGTGATCGCCAGAATGAATCCTCCGTTCACGGTACACGATGTCGGCTGGTTCCTGCTCTACGCCACCAGTACCGACGGCGTGAAATGGGAAAAGCCCGAGCTCGATCTCTTTTCCTTCGACAACTCGAAGAAGAACAACATCGTCGCGCGCGACACGCCCAATGTTGGCGTGCTGCGCGACGACCATGATCCCGACGCCCAGCGCCGCTACAAGATGATCTTCGATCAGGGGCCGGGCCAAATGCTGCTGCGATTCAGTGCCGATGGGGTCCATTGGGCCGACCCGGTCAAGCCCGAAGGTGTCGGCGCAATGGGCGACACCCACAACACCGCCTTCTGGGATCCGCACCACAATCGCTACATCATGATCTCACGCCTGTTCCTGGGCGAGCGACTCGTGCATGCGTCCACGTCGCAGGACTTTGTTCACTGGACGCCCTCGCAGCTTGCGTTGCGATCAAATCCTGACGAAGGCAAGACCCGCCAGACCTACTGCATGACTGCCTTCGTCTACGGAGGGGGATATGTGGGGCTGGTCATGATGTACAACGCCGCCACCGACCGCGCGGTCGACTGCGAACTGACCTACAGCACTGATGGCCTGAAATGGTCGCGGCCTTTTGCGGGCAAGCCTTTCATCCCGCGCGGCGAGAAGGGAACGTACGACTCGGCCTGCATCTACGCGCAGGCCAATTCCCCCGTCGTGCGTGATGACAAGCTCTATCTCTTCTACGGCGGGAGCGACGTCGTGCATCGGGGGTGGAAACGACATTGCCTCCCCTGCCTGGCGACGCTGCGGGTCGATGGCTTTGCCGCCTATGAAGCCATCGATCGCGAGAAGCCTGCGCAGATCACGACGCTGCCACTGCAATTGAGCGGCGCACCGTTGTCTGTTTCGGCCAATGCCGGTGGCGGTAGTGTTGAGATGTCGTTAATCGATGAGCAGGGCAAGGCGATCGACCAGGCGAAGCCCATCGCCACCGATGCCATCGACGCTGTACTGGAGTGGCAAACGATCAGGGATTGGTCAGCGATGAAGGGCAAGACGGTTCGAATTGCAATCAGCATGCGCGGTGCAAAGCTCTATGCGATTAGCGGAATCATCGCGATGTCACCTCCGGTTCAAGAGAAGAAATAGGACGGGTTCACTGGCTGCAATCGACCCGCGAGAGTCCATTGATAGCCACGCCTGTTCCCTGACCCGTGGTCGCAACGGACGGAGCGATATGACAAACTCCTCCCCGTCTGTCGGGGGTCGAAGGAGCACGAGCGAGGCGGCAAAGAGATCTCCGAATCTGGAATGCTCAGATGTGTCCAACACGATCCAAGTGATTGGCATGCCCCGGTGGCGTGCCCAGAAAACGGAGCGCGGATGCACCGGGGATTCCGCCGGCGGCACCGGCGGCACTGCATGTGATTCGCTTGATCGTCGCTTCAAATCCGGCGGATATTGTGTTGAAGATCGTGCGGCTTCACCTTATTGTAACAATGGCGATTTCTTGAGTGAATTGCCAAACCGGGGCGTCCGGCGCTGGTCTATGTATGGCAGGCGGACTGCGGACGCTCGTACTTCGCAGGTTCCAGCGCGTCGGGCCACGTCCAAGGCCACCCAGGCCGGAGAAGGAAAACCATGAATACCCTGAAATGCAAGTCTTTGCTGCTACTGGTGGTTGTGACGGGTCTATCCCTGTTGTCCCTGCACTGCGACAGGCCGCGGTCCCCGCAGGCACCGCAGGCATCGCAAGCACCCGGGACGACCTCGACGCCCGAGATGGCAATGCCCGCGGCGCCGGCACAGGCCGACATGCCGCTGGAGGCTCCGGTCGCCGTGCCCGTGGAACTGATGGATGACGCTAAGCGTGCCCACGAGCAGAGTGCAACCTATGCGATCATGGGTATCAAATCACTGCTGGAAGCACGCGACTACGCCAATGCCCAGCGTCTGGCAGCCAATTGCGTAAAGGACTATGCGGACACGACCGTGGCGGCGCAGTTCGCGCCTCTGCTGCAACAGGCCCAGGACGCGGCCGCGGTACGGGATCGGGCCGCGGCCCCGGCGGCGCCCGCCGACGAACGGGTGGCGCGGCATGGGCGATTTGTGGCGGCGCGCGACGCGGGCGTGGCGGCGATGGACAAGCAGGATTTCGCCGGGGCGATCGGCCTGTTCCAGACCGCGCTGCAGGAGGAGGACGATCCGCAGGCGCGGGCGATGCTGCAGCATGCGTCGAATTTTGTGGGTAAGCCGCGGATCGCCGTGGCGGAGTTTGCCGTGGTGGGCGATGTGGGGATCCCCGACGCGGGCAAAGCCGTGCCGGAGCTGATGCTTGGGAAGTTTGATCCGCAGAAATTCGCGGTCGTCGAACGGGCCTGGCTGGATTCGATCCTGGCGCAGCAGGGACTCACGGCCGCGCAGGTGGCCGAGATGCCGGCACTACTCCGCGTTCGGCGCGTGGATGCGGTGCGATATCTGGTGCTGGGCACGGTGTCACGGCTCGGGGCGTTGACGGTGTCGGCGCGACTGATGGACGTGGGGACGGGAGAAGTCGTGCAGACGGCCGAGGTGACCGCAAATGATCCGGCCGGGTTGCAGAATTCGCTGGGCGAACTCACGGCGATCCTGCAAATGAACAATGAGGAGAAGGCGAATTATCTCGCGTTCCGGCAGCGGCAGAACGACGCCCTGACCGGCGTGGACCCCGCGGCGCAGGCCGCCGCCGAGGCCGAGCGCCAGGCGGCGCTACAGGCCCAGCGCCAGCAGATTCTCCAGCAGCAGGCCGCGGCATTCCAGCAGGCACAACATGAGCGCAGCGCGGCCGTCGCCGTGTCGGATCTCAAGGGCCTGTTCGCGGCCGGCGATTTCGCCAACGCGCTGCGGAATATCCGTTGGGCGCGACAGCAGTTTGGCGATACCTCGCTGGCACAGGAACTGGCGGGCATGGAGACGTTCGCCCAGGCCCGTTATCAGGAACAGCTCGCGCAGCAGCAGAACGCGGCCGCGTGGGCCCGGCAGCAGGCGGAACTGGCGGCCCGGCACCAGCGGTTCGTGCAATATCGCGAGCAGGGCATGGCGGCGCTGCAGGCCAACGATCTGCTGGCGGCCATGACGCTGCTGCAAAGCGCCCTGGGTGAAGAGGACAACCCCGACGTGCGCGGCGCGCTCGACTCCGTGGTGCGGCGCATGCAGCGGCCGGGGATCGCGGTACTGGACTTTGATGTGCGCGGCGACATCGGCATGAACCGGCGCGAGGCGCCGCGTTGGCTGGCCAGCCTGCTGCTGCGGCGGTTTGCCGGTGATGACTCGCCCTATCGCGTAGTCGAGCGCGACGAGTTCCTGGCTCATCTGCGGAGCGTGGGCCTGACGCTGGCCGAGGCGCAGCGTGATCCGTGGCAGCCGCGCATGCGGATGCTGCGCGAGCGCGTGCGCTTCATCATCGTCGGCACGGCGAGCCAGGGATCGATCAAAGTCTCCACGGCGATGCTGGATCTGGCGGCGGGGCGGACCGTGCAGACGGCGGAGTTCCTGGCCGAGGATATGCGGGCGCTGCCCAAGGCCCTGGAGGGCACGGCGCTGGTCCTGCAGATGACCGACGAGCAGAAGAATGCGTATATCGCCCAGATGGAATATGCCAACTGGATGGCGCGCGGCGACCTGGCCGCACAGGCCCAGCAGTGGGACGTGGCACTCGATGCGTACACGCGGGCCTGCCGGATCAGCAATACCCCAGACGCCCTGGAGCGGATGGCGGTTGCGGGCAGGAACTTCGAGGAAATGCGCCGGGCACGCCGCGCCTACGACGCAGTGATGGCGGCCGCCATTGACGCGTCCCGCGCGGGGCGCTGGGATACGGCGCTGGACGCCTATCGGCAGGCGTGGGGCATCATTCCGACGGCGGAGGCCAAGGCGGGCGTGGACAATGCCCGGGCGAAGTTGATCGCCGCGGCGCGCGACCGGCGGGCGTTCTATCTCGCCACCATGGCCAGCGGCGATGAGTTTGTACGAAAGGACGAGTGGCATCGGGCCCTGGCCGCGTATCAGGAAGCGATGGAGATTGAACCGACGCCCGAGGCGCGGGGGTCCGTGATCCGGGCGCAACAGGTCATCGCCGATCGCAAGGAAGCCACGCTGCGGGCGTATGCCATCGCCATGGGCGAGGCGAAATCGGCCATCGAGGCGGGCAATTGGGACAAGGCGCTCGATGCCTTCACGCGCGCCGCCACGATCAAGGACACCCCCGAGGCGGCCCGCGGTATTGCGACCGCGCGAAAGAAGATCGCGGAGCTGGAAGTGACCCGCAAGCTCTACTTCGCAGCCATGGAAGAAGCGCGCATGGCGTCGCGCGTCGAGGATTGGCGCAAAGCCCTGGCGGCGCACATGCGCGCCGCGCAGATCATCAACACCGCTGAAGTGCAGGCGGCCATCGAACTGGACAAGAAGAAGCTGGCGCTAATCCAGCAGCGCGACCAGAAGATGCTCTACGACGCCGCCATGACCGACGCGGCAACCCACGCCGGAGCGAGCCAGTGGCAGGAAGCGCTGGACGCGTATCGGTCGGCGTATCAGTTGCAAAAGACCAAAGAGGCCGCCGCGGGCATCACGCAGGCGACGAAGATGCTCAGCGATGCGGCGTACAATAAGAAACAATATGACAAGTCGATGGCCGAAGCCGCCGCGGCGGCGCAGGCCGGCAACTGGCTCAAGGCGCTGGCGGCATATCAACAGGCCGCCGCCATCGACGCCACGGCGCCCGCCAAGGCGGGCGTGGAAACGGCGCGGCAACAGATCGCGGCGGCCGCCGTCGCGGAGAAGAAGCGGCAGTACACGCAATATATGAATGAAGGCCAGGCGGCGTTCAGGGCCGGTGACTGGCAGAAGGCCCTGGTTTCCTATTCCAAGGCCGCCGCGGTGGATAACACTGCCGAGGTTCAGACTGCCGTCGCCGCCACCCAGAAGAAGATCAGTGACGCCAATGCGGCCATTGCCGCCGCCGCCGAACAGAAGCGGCAGTACGGCCAATTGCTGACCCAGGGCGACGCGGCCACGAAGGCGGGCGATTGGCAGAAGGCGCTCGATGCGTACACCAGGGCAGCCGCCATCGACAACACGCCGGTCGTGCAGGCGAACATCGCCAATGCGAGAAAGATGCTGACCGACACCGCCGCGG
>JANYKD010000146.1 GCA_025361735.1 Phycisphaerales bacterium
ACTCTTGCCCGTGCTCCACGGGCAAGAGTACTTGCCCATGCCACCCATAAATGCGATTGAAACGAAACCCGGAAGTTATTTCGGCCGCGTGTCCATGAGCCTGACAGGCCGCATACGATTCGAGTGGATCCGTCCCCGCACAAATTACCGGCCTAGTATTGTGCGTCCGAAACGCGTGCGGAGCACATCCTATGCAACGAGGCGCTTTCATCCTGATGCTGGCGGTAGTCGCGTCGCCACTGGCGGCCGCGGCGGCGACGCCCCAGCCCAAGGTCGTTTTCAACCGTGACATCCGGCCAATCCTGTCGGACAACTGCTTCGCATGCCACGGCTTTGATAAAAATAAACGCAAGGCCGATCTCCGCCTGGACACGCGCGAGGGGATATTCCGCGACAACGACGGCGTGCGGCCGGTCGTGCCGGGCAAACCGAACGATAGCGATTTGTTTCGACGCGTGACCAGCACCGACGCCGAGGAGCACATGCCCCCGGCCAAAACCGGCAAGACACTCTCCCCGCCGCAGCTGGCACTGATACGCACTTGGATCGAGCAAGGCGCGGAATATCAGCCACATTGGGCCTATGCCCCCGCCACCCGGCCGGCGGTTCCGCAAGTGCAACAGACGAGTTTCGTTCGCGGGGATATCGACCGCTTCATCCTGGCACGACTGCAGCAGGAAAGACTACTGCCCAGCGCCGAGGCCGATCCGCGCACGCTCGTGCGACGGCTCTATCTCGACCTGATCGGGCTGCCGCCGACTTCAGTGCGGATCGCCGCGTACCTCAGCGACACTCGGAGCGACAAGTACGAGCGCCTGGTCGATGAGCTGCTGGCATCGCCGCAGTTTGGCGAGCGAATGGCCGTCTACTGGCTGGACTTGGTTCGCTACGCCGACTCGGTCGGCTACCACAGCGACAATGCGCGCAACGTCGCCCCCTATCGCGACTGGGTGATTGCCTCCTTCAACAACAACAAGCGTTTCGACCGCTTCACGGCCGAGCAGATTGCGGGCGATCTGCTGCCGGATGCGAACGTGGAGACGCGAGTCGCCTCGGGATACAACCGCCTGCTCAAGACCACCGAAGAAGGTGGAGCCCAGCCAAAGGAATATGCCGCCAAGTACATCGCCGACCGCGTGCGCAATTACGCCTCCGTCTGGCTCGGCTCCACGATGATGTGCTGCGAATGCCACGACCACAAGTTCGACCCGTTCGCCGCCAGGGACTTCTACAGCGTCGGCGCCTTCTTCGCGGATGTGAAGGAACCAGCCACCGGCCGGCGTGAGCCGGGCATGGCGCTGCCCACTCATCCCCAGGACCAGCAGTTCAAGGAATTCGACGCCCAGCTCGATGGGCTGCGCAAGCTCTTCAATGCGGATCGTCCTGAACTGGCGGCCGCACAAACCGAATGGGAACAGTCGCCGAAGACGCCCGAACAACTCAAGGGCCTGCCCAAAGACGTGCAGGAAGCTTTGAAGATTGCGGCCGACAAGCGCAACGGCGCACAGAAAGCAACGCTTCGCAACCACTTCCGCGATAGCACCCCCTTGCTGCAGAAACTCCGCGAGGGAATCGCGAGCATGGAAAAGGCCCGGGCGGAACTGGACGGGCAGATCCTCAAGACCCTGGTGACGGAAACGGAGCCGCCCCGGCCGATCCGCGCGCTGCCGCGCGGCAACTGGATGGACGACTCAGGCCCTGAGGTACAGCCGGCCGTGCCGGAAGTGCTGGGGACGGTGCCGGTTCAGGGCCGCCGGCCGACGCGGCTGGATCTGGCGCGATGGACCGTATCGCGCGACAACCCGCTGGCCGCCAGGGTCATGGTCAACCGCCTGTGGAAACTCTACTTCGGAATGGGCATCAGCAAGAATCTCGATGACCTGGGTGTGCAGGGCGAGTGGCCGGTGCATCCGGAACTGCTGGAATGGCTGTCGTGCGAATTCATCGACAGCGGCTGGGACATCAAGCACATGGTGCGGCTGATGGTGACGTCAGGCGCATACCGGCGCACATCTGTGGCCTCAAAGGAGATGCAGGAGCGCGATCCATTCAACCGCCTGTGCGCCCGCCAGTCGCGATTCCGGATCGACGCCGAGATGGTGCGCGACAACGCCCTGGCGATCGCCGGCCTGCTCTCGCTGCACATGGGCGGGCCCAGCGTCAGGCCCTACCAGCCGGCCGGGTATTGGGACTATCTCAATTTCCCAAAACGCACCTGGCAACAGGACCATGGGGAGGACCTCTATCGGCGAACGATCTACACCTGGTGGCAGCGGACCTTCCTCCACCCGACGCTGCTGGCGTTTGACGCATCCAGCCGCGAAGAGTGCGTCGCCGAACGAGCGCGGGCCAACACCCCGCAACAGGCAATGGTGCTGCTGAACGATCCGATCTTCGTCGAGGCCGCACGTGTGTTCGCGGAGCGAACCCTGCGCGAGTGCTCCGGATCACCGCCGGATCGCGTGCGATGGGCATTCGAGCAGGCCACCGGCCGCCGCCCGACCGACGCCGAGACCGCCGTGCTCGTGGCGCTGTTCGCCAAACATGAAAAGGAATATGCCGCCGACACAACCGCGGCCAAAAAGTTGATCGCCACCGGCGAGCGCCCACCGGCGCAGGACCTGAATGCCCCAGAGTTGGCGGCCTGGACCAGTGTATGCCGCGCGATACTGAACCTGCACGAAACCATCACGCGCGACTGACCCCTCCGGCCCCCTCTCCTTCGGGAGAGGGCTGGGGTGAGGGCCATGTGAGCGATTCCGACAAACGTCTGGTGCGGTCACTACGGACTACGGACCACTGACTACGGACTACCAATTATGCACGACGCAATGAACATCCCCCTGGTTCGTTACATCACCCGACGCAATCTGCTCGGCCGGGCGGCCACGGGTGTCGGCTCGCTGGCGCTGGCGGCTTTGTTGAACAAGTCCGTGCTCGCGGAGGAGACTCTGCCGTCGGGTCGCGGCATTATCCGGCCGCTACACATGATGCCGCGCGCCAAGCGCATCATCCACCTATGCATGGCCGGCGGACCATCGCACCTGGAGACGTTTGACCACAAGCCCAAGCTGACCGAGATGAACGGCCAACCGATGCCCGAGTCGTTCACCAAGGGCCAGCCCATCGCCCAGCTCCAGGGCAACAAGGCCATGCACTGCATGGGGCCGCAGTATCCGTTCACGAAGTTCGGCAAATCCGGACAGGAAATGACCAGCCTGTTCCCCATGATCGGCTCGGTCGCCGACGATATCTGCATCATCCGCTCGATGGTCACGGACGCCATTAACCACGACCCGGCCCACACGTTTATGAACACGGGTTCGACCGTTCCCGGCCGGCCGTCGATGGGCTCCTGGGTCTGGTATGGCCTGGGCACCGAGGCGGATGCGCTGCCCGGTTTCGTGGTGCTGACCTCCACCGGCAAGTCCGGGCAGCAGCAACCCATCGCCTCCCGCCAGTGGTCGGCCGGGTTCCTGCCCAGTCGTTACCAGGGCGTGCGGTTCTACACCATGGGCGACGCGGTGCATCACATTCGCGATCCGCAGGGTGTATCGCGCCAACAGGAACGCGACGTGATTGACGCCACCAACGCGCTCAACCATCTGCGCGATGAGTCGGTCGATGATCCGGAAATCGCCACGCGCATC
>JANYKD010000206.1 GCA_025361735.1 Phycisphaerales bacterium
AGCGGCGTATCGGATGTGTAAATCGGCGACCCGCTGGCCAGCAGCAGGAACCTCCCGCGATGCCGCACAACCGTGGGAGCGTAGCCGATGTCGCGCACGTTCAGCGGATGATGCTGCCCGCTTGCTCCGTTGTCGGCACTGACCCACGCCATGTCCACGGACGGATAGAGATACCATTTCCCGTCGAACCACAGCGCTGTCACATCGGCCAGTTCGCGAAATTGCTCCTTGTAACCCAGCTTCCAGTGAGCTTGCTGGTCGGGCGTGCCATTCTTCACCTCGCGTGCATCCCGGCCGATCGGATAGTTGGGAATCGGCAGCGGATTGCAGAACGTCGCGGGCGACTGCGGGCGGTCCGCCAGGGCCGGTGAGAGACTGACGCACCAATAGAGACTGGCGGTGAGACAGAGACTCGCGGCCCGATAGTGGAGTAGCGTGATTCGCATGAGGGCCGAGAGTGTACCACGTATTGACGCCAAGGAATAAACCCCGCGAGGCTCAATGTCGCAGCACAGACTTGCCTCGCAGGTGGCGGCGGACTATTTTGAGCTGGTTGAACCGTCTGATATTGCGAACGAAGCACCCTATCCGGAGACACACAATGGCACTGTCGCGACGAACGTTCTTGACCACTGGCGCGGCGTTGGCGGGCGCGGCTGCGGTTCCCCGACTCTTCGCGGCCGTGCCGCCGAAGATTCGCATTGGCGCGTGCGTGGTGGGTTTTGACGATGCGAAGAAGGCGGGCCTGGATGGCGTTGAGGTGCAGGCCGGCGGGGCCGCCGAGATGCTCATGATCGCCGACCCGGCCTATCGCCAGAAGTTCAAGGACAAGATGAAGGAGACGGGCCTGGTGACCTCGTCGATCATGATGAGCGTCTTCAACTCCTGCCCGCTGGCCAGCGACCCGCGTGGTCCGGCGTGGCTGGAGCAGACCATCGATGGAGCGAAGGACCTGGGGGCCGGCGTCATTCTCGTGGCGTTCTTCGGAAAAGGCGACCTCAAGAGCGGCAAGGAACTGAAGAAAGCGGATGTCGACGTCGTGGTCGAGCGCCTCAAGGCGGCCGCCCCGCGGGCGAAGGATGCAGGCGTGATCCTGGGGATTGAGAACACACTGCCGGCGGAAGTTAACGCGCAGATCCTTGACCGCATCAACAGTCCGGCCGTAAAGATTTACTACGATTGCTACAACCTCCAGGGTCAGGGCTATGACGTGACTGCGGAGATCCGCTTCCTGAAGGACCATATCGCCATCTTCCACTTCAAGGACGGCCCGAACTATTTCGGGGAAGGCAAGATGAAGTGGGAACCGATTGCCGCGGCGATCAAGGAGATCGGTCACCAGGGATGGATCGTGCTGGAAAGCAGCGCCCCGTCAAAGGACGGCGCGGCGGATGCGAAGAAGAATGCGGAGTACATCCGGAAGCTGTTCGGGATGTAGTGTAGGTGATTACGCTCGATCAGCTACCTCGCGGCGTGAGGATCGGTTTTGCCGTAGAGTTGCCGGACCTGGGCGAATGTTTTGCCGGCAGTCTTTCACCTTTCCTTCGGTTCGGTCCGCAAGAGCTTCTGCCAATCCGGGTACTTCTGCTTGAAGGCCTGAAACTCCCTGTATTCAGCCGAGGAAATCCTTCCGTCCTTGTCTTTGTCGATCGCCGGGAACAGCCATTCATAGCCCGGCTTGTCCTGGTTCCATTGTTCCTTCGAGTTCCATTCACCCTGCCCGATGCCATCCCATTCCAGGATCTGTCCCGCCTCAAGGAGGGCCTTGCGATAGCGTGCCAAGTCGATGATCTGCACCGCCGTTTTCTCAGCCAGCGCGTGCGCGGCGGCGATGCCCGCGGAGAGGCCCAGCGTGATCCATACAGGCTCCATGCGGATGGACGTCATCGCGATATGACTCGCGGAGCAGCACACCGGCACGAGCAGGTTCTCACACTCGCTTCTCGTTGGCGTGATCGCGCGATAGGGATCTGGTGAATGCCGTTGTGCTGCGGGTTGGCTTTCAGGATGCTGAACTCACCGCCGCTGAGCGCGATGCCGCCTTCGTGGGCGATGGTGGCATAGGGCCAGTCGTCAACACCGTAGCTGCCCAGGCCGACGGAGTCCTCGGGATGGGCCACGCCTTCGAGATCCTTCTGCGTGACAACATAGGACGACTTCATGCGGCGAGCCTCGCGCACGTAGAGCTGATGTGGCCAGCCGCCGGTCTCATCGAAGACGCCGCGTTGGAAGCCGATGGTGTTCGCCTTCCCGCGCAAATCCCCGGGAGCGGATGGGTCGGTGCGCAGGAAGTGATACATGCCGCGAACGAAGTTCATCTGATCTCGCCAGATGCGCGAACGCGCGGCCCAGGCGCCGTCGGGATACGCCGCATTGGCGCCCGCGACGGACTGCGCCCAGAGCGCGCGGCTGGAATTGCCACCGAAGATGGCGGAGCCGGGATAGTCCGTGTACTGGCCCAGCACGCTCATCTTCCGGCCGGAGCGCAGGTTCACGCCCTTTTGAAAACCGCGCCGGAATATCTCGTACGTACGCGGGTCGTAGTCGTCGGGCTTCTCGATCCGGATCGGATCCTTGTTCGTGAGCACCCAGCGGAAGGCATACATCATCGTCAGCTTGTCGGCGCTGCCCAGGGGGCCGATAGGGATGTCCTGCAACAGGGGCAGCAGCCCGCTTTTGGCATCGCCCGGCTTCACGTACGGATCGATGGCATAGCGCATGAGCACCGGCCGCACGCCCGCAAGCGATTCGCCGTACTGGTCGCGCGACTCGCGGCCCCAAGTGTAGCTCACGCCGGCCTTGGCCATCAGATCGCCTTCATACGAGCAGTCGATGAAGACGCGCGCGGCGAGCGTCTTTGCGTTCACGGTCAACGGCTTCTCGATGGGGCAACCCAGCTTGTCCGGCGGCGCGTGGTCCAGCGTAATGCTGTGGATGCGTGCTTCGACCTTGGTCACGCTCGCCAGTCGGTGCTCGTAGATGACGGGGATGCCGCGCTGCGCCAGCTCCCGCTTGTAGAGATCACGCATCGCCACGTCGTCTTTTTCGATCAGGAGCTTCAATGCCATCCTGCCGACGCTTCGCTTGTTGCCCCAGTCGATCGCATTCAAGCCGCCCCCGCTCATGCCGCCCAGCCAGCGTGAGGGTTCGACGACGATCACCTTGGCACCCGCGTCGGCCGCACCCATCGCCGCCGCGACGCCACTGGCCGTCGCGCCATAAACGCAGACGTCGGTGCCCGCGATGTTCTCCGCAGATGCGATGTCGGGGAGCAGGCTCGTGAGCAACAAACCGCCCGAAGCGCGAATGAATTCTCGACGTGTGGTTTTGATTCTGGGTGTCATCGGGGTTTTGCAGAATTGTTTTACATTGTCAGTTTAGCGGCCGGTGAGACACGGCAGCTTGGTCTTCGAGTCCTTCTTGACTGCCGCATAGTCTGGAAGCGACGCACGATTGGTCCACTCCTGCTGGTCCTTTTCTTGGTCAAACAACTCTTCCACTCCCTTGTAACCCAATGAGTAACGGCAGCGCGAGGTGCGCAGTGAAAAGCTCTGGTCTTTCGGATCAACACTCTTGCCATCGCCGCCAACTGCGGTCAAGGCGCCGGAGGGGCCTGCCCATTTTTCTGCCTTCGGATCGCGCAGTAGCGGGCGAATGTTGGGCCGTTCGGCCTCGGCGGCGGCACCGAGTCCGGCGAGCGGAGCCAGCAGCAGGGCAGCGAGGAGTGTGAGCATTGACTTCACGGTCTGAAGTTTAGCAAACACGTTTCAATACCCGATGTTCTTCACCGCCGCCTCACCTAATCGCTCGCGCAACTGTGCGAGATACAGGCTGGCGGGAGTCACGGGCTGGTTGGCGGAGAAGAAGGCTTCCGGGCTGAATGTCTTGTGG
>JANYKD010000210.1 GCA_025361735.1 Phycisphaerales bacterium
CACCTCGCCGACGCCCGCGGTTTCCTTCTCTGGCAGGATTTCACGAAACTGCCCATGAAGCCGGATGACCGGAGCCGGGCGATTTGCCGGGACAAGGCCACTCAATTGGTCAAGCGGCTGAAGCATCACCCGTCCATCCTCTGCTGGTGCGGCTGCAATGAGGCCGCGATGTGGTTTCACGAGGATTACAATGGCGACTTCAAAGACCACGGCCCCTGGCCGGGCGAGGCCGCCGGCGAAGACGTAGGCGCCGTCTGCAAGCAACTCGATCCGGATCGCTACTATCAGCCCAGTTCTCCCTATTACGGCATGAACCCCAACGATCCGCGCGAAGGCAACACGCACGGGTACACCAACATGTGGTTCGTACCCGGCTACGACTATCTGAACTTCGCCAGCGAGGACACGCGCATCGCCGCGCCGATGCTGCACAGTCTCAAGCGGTTCATGGCCCCCGAGGATATCTGGCCGGATGGCTACTCGACGGCATCGTTGCCCGGCAACAAATATCCGTTCCCCAAGACCTGGCTGCCTTACACCACAGCCGAAAGCTGGAAGAAGACCGGACCTGTCGAGCAGTTCTATGATGCCACCGACGCGGCGGGACTGGTCTATCGGCTCGGCATGGCCGAGGCCCTCTATTACCAGGACACCGTGGAGCGGCAACGCCGCGGGCGACCGGCCACCAACCCCACGGATCGCCGCTGCTGCGGCGGCTATATCGTGTGGAAGTACAACGACTCCTGGCCACAGGTTTACAGTGCTAAGGTTGACTACTTCCTCGAACCCTACCACGCTTACTACACGTTGCGGCAAGCCTACGCCCCGGTGATGCTCTCGTTCGACATTGGCACCTACATCTATCTCTGGGCCATCAACGATACGCGAACTCCCATCACAGGCACAGTGAAGATTCAGCTCTACCATCTTGAACGCAACGAATTCCGCAAGGAGATCGTGCGCGACGTGGCCGTGGCCCCGGGCAAATCCGTCGTCGTCGTGCGTCTGGACGAGGCGGGCATTCGCGCCTTCCGCAAGGAACATATCCTGTTCGCCACCTTGACCGACAAATCAGGCCACACTCTCGCCCGAGCCAACGCCTTTGCCGATATCGAGCGGCGGCTCAGTTTCCCCGATGCCAAGCTTGAAATGCGAGTCGAGAATGGCGTGGTGACGATCACCACCGACAAGTTCGCCCGCTGCGTGACGCTGGAAGGCGACGCCAATGGCAATCCCTTCGGTGGGTTCTTCGAGGACAACTACTTCGATCTGCTTCCTGGAGAAGTCAAAACCGTGCGTATCCTGGGCCAGCATCGCCAGGGCCGCATCACGGCCAAAGCGTGGTATTCCTCCCACTCAACAACCGTGGATTGGCGGTCGGCGTTATGAATCGGTGGAGCCATGCCGGTCAGTAGTGCCGAGCAGGGTTCGCGGATGCGAGATCGCTTGACTCGGGTCACGGGGACGGATGTGTTTCTATCGTCACCCGACGAGCATCGAAAGAAGATTTATGAACACCTGCAAACTCCTGTTCACCTCGTTCCTACTTTCCGTGGCGCTAAATGGCCCGTCGGATTGACGTTCTTCGACAAGGACGGCCAATCCGCTTGGCGGTGAGCATTCAAGGAGTTCTCGCTATGCGACATATCTCAGCTTGTGGCACGGGTGCATCCTCCTTCCGATCGCTCGGCATCGGCGGAGACATGCGCCGTGTGCGGTGTTTGCTGATGATCGCCCTGGTGCTTTGGGCTCGATTCCTGACCATCGCCGCGGACGATCCGGACAGTTACCTGCGCTATGCCCATCCAACCATCCGCGAGCCATTTGTCGACCTGCTCAATCTCGGTGTTCCCGCCGAGTTGGATAATCAGCGTCTGGCGATCCTGGGCTATGTCGATGTGAGTCAGGGTCCGTTTCACGCCGATCCCACGGGGACGAAGGACTCGACCAAAGCGGTCCAGGCGGCCCTCGTGTTTGCCCGGGACCACCAGATGGCCTGTTTCTTCCCCACGGGCACCTACCTGATCTCCGACACATTGAGCTGCACGCAGCAGCTCCATAAACGGGCCAATGGGCGGGTGTTCGGGGGCAACCGATTCCCCAACATGCTGGTTGGCTCACGCGCGGGTACGCAGCGCCCGCGCTTGGTGCTGGCGCCACGGGCCGCCGGTTTTGGCGACCCCGCCAAGCCCAGGATATTCGTTCACTTCTGGTCTCGCGGCTACGGGAACCCGACCACTGTGGATCGCGTCAGTGACGGCTTGCCGCCGGAGGTCGAGCAGCCCAACATCGGCATGAACCAGATGCTGGTAAACCTGGACATCGTCATTGGCGAGGGCAATCCCGGTGCCATCGCCCTGAGGCATCAGGCCGCTGAAGGCTCGGCCATCGAGGATTGCACCATCGACGCAACCCACGGGCATACTGGCATACAGGGCGGCATCGGTTCGGGCGGCAGCAGCGCCGGCGTGACCGTGATCGGCGGCCGCGTGGGACTGGACTTCACCGGCTACATGTCCGGCACACAGCCGACACCAGTCATCACCGGTTTCACCCTGACCGGGCAGACCGAGGCGGCAATTCGCAGCACCAGCCGGCAGACCCTTGTGGCGGTCGGATTGAAGATCGTCGCCGACCGCTGCACGGGTCCGTTGATCCAGGTGGGCAGAAATCTACAGGCCAATCATGGCATGTTGACGGTGATCGACAGCGAGATCGAGTTTGCCGGTAAGGCGCTGGCTCAGGAGCAGCGCGTGGTCGTGGATTCGGATCGCGGGGTCTGCCTGGACAACGTGTATGTCCGCGGTGCGACCAGCATCGTCGTCGATCCCGAGCAAAAGACGGAATTGGCGGGGAACCCCAAGGGGTGGCTGCATGTACGCCGTTTTGCCGCCACCAGCAGTCCGCGCGCAAACCAGGGCGTCTCCTATCGCTACCCGATTTATGTGGATGGCCGACGAGTCGAACGAGTGAACGATGCGACAGTGGATCAATCTCCACCCGCCGGCCTGCAAGCGCGCCACCTGTGGTCGCCGCAGTTCGCAAGCTTCGAGTCGCCCGGTGCGGCCAGCGTCAAGAGCACGCCCTACGCGGCCAGGGGCGACGGCCGCTCGGATGACACGGCGGCGCTCCAGCGCGCGATCGACGAACACGAGATCGTCTTCCTGCCCAAAGGGTGCTACCTGCTGACCAAGCCACTGGAACTTAAGCCCAATACGAAGCTGATCGGAGTCGGCCAGACCATGTCCCTTCTTGTGCCGGCAAAGGCGGGCAAGTTTGCCGATGCATCCCACGCGGAACCACTAGTGCGCACGGCCGACGCGGCCGATGGCGAGACGGTACTTGCGTTCCTTGGCTTGCACACGCCGTCCACCATTCCGGGAGCCCAGTCGCTTCATTGGCGCACCGGTGGAAGTTCGATCTTCCGCGGTGTGGAGATCCATGGTCAGGGGAAAGTGTCGCCCGCCCCCGTCATCATCAGCGGCCACGGGGGCGGCAACTGGTACAACTTCCGCGACGGCAGCGCCCGCCTGCTGATCGATCGCGCCCAGGGGCCATTGAACTTCTACCAGTTCAGCGTGCAACAGGTCACAAGCGAGCTGCGTGGCGCCAGGCACGTCAGCTTCTTCGGCACCAAGTACGAGGGAAACGACCCCATGTTGTCCATCAGCGACAGCGACCAGGTCCGCCTGTTCGGCCACGGTGGAAATGCCAAGGCCCGGGCCGACGCATCGTTGTTCGTCTTCGAGCGCACCACGAATTTCCTATTTGCCAATGGCGTGGATGGCCCCACGAAGATCGGCAGCAAAAGCCTGAGCCACTGGGAAGGCAGCACCGACCCGAATCTGTGGCACATGCTCATCGATCGCCCAGCCAACGGGGCCGAGATGAAATTGCCATCGCTGGAACGTCCCGTGCTCTATCTGCGCGGTTCACCCGGGGGACCATGAGCGATGCTTGCTTCGGCCAGGCGAACACGCCACGCTGTTTGTGTACCGTCGCCTCCCACAGATGACCCGTCTGCGCGTAATGGATTGCAGGAACATGCCAAAGGAGCCCAACTTGAAGACATTGAAACTCGTCACCGCGATTTGCAGCTTGTTGTGGTTCGTCCAAACCGCCTTTGCCGCCGACAGACCCAACATCATCTACATCCTTGCCGATGATGTCGGCTACGGCGACTTGGGCTGCTACGGGGCCAATTCCGTCAAGACGCCCAATCTTGATCGCCTCGCCAAAGAAGGCACGCGCTTCACCGACGCCCACGCCACGGCCTCCGTCTGCACGCCGACGCGATATGCATTTCTCACCGGCCGCTATGCCTGGCGCCAGCCGGGCACCGGCATCGCTCCGGGCGATCAGCCGCTGCTCATCAAGCCGGGTACGGCGACGGTCGCTTCAGTGCTCAAATCCGCCGGCTATCGCACGGGCGTTGTGGGCAAGTGGCATCTGGGACTGGGCGAACCCCCGAAGACCGACTTCAACAAGGAACTCAAACCCGGCCCGCTGGAAATCGGCTTTGACTATGCTTTCCTCATCCCGGCCACCGGCGACCGCGTGCCCTGCGTTTTCGTCGAGAACCACGGCGTTGTCGGCTACGACCCCGCCGACCCGATCCAGGTGAGTTTCGGCAAGAAGATCGGCGACGCGCCGACCGGCGCCGACCCGGGAGTCAAACTCAAAATCCAGGGTGGTCCCGGCCACAAGGACAGCATCATCAACGGTATCTCGCGCATCGGCTTCATGACCGGTGGCAAGGCTGCCCATTGGGTGGATGAGAACATTGCCGACACCCTGGCCGCCAAGGCCGTGAAGTTCATCGAAGCCAGCAAGGGCGGGCCGTTCTTCCTCTACCTGACGCCGCACGACATCCACGAGCCGATGGTGCCACACCCCCGTTTCCGCGGCACGAGCGAATGCGGCTGGCGCGGCGATGTCATCCACGAGCTCGACTGGACGGTCGGCGAGATTTTGGCTTCGCTCGATCGCCTCAACCTCGCGGCCAATACGCTGGTCATCTTCACCAGCGACAACGGCGGCGCGATCAAGAATACCTACGACGATGGAACCAACGACCTGCACGGCCGACAACCGCCCAACGGCAAACTGCGCGGCAGCAAGGGCACGCTCTACGAGGGAGGCCACCGCGTTCCCTTCCTGGCACGCTGGCCCGGCCGCATCGCACCCGGCGGCGTCTCCGGCCAGTTGATGGGACACGTCGACGCCATGGCCACCTTCGCGGCCCTCACTGGTCAGCAACTTCCGGCCGACGCCGGCCCCGACAGTTTCAATGTCCTGCCCGCATTGCTTGGCGAGAAGACGGCACAACCCCCGCGCGACCACCTGGTCCTGCAAAACAACAACCAGGCCCCGCTGGCACTCCGCGAAGGCAACTGGTCGCTGATCGAAAAGCCCGGGCGCCGGCAGGGCGCGGCAGCCGGGCCGACATACGAACTCTACAACGTTGCCGACGATCTCGTTCAGGCCAACGACCTGGCCGCGAAGGAACCGCAACGGGTCAAGGACATGTCCGCCCGTCTGGAACGAATTCGCCAGCAGGGTCACAGCCGCCCGGGCGCGACGGCCGGCGCCAATTGAGGGTATCACCATGAAAGCCGTTCTCTTGTTTCTGGTTCTCCTGCTGTTGAGTATTCCTGGCGTCAGGGTGACTGCGGTCGAACCATCTCGGCCCAACATCCTCTTCCTGCTCTCCGACGATCACAGCTATCCCTTTGTTGGCTGCTATGGCGATACGAACGTCAAGACGCCGGCCTTGGATCAGTTCACGGCTGAGGGAATGAAGTTCCACCGTTTTTTCACCACCGCGCCGCAGTGCGTCCCTTCGAGGGCGTCGCTGCTTACCGGGCGCTCGGCCGTGGCCGCTCGCATCACCCGGTTCTCATCGCCGCTGGCTCGTGAAGAAATCGCCTTCCCTGAAGTGCTCCGCGAGAAGGCCGGATATTTCACCGGCGTCTGCGGCCGGTCCTACCACCTCGACGGCTCCGCCGGCAATCGTGGTGACGCCATAGGTCAACTCCTGGAAAAGCACGGCCTGCGCACCTTCGACCAGCGGCTCGACTACGTGAAGCAAGGCTCCGACAAGCAGGCCCTGGAACAGATGAAGGAGTTCCTCGACCGCAAGCCCGAAGGCAAGCTCTTCTGCCTCTGGCTGAATTTCAGTGACCCGCATCATCCCTGGAATGCGCCGGATACTGACCGCCCCGACCCCGCTTCGCTCAAACTCCCGGCCCACTGGCCCGACCTGCCCGGCATGCGCGCACAGCTTGCCGACTATTGCGCGGAGGTCAATCGCCTGGACCGTAGCGTACAGGGTGTACTCCAGCTTCTTGTGGCCCGCGGCCTGTCCCAGAATACGCTGGTCGTTTTCGCTGGCGATAATGGTGCAGCGCTGCCACACGGCAAGGGCTCGCTTTATGACCCCGGGTGCAACGTTCCCTTCATCGTCCGCTGGCCGAGTGTGGTCAAACCTGGGGGCGAGTCACGCGCCCTTCTCAGTGGCGAGGATCTCGCCCCAACCTTGTTGGCGGCCGCTGGCGTGCCCGTTCCAGCGAAAATGACCGGCGTGAGCTTCCTGCCGCTGCTTCGAGGCGAGCCATTCACACCCCGCAAATATCTCTTCACCGAGCGCGGCCCGCACGGCAATGCCCCGGTGACGGTGAACATGAAGAACAGCGGCTACGACCTCTCCCGCGCTGTGCGGAGCGACCGCTACAAGTTCATTTACAACTGCACGCCGTGGATTCCCTACTCCCCGGTGGATTCCGCCGGCGGAGCGGCTTGGCAGGAAATGACCGCAGCCCACACCGACGGGAAACTGGCGGCCCCACTGGTCGCCACTTACTTCACAACGCCCCGGCCCGTTTACGAATTTTATGACCTGAACGAAGACCCTTCCGAGCTTCGCAACCTGAGCGGCCAGCCGGCCCTGGCGCAGGTTGAACGTGAGCTTCGGCTGGCATTGGCCGAGAAGATGATTACCGACTTCGACTATCTGCCGCTGCCGGCCATTTCCGAGGCATCGGGCACGGAGCCGGCCGGAAACCGCGCCGCCCAGTTTCGGCAGAAGGATGCGAACAAGGATGGCAAGCTGAGCCTTGAGGAATTCAGTGCCGGCCGCGACGCCGCCGAGGCGAAGAAATGGTTTGACCTTCGTGACGCCAACAACGACAGTTTCCTCAGCCGCGAGGAATTTGTCCCCGGTTCGCCGCTGCCGAAGAACCAATGAGGAAATGAATCATGAAGACACTGCTGGCTCTGGTGGTTCTGTGTGTGCTCTGTGGTCGGTGTCTTGCCGCCGACAGACTGAACGTGCTGCTGATCATTTCCGATGACCTGCGCGACACGGTCGGCTGCTACGGCAACACCTCCGTTAAGACGCCGAACATCGACCGCCTGGCCGCGCGTGGCGTGAGATTTGAGCGAGCTTACGCACAGTATCCCGTCTGCAATCCAAGCCGCACCTCCTTCATGACCGGCCTGCGCTGCGAGCAGACTGGAGTTACCTCCAACACCACAAGTTTCCGCACCTGCCTGCCGGACATCGTCACCATGCCGCAACTGCTTCGGCAGGCCGGTTGGCACGCGGCATCGTACGGCAAGATTTACCACGTCGGCGAGGCGGCCGGTGAGGTTCGCGACGGCTGGCTGGACCTCGGCAAGTCGTGGGATGACGCACAGATGTTCAAGGCCACGCCCGCCGGGCGCATCGGCAATGTGCGAAATCTCACCGGTGGCAAGCTTAAATGGTGCGAAGTCGGCGAGATGGAGGGTACGGACGATGACCAACCGGATGGCCAGAACGCGCTGCATGTCATCCACGCCATCGAAGAGCAGACCGCCGCTGGCAAACCGTGGTTTGTTGGTGCGGGCTTCCATCGGCCGCACGACCCGTTTCTGGTGCCGAAGAAGTATTTTGATTTGTACCCACCCGGATCGCTGAAACTGTATCGCGATCCAGCCGACATCACGCCCGTGTCGAAACTTTCCATGCCAGGGGGTGCCTTAAAGGCGGCGTTCGATGCGTTCACGGACAAGGACCGGCTGGATTTCCAGCGAGGTTACTACGCGGGTGTCTCCTTCACGGATGCTCAGGTGGGTCGCTTGCTAGACACGCTGGACCGGCTGAAACTATGGGACAAGACCCTAGTGATCTTTGCGGGCGACAACGGGTATCACCATAACGAACGGGGCTGGTGGAATAAGAACACGCTCTTCGAGCGAAGCTGCCACATACCGCTCATTATTGCCGCGCCAGGCGCTGCGGCCGGTAAGACGTGCCGCGGTCTGGTTGAACTGCTGGATCTCTATCCGACGGTTGCCGATTATTGCGGCGCGAAGCCCCCGCACACGCTGGCCGGCAAGAGCCTGCGTCCGTTGCTTGACGATCCCACGCGAAACGGAAAAGAGGCGGCCTTCACCCTCGTGGTTCGCGGCCAGGGCGTATACGGCCAGACCGTGCGGACCGACCGTTGGCGTTACACGCGATGGAGTGACGGGACGACAGAACTCTATGACGAGAATGCGGACCCTCAGGAGACCCACAATCTGGCAGGCGAATCCGAGCACGCTGCAGTCGTGGTGGAGTTGAAGAAGCGGTTAGACGCCATCGGGCCGTACGATTCGGCCAGAAACAAAGCCGCCAACTCGCCCGGGCCGGCGCGATAACCTGTCACAAATCGCTGGATGAAGCGGTAAATAGAGTGACCGTCCTTCAGGAGGTTTGTCATGCGTGTGAATTGTCTTGTTGCGATGGTGCTTTTCATCGCCGCCCCTCTCGCAATCGCGGCGGACCGGCCCAACATCGTCATCGTCGTTGCCGATGACATGGGTTGGCGCGATACCGGATATCGCGGCAACACCGTCGTGAAGACGCCGGCCCTGGACGACATGGCTGCCAAGGGGGTCCGCTTCGACTACTTCTACGCCGCCCAGCAGATGTGCTCGCCGGGGCGCTTCGCGATCATGACCGGCCGCACGCCGTTTCGCACGGGGCTGCATCACCTGGGGGCGATGCATCCCAAGGAGATCACCATCGCGCAGGCCCTCAAGCCGGCGGGATATCACACGGCTCAGTTTGGCAAGTGGCACCTGGGCGGCACGAACACGAGTCCGGCGAAGATGGGATTCGACAAGGCGATCTGGACCATCAACTTCTACGATCTCGGCGCCTCGCTCCAGGTGGGCGACACCCAGGAGAAGATCGCCCTCAAGGGCGATACCTCCGTCGCGGCCATGGGCCTGGCACTGGAATGGATTCGTGAGAAGGCCAAGACGCCCGAGCCGTTCCTGGCCTATGTCTGCTTCGGATCGCCCCACGCACCACACAAGGCATCTGACGAATTCAAGGCGCTCTACAAGGACCTCCCCGAGAAGATGCAGAACTATTGGGGCGAAGTCTCCGGCGTCGACGCGGCCGTCGGCAACCTGCGGGCCGAACTGCGCAAACTCGGCATCGCCGACAACACCCTCGTCTGCTTCGTCAGCGACAACGGCGGCATTACGCCCGAATCGCAGGATCCCTCCGGTAGAGGCAAGGGCACCATCGGCGCCCGCACCCAGGGGCTTTTGGAATGGCCCGGCCGCATCAAGCAGCCGATCCGCACGGATGTGACCGTGGCACACATGGACATTTACCCGACCCTCCTCGAAATCACCGGCGTGAAGGTGCCCAACCAGCCGCCGCTGGACGGCATCAGCCTCGTGCCGCTGCTGGATGGCAAGATGACCCAGCGCCCAAAACCGCTGGGGTTCATGCTCTGGAACCAGCAGAAGAAGAACGCCTTCGCGAAGATCGATTTCGTCGCCGACACGCAGGGCGTCTGGATCGACGGCCCCTACCGGATGGTGGTCGGTGGCGACGGGCGGAAGGATGGGAAGTCAGTCGAGCCAAAGCTATTCGACATCTACGCCGACCCGGCCCACAAGACTGACCTGGCGGCAAAGAAGCCGGAGGTGGTGAAGAAGATGCAGGCCGCGCTGGACGAGTGGCGCAAAGAGGTGCGGGCCAGCTTCGATGGCCGGGATTATGCGGCCAAACCATAGAGAAGTTGAAGCCCTCCGCTCCGGACAAGAAGCATACCGTCGAATTCATCCGTGACAACAAGGACCGCCCGTTCTTCTGCTATGTGCCATTCCATATCGTCCATGCACCGTTGCAGGCGAAGGATAGCGATCTTAAGGGTGTGGACCCGAAGGTCACCGGGACTCACGGCAGTGGCCAATCGCGGCTCTCCGTGATGCTGAGGAAGAAACTGCTTTCAATTTCGATGACGATCTTGTTCTGGCCGGTCTTCAGATGGGCGGGAATCCGCTCCTTGCCTGCGTGCCAGCCGGTCCATTTGCCGTCGCGATCGAAAATCTTCTCGCCGTTAAGCCAGATCGTGTTGAGCATCGCACCCGTATTCACGAAAACGTTCTTGTCCCGATCGCTGTCGATGTAGGCCACCGCCTCGGTGATCTCGCCTGGGTGATGCAGGAGGTTCGTGGCGAAGCCGCGCGCGCGGTCGCGGTAGGTAATCGAATGTGACGAGTCGGCCAACCGACCGAGGAATGTGTCCTCGGGCTGTGGGATCGTCAGTATCTTCCATGCGGCGTCAGGCTCGAGGTCGCGCACCGTTTGCGGATCAAGCTTCTGCTGAAACGGTTTGGCATGATACCACCACTGCGGGATCACGCCGGGCAGCAGCGCGGTGTGCAGGGTGGTCTCGATGGGAGCATCCGGATACCCCATGGCACTCAACAGCGTCTTGGCGAGCTCCCGATCGCCGGCAAATGTGGGATCCGTGCCGTTATCGGCCACCAGCGTCATTCCACTCCGAGACGCCACGTAGAATTGCTTTTCGGCATCCGCAAGACGCAGTCCACGTTCGGCGGCCAATCGGCGCAGAATCTGGTTGTAGCCATCGAGCAGGCGTTGTGCCTCCACATGGCGCTGCCCTACGGGAAAGCCCGTGGTGATGATTGGCTCAATGTTCTCGGTCTTCAGGCGATCGAGCAGACGAACGATGTCCGCCTCAAATTTCTCCGGCGTGCGCGGCCGCGGTGCCAGCGCGATCTGCGGGCCGAACTCGATCACGACATGCGTCGGCCGGAACGTCAGCATGTCCTCCTGGAAGTCGGGCTCCGTGTATGACAGCATCAGCGACTCACCCGCATTGAACAGCGCCGGCCGGGATGTTCCCAGCAGCTTCTGGAAGGCCTGGCCGATCAGTAGCAGGTGCGTTTCGCGGTCGGTGGCACGATCGCCCATGAACACGATGCGGGCTGTCGGGGGCAGCGGCTTATGACTTGACGGGTTTGCCGAGGCAGGCTGTGTCGCCCGGTGCGATGAAGCGGCGGGATAGCGACCTGCATCAAAGGGAATCGAAACCAGGTCGCCCCGCTCCGCGTCCATCCGCCCGGCCTCACGGGCCAGCACCGGCACTACCAGATCGTTGGCTCCCGGCCGCGCAATGACAACGCCTTGATAAACCTGAACGTCCGTCGAGCGATCCGCGTTGATGGAAACGCCGAACTCGGTGCCCAGGTCGATGAATCTCCCGGCCGCGGTTCGCACCGTAAAACCCGAGGCCTCCGGCGGCGCCACGACCAGCACACTGCCCGACCGGAGATCGATGCCCTTCGGCGATTCCAAGGTGAAGTCAGCCGGTCCTGTGATGACCACACTGGCGCCACTAGAAAATCGCAGGACGGCGGTGCCCGAAACCAGGGACATTTCCCCAGGCCGCAGTTTCTGTCCGACCGATCTGGGTCCATCGCCGCGCCACTGTGCCGAGTCGATCTTCTCGACCGTGGCGATGAATGGCCCCACGATTGGATCTTCCCTGTCGGTGCGGAAGACCCAGGCTGCGGCCAGCGTCAACGTAAGCAGAACCATCGCCGCAATCGCGTAGCGCTGCCACGGCCGCAAGGTTCGCTGGCTGGCGAAAGCGGACGCGGAGGGAACGATCACTGTCGGTGTCGCCGCACCCATTTCCCATTTCAGGTGGGCATGCAGCGCCATGTGGTTCAGGTAGAACTCGCAGGCATCGGGATCGCCGTAGAGCAGTTCGTTCAGCCGGGCACCCCCGGCATCGTCGAGTTGTCCGTCCACCAGCTTGTTCACCAGCGCGTCGAGTTCAGCATGTTTGTCGTTTGGCTGACTCATGGTTGCCCCTCCGTGCTCAGCCGGCTTTGAATGCAGTTGAGAATCGCCCCGCGAATGCGCGAGAGCGACTGCGACAGAGCCCCCTCGGTCATACCCGCTTCTTCCGCCATTCTCCGCACCGATGCTCCGGGCTCATAGCGAGACTCGATGATGCTGCGCTGCCGATCGGGAAGCTTCTCCAGGCACTTCCGCAGCGCATCCCGCCGTGATTCCAGATCTTCGACCCGCTCGGCCTGCCGCTCAGCCAGATAGTCCAATAGTTCATCAGAAAAGACCAATTTCTCTCGGCAAAAGCGGCGGCGATGGCCCAGAACATTGAAGTAGGCCACTTTGCACGCCCAGGCGAGAAAGCTGGTGCCGGCCGTGTAGTCGGCCGCCTTCCGCCAAAGCACGAGGTTGGTTTCCTGGAGGATGTCCTCCGCCTGCTGGGCATGGGGTACAAGCGAAAGAATATAGGCATAAAGCGATGCCTGGCTTGAGGTTATCAGTGAAAGGAATGTCTCGCTATCGCGTTTCATGCCCGGTACTCCCACCTGTTAAACTACCCGTTACAGCAAATCTGACGACGAGAATCAGCTTGGCGGAAGAAAAAGCGTCAGACTCGCCGTGTGTCGGCAGTTTATGGGCATAAGCAGGCCCAATCCACGGGTGCGTGCGGAGACCTTACCATGCGAGTCGTTCAAATTGGTTGCATCCTGTTGGGATTTATTGTCGCGATATCGGCACGGGCAGGACAGCCTGCGTTGGAACTGGTCGAACGGCTGGTGCTGATGGCAAAAGGCGACGAGACACCGGCCAGCCAGCGGAAGAATAATCCAGCGCCCAAAGCTCCGGAGGCGGGCACTGAGGATATCGGCCGGCAGGCAGCCGCGCTACTGGGCGACCCGGACCCCTTTGTGCGTGGACTGGCCGAGTGGGCAATCGCGATCCGGTTGGGCGCGGAATGCGAAGGGCGGAAATTCAAGTCGTGGCCCGATGCCAAGGCCTGCGATTGGTACAAACGCTGGCTGGCGCTGGATGGCCAAGCCCTGTTGGAATGCGATTATGTTCGACAGGCGGCAGGGCTGGAATGGCATCGCAGCAGCGAAAGCCTGGCCAAGTCAGCCGACGTGCTGCTGACACGGGCGGAGCGACTGACAACATGGGTCACCCAGACCCGTGGCGGAAAGCCGGCCGAGATTGTCCGGGATCGCCTGTCGCGAGTTCGCCAGGCGCGCGCGACGTTGGCGGATTTCGCGAAGCTCAATCCAGATGATCTGGTGGGGCAGCGAAAGTTATGGCTGGCGATGCGGCTTGCGGTGCGTGAGGTAGCGCTGGCCAACCCGGACATCAACTTCAACCAGATCGTGTTCGCCACACGAACGGGATCGGACAGCGGCAACATCACCAACGGGTCGCTACGTGACGCCTACGGCCCGGGTGGCGACATTTACATCAAGTCCGGTCTCTCACCCTCGGAACCGGCCAGGCCGCTGATCGCCGGCCGCCTCGGTGTTGGCCACCTGCGTGGCATGGATATCTGGTGGGATGCTGATCAACTGGTGTTCTCATACCTGAAGCAGCCGAAGTACGATCCCACGAAAGACGCCAACGCTGAGAATACGGAACTGGGCCGGTCGGAACCGGCGCATCTGTATGAGATGAAGATCGACGGCAGCGGCCTGCGGCAACTCACCAACCTGCCGCACAACTCCGACATCGAACCGTGCTACCTGCCCAACGGCGATATTGTCTTCTGCTCGGATCGCTCAAACTATGGCAGCCAGTGCTCGGGGATGCTCCAGCAGGACAAGATGATCGTCAACCTGTTTCGTTGCTCGCCCGATGGATCGAACATCCGCTGGCTTTCCAATAACAAGGATTTTGATCGCTACCCGCATGTGATGGACAACGGGCAGATTCTGTTTGTTCACTGGGAGTACCAGGAGCGCCACCTGTGGCAGACGCACACGCTCTGGACCTGCCGGCCCGACGGCTCGATGACCGATGCTATTTACAAGCAACACATCGAGGGCGGGCCGATGTCCCTGCGCGAGGCGAGGCAGATTCCCGGCCAGAATGCGCTGGTGGCCATCGCCTGCGGACATCACAACGGCGAGATCGGCTCCGTGTTCACGGTTGACTGGTCGCGAGGAGTCAACGAGGCCGAGGGCATGCGGACCGTCACACCACTGGTTTCCAGTACCGAAGGCGGGTACGGCAAGGTCAAGCCGGTTCCCGAAGGCGGCGTGCAGGATGTCGGCGGGCATTACCAGTTTCCCTATCCACTCTCGGACAAGAGCTTCCTGGTGGCCTATTCGTACAAGAAGCCCGAGAACGCCAGTGCCCGCAACTATGGCCTGTACTACATTGACGTCTGGGGCAACAAAGAGTTGATCCATCGCGATCGACAGCTTTCGGTGGCATACCTCATGCCGGTGCGTAAGACGGTCAAACCGCCAGTTCTTCGTGAGACGCCACCAGACCTGGAACCCGGCCCCGCATACGCCACGATGGCCATGAGCAACGCCAATTACGGGTTGAAACTCGACAGCCCCCGGGCGGTTCGCTACATCCGCATCTGCCAGAAGATGCCTTGGCCGTGTGTGCGCGACGAGAGCAAGCCCTGGGGTTACAACCATCTCCACGCCACCCCGGCCGGGGCGTGGACGCATGTTTTTGGCTCATGGGACTGGTCGCCGGCCCGCGTGATCGGCATTGTGCCGGTGGAGGCCGATGGCTCGGCCCATTTCAAGGCGCCGGTGGACCAGACGGTCTATTTCCAGGCGCTGGATGAGAACTTTCTGGAACTGCGGCGGATGCGCAGCAACGTCACATTCCAGAAGGGCGAGGTGCGAAGCTGCACTGGCTGCCACGAGACCCAGGCCATCGCCCCACCATCGACGGGATGGGGCGCCACAGGGATCGCCCTGCGCCGCGAGGCGTCCATGCCGGAAGCTCCGGCCTGGGGTAATCGCAATCTGCCCAATTATGAGCGAGACTTGCAGCCCATCTTCGATCGCCACTGTGTGAGCTGCCACAGTGAGAAAGACGCCAAAGGCGGGCTGGATTTCAGCGGACGAAAAGTCGGCGATTACGCCCAGTCCTACCGCACCATATTCGGCCTGAAAGGCAACGAGCCCACGCCCATCGTCAGCGAGGATGCCTGGCGGTGGCTGCATCCCGGCGAACCTGCGCCACCGGTGAATAAGGACTGGTACAAGCTGATCGAGAAGAACGCTGCACCGGGGCAACTGGTTGTCTTGTCCAACCGTTTCGGCGGCGCGGAAGTCACCCCGGCCATGCAGTTCGGCTCGGGACGAAGCAAGTTGATCCTGTCGTTGCTGAATCATCCGGAGCATGTGAAGTCCGTGAAGCTGCCGCGGCAGGACTGGATCGCCCTGACAACGTGGGTGGACCTCAACGCCCCCTATTTCGATACCTTCGCTGACAAAAACCCAACCGGACCCAGCAAGGCGGCACGATGGGTGAAGGTCGAGTTCCCCGACCCCTGGCTTGCGCCGCCGGCCGGGGAATGGGTTTGGAAGGACGAGCAGACGGTGATTCTGAAGGCAAGGTCAAGATAGCGAGGCTCCCGCGTGAAGTGCAGACTTTGGTCAATGTCGATCCTGCTGGTCGTCGGACTGGCGGTGAATGCTGCGCAACCCCAGGCGAAGAACGAGTGGGACCAATACGAGGGCATTCGTTGGTTCTCATCTGCTAAAACACTCTCGGTATCCATTGCAGAGCAACTCAGGACCGGGCAGTACGACGCGGTGATTGCAGCCCTGCGTTTCGCCAGCGCTGCCGGACCAGACAAAGCGGAACTGTCGTACGAGGCGTTGCGGCAGGCGATGATGGGCGACAGCAGATCGGCGGCCGGCCTGCTTGGCCGGCTTGCGAAGGATACGACTGCGGAATCGGCCACGATGCAGGCGGAGATACTGCTGCTGGCGGCCACCATCGTTCTCGATGGCAATGACTACAAGCCGAAGATCAGTGGGCTCACGGACGACTTGGCGGCGCGGGCAGCCGCACTGCTCGATCACACGGACATATTTGTGCGCGGTATCGCCGAATGGGCAATCGCGGTGAAAATCAATCGCGAGAATGATGGTTCGAAAATGCAGTGGCCGCGGCGTAACCCGCCGTCGTGGTATGTGCGGTGGGATGCGGTGAAGGCGGCGGACCTGCTCGATTGCGACTACGTACGCCAAGCGGTGCAGCAGAACGTCCACCGGACGGCCCCTGACCTGCTGGACTCCAGCGACGAGGTACTCTCGCGAACAGAGCGCACACCGGCGGCGACTGCAACCGCCTCGCCGGGCGCGATGTCGACCGTCCGAACTGCCCACGCTGCTCTTCGTGACGCACCTGACCTCAGCACGCTCCGCCAGCGCTACCTCACACTCCGTCACGCCGCCCGCAAGGTCGTGCTCTGCAGTCCGGACCTTGACTTCGATCGGATTATCTTCGCCAAGCGGCGCAACCACCTCGGGCAGCACAATATTGCCAACTATGCGTTCAGCCCGTCGCGGGTGCCGGCCGGGTGCGATGTGCTGATCAAGAAGGGCTTTGACCCGGCCTCACCGGCCGAGTCGTTGCTCAAGGGCCGTCTGGGCGAGGGTAACATCCGCGGCATGGACCTCT
Organism: Phycisphaerales bacterium; assembly: GCA_025361735.1. Lineage (GTDB taxonomy): Bacteria > Planctomycetota > Phycisphaerae > Tepidisphaerales > Tepidisphaeraceae > JANYKD01. Next base: position 16,796 of record JANYKD010000210.1, read on the forward strand.
ACTACGATGCCGATCGCGTTGCCTTTGCCTTCTCTCACTGGCCCGACCCGAATAACCCGCAGACCGCCCGCCCGACGCAAATCCATGAGATGAACGTCGATGGGACCGGCCTGCGCAAGTTGAGCAACGATGACCACGCCATCGATCGTGAGCCGGCATATCTACCCAACGGCGATGTTGTGGTGGCTTCGGATCGCGGCCACGTCGGCAGCGAGTGTGGGCCGTGGGACCAGAACGCGACCGCGCTGAATCTCTACCGCCTGGGGGCCGACGGCAAGTCGGCAAGACGCCTCACCTACAACAAGGACTTCGACGCCTACCCGCATGTGCTCAATGATGGCACCATCGGATTCCTGCGGTGGGACTACCAGGAGAGGCATTTCTACTATCCGCACGGTTTGTGGGCCATCCGTCCCGATGGCACCGGCGCTGACCTGCTGTTCAAGGGGCACGTCAGCAGCGGGCCGCATTCGATGCGCGATGCGATGCCCACTCCGTGCAGCAACAAACTCTGGGGGATCACCTGTGGGCACCACGCATTGCCTGAGGGCGCGCTCGTGTTGCTCGACCCAATGCCCGGCGTCAACACCCTGGACGGGCTGCGCTATGTGACACCGTTTGCCTCCGAGACCGAAGGAGGCTACGGCCCGAAGGTCCGAGTTGTTGCCGATGGCGGTGTGCGCGATGCCCGCGGGCCGGGACGCGGCGGCTATTACCACACGTCATGGCCGCTGTCGCAGCGCAGCGTGCTGGTTGGGGCGGATTATCACCACCCCAATTCCTGCGCCTTCGCGATTTACTACGTCGATGTGTTCGGCAACAAGGAACTGATTCACCGCGACCGGCTGTACGAATTGGCGCATCCCCTGGCGATCAAGGCCCGCCCCAAGCCCCCGATGCTGCCGGAACGTCCCACGTCAACCGAGACAGCGGCCACATGCTATATCGCCGATGTCTACGAGGGCCTGCCCGACGTGAAACGGGGGGAAGTCAAACACATTCGTATTCTCACACGAGCCAACTGGGTCTTCGACAAAACGCAGAAGATTGGCGAACTTCGTTGGATGCTCGACCAGGGAAGTTCCTTCGTCTTCAGCTACTGGTCCTGGGCGCCAACGCGCGTGATCGGCACGGTGCCGGTGGAGGCAGACGGGTCCGCCCACTTCAAGGTGCCGCCGAGGCTGGCCCTTTCCTTCCAGGCGCTGGATGGGAAACTCATGGAGGTCCGGCGTATGCGCAGCCACGTCGAGTTTCAGCCTGGCGAAGTGCGGGGCTGCGCGGGTTGCCACGAGACACGGCCAACATCCCCCGAAAGCACCTACCGTGGGACGCGGACACTGGCCATGGTGAAACCGCCGGCGATGCCGACACTACCGCCGTGGGGCGACCGCGTGGTGATTGACTTCCCCCGTCATGTGCAGCCGGTGTTCGACAAGCATTGCGCGAGTTGCCATGGCGAAAAGGATCCCAAGGCCGGCCTGGAATTCACCAGCCGCACCGATGTACACGGTTTCACGCAGGCATATCGCACGCTCTTTGGCATCCGCTGGGGCCAGCCCACGCCGGCCGGAGATCCCAAGTGGTTCAAGAGCGTGTTCCCGGACCTGCCTGTGGCCGACATGCCCAAAGAGTGGTACAGGCAGATCGAAACAAACAAGGCACCCGGCCAACTTGTGGCCATCTCCAACCGTCGCGGAGATGCGGAACTGTCGATGCCCTACCAGTTCGGCTCGCACAAGAGCAAGGTCATCACCGCACTGTTCGATGCCAACCACAAGGAAGCGGTCAAGATGTCGCCGGCCGACTGGGAGGCTTTGGTTACTTGGGCGGACGCCAACGCGCCGTACTCGGGACGCATGTGGTACAAGCACGACCCCGCCACCGGCAAGACACTGCCCAAGCCAAGACAGGTGGAGATGGTGTATCCATCACCATGGGAGCACGAGGAGCTAAACGGAAATGGCAGGCCGATCCTGCCACAGTGAAAGGAACCGCCATGAGATGGTTGTGGATGATCTGTATTGCATTGGTGATCTCACCACTGTTTGCGGCCGGGGAGCAGCCCATTCCGGACAAGATTCAGCCGGCCGACCCGGACCTGATTCCCGAGGCACGGGCCGTACTGGACTATCTTCGCTCCATCTACGGGAAGAAGACACTGAGCGGCATCTCGGGCACAAAGAACGCGGCCAAGGTCAAGGAGATCACCGGCAAGGACGCCGCGATCGTCGCCATCGATCTCAGCGGCTGGAACTCGCCACGCTGGGGCAAGACCTATACGCCGGTGGTTCAGGGCTACATCGACCAGGCAAAGCAATGGTCGGCGGAGGGCGGCATTGTTTCGATACAGTTCCACTGGAAGCATCCTCTCAAAGATGACGGTACTGCCTGGGTTGGCAAACACGGCAATGGCCCGCCCAGCGGCCCGTTTGACATGGGCAAGGCGCTATTGCCCGACACGCCCGAACACAAGGCCTTCATGACGGACCTCGACAAACACGCGGATTATCTCGAGCAACTGGCCAAGGCGAAAGTTCCCGTGCTCTGGCGGCCATTCCACGAAATCGACGGCGGCTGGTTCTGGTGGACCGACAAGGACAAGCCTGAAAACACCGCCGCCATGTGGCGAATCATGTTCGATCACCTGGTTAAGCAGCGGAAACTACACAACCTGATCTGGGTCTACAATGCCGGCCTGAAGTCTGCCGGCCCAGGCAAGGATGTCGCGGCCATCGAGTACCGCAAGCGGTTCTATCCCGGGGCCGAGTATGTGGACATCGCCGGCATCGACATCTACGCCAACAGCTATTTCGGCTGGGCCAAGCCGCAGGAGGATGCCTACCAGAAGGCCTTCGACATCATGACCCAGGTGGCGCCGGGAAAGATGCTGGCGATGTCTGAATGCGAGGCCATTCCCAATCCAGATATGATGGCCAAGAATGGGCCGAAATGGCTCTACTGCCTTCCCTGGTGGGCGGAGGGCAAGACAAATCCGGCCGAGTGGATGAAGACGACCTACGGCCACGAATTTGTGATCACGCGCGATGAGTTGCCGCGTCTGGGCGGCGAAAGGTAGACCATGATGCGGTATATTTCCATTGGCATCCTGTCGTTGGTTACCTTGCTGGCGACGTCTTGTATGGCGGCGGAAGAGCCCAGGCCGATCCGCATGCTGTGGCTTGGCAGCAGCAGCCTCTACTTCCACAACCAGCCCAAGGTGACGACCGAGTGGCTGACGAAGTTCGGAAACATGCCGGCCAAGGCCGAAGTGGCTGGCCGCAGCGGGACGGGTGTGCATGTCTACCTGCGGGAGAACTTCAAGGCCGAGTACGGGCTCAAGCCCGGGCAGACGGTTCTCCAGAAGATCGCAGAAGACAAGTACAATTACGTCGTGCTACAGGTGCCAGCCGAGTTCATCAACGGGCCGGAAGGCGATGAGCATGATAAATCGCTGGACATCTATTGCAAAGCGATTCGCGAGGCGGGTGGCCAGACGGTCTTTTACGAGATGGGCTGGGGGCGAGATGAGAAGGCGGATATCGGGCGGCAGAAGATATTCGCGGCCGCGGCGCGGAACAGGGTGACGATGGTTGCGCCGTGCTCAACGGCATGGCAGCGTGTACGCAAGGAGAAGCCGCAATTTGAGCTTCACAACCTCCCCGACACGGCCCATCCCGGCACGCTCGGCTGCTATCTGAATCTCTGCTGCTTCTACGCCGCTTTCACCGGTAAGGAACCGCCGCCCAATGTGCCGGCCACGATCTCGATCTGGCATCTGACGGCCGATGAGAAGACCGCCGCCGCGGCGAAAGCGAAGACGGCGCACTTTGATGAGTATGACGCCGCCCTGGCCGGCTGGATGAAGACGCTGGTCGTCGCCGGTAAGACCGCGTCCGTTTCCGACGACACCGCCACCTACCTGCGTAAAGTCGCGTGGAAGGAATACCAGAGCATGCAGAAGCGGCTGAAAGACGCCATCCGCTGACCGCCACGGATCTTTGTAAGTTCCGTTGCCACATTGTTGAAACCCGTGAGCAACCCAGGAGAGAGTATGGAGAACCTCGACCGCCGCCAGTTCCTTTCGCTTCTCGCCGCCGTCGCCGGCGGCATCGGTTCGACAGCGACACCGGCCAGCGCCGCACCGGCGGCCAAAGTTAACGACGCCTTCGTCGGCATCCACATCGCCGCGCACAGCTTCTATGACGAAGGGATCGATTACTGCCTCGACCTGCTCAAGGATCATGCGGCCGTCACAGCGCCCATGGTCAGCCCGTACGCCTACTATGGCGCCATGATACGCCCGCTGGCCGCCATGGGCGACCATGGGGTGCCAAAGAGGGACAACTCCAAGCGCAAGCTGCCGGTTGTCTGGGTGCGGCACAACGAGAAGTATTTCGCGGATACCGCGTTGCGGCATGCCGCTCCCGAAAAGGATGTCGAATATGCCGGGCGCGATGTGCTGATGGAACTGGCCGAGCCAATCCGCAAGCGTGGCATGAAGCTCCACGTACGCATTTACGAACCCGGCGGCCAGAACGCCGCTAAATTCATCGCCAACTGGAGTAAGGCCGTGGAGATGGATGCCAGTGGCGCGCCGCTGGGAAAGCCGTGCCTGAACAACCCTGAGTTTCGGGCTTGGACCGTTGCCACGGTGAAAGATCTCTTCGAGAACTACCCGATCGATGGCATCCAGTACGGCGCGGAACGTTGCGGGCCAATCGGTAACATGCTGATGTGGAATGGCGCGCCCAACTGCTTCTGCCCCTTCTGCATGGCAAGAGCGAAAGGGAAAGGCATCGACCCCGAGCGGGCGCGCCAGGGCATGCTGGAACTGCACGGTTATCTTGAGGTTCTCCGCCAAGGTGTTGCTGGTGGTCCCGAGGGCACGCTGGTGGGGTTCCTGCGCATCCTCATCATGTATCCCGAGATTCTGGCCTGGGAACGGCAATGGCATCTGGCCAACGGCGAGGTCCACCAACTGATCTATGATGCAATCAAGCGCATCCGCACCACCGCCGAAGTCGGCCGGCACGTTTCGCAGGTCGAGGGCAGCTTCGATCCGTTCTATCGAGCCGGCGCTCCCTACGGCGAGATGGCGTCATATTGCGATTACGTCAAGATGATCGTCTACCACGAGATCTTTGGTCCACGGCTACTGGGCTATATCGAGACCGTACGCAAGACCGTGCTCAAGGAATTGCCGCTCCAGCAGTCACTGGATCTGTTCTATGCGATATGCGGACACGATCCGAAACAGCAGCCGACGCTCGACAAACTTCCAGACGGGTTTGGCCCAGAGTACGTCCACCGCGAGGTCAAACGTTGTGCTGATGCCCTGAAGGGCAAGGCCAGAACCTATGCCGGAATCGGCCTGGATATCCCCAGGGGCGGCGGCTGGGGAACACAGCCCTGGCCCAGTGATCAGGAGAAGCTCTACAACGCCGTCCGCCGCTCCTTCGATGCGGGCGCGGCGGGGATCGTCATCTCACGCGAGTACGAGGAGAATCGCCTCGACAGCCTGAAGGTCGTCGGCCGGGCAGTCCGCGATGCCGCTACCCCCCACGGATGACGTCTACGCGTAATGGATTGCAGGAACATTCCAAAGGAGCCCAGCTTGAAGACCTTGAGCATTGTTGCCGTTATCTGCAGCCTGTTGTTGTCCGCCCCAGCCGCCCGTGCGGGCGAAGCGCCCGCCGACAAAAAGGATGGCCTGCGCGTCGTCCACGTTGGCAACAGCCACTCCCATGCGCTGCGTTTTCTCGAACCGCTCGCGTGGACTGTCGGACATGCCGGGCATAAGGATGGTGAGATCAATATCCTGGGTTCCCCGTTGAGATGGAACTGGGACCATCCCCAGCAGAACAAATGGCCGGAGACTCTGGCGCCGGGCAAATCATGGGATGCGATCACGCTTCTCGCGTGGGCGGGCGATGACGACGTCTATGCCCCAAAGTTCGCCGCCGAAGCGTTCAAGGGGAATCCCAAGTGCCAGGTGCTGATCTACACGATCTGGCCGGACGCCGCGATGGACTGGAACAATCCACAGCCGATCCGCACGGAAGCTCACACGGAGAAAGTGGCGGCCGCGATTGAGAAGGCGTTTCCCAACACGCCCAAGCCGCGTGTGATCCCCAGCAGTGTGCTGATTCGCGAACTGGGGCAGTTGGCGGATGCCGGGCGGCTTCCCGGCGTCGCCAATCGCTTCGAGCTTTTCTCCGATGGCGGACATCTCAGCAAGCTGGGCATGTACGCGGTGGATGTGCTGGTCTGCGCCATGCTCTATAACGAGTCGCCGCTGAATTATCCCGCCACTTATGGCCGGAAGGATGCCGGGGGCAAGATCATCGCCGGATGGTACGAGAGTCTTGAGGTGCCCGAACCAGCCGCCCGAATCGTTCGCGAGACGGCATGGGATATCCTGTTGACCTATCCACCGGCCGGCCTGTCCACGAGCATGGTTATTGCCGACCGGCATCTGCCACCGGCCCTCGCGGGGCAGCCCTACAATACGCAACTCAGGTCGCTCAACGCACAGGGTCCGTGCAAGTGGTCGATCGCGCAGGGGCAGTTACCGCAAGGACTGAGCTTGTCCGCCGCAGGCGCGTTTACGGGCCAGTCACAATCAATTGGCGAACATGTCCTGATCGTGAAGGTCGAGGATGGCAAAGGCGCCTTCCAGCGGCCGCTGACGCTGCGTGTCAGCGAGGACAAGCCTCCGCTCCTTGCGGAGACGGACCTGAAGCCAACTGGATTGGATGAGTACGTCTTTCACCCGATAAAGGTCCAAGGCGGTGTCGGTGCAATCAAGTGGGATCTGGCCGAGGGCAAGCTGCCCTTCGGCGTGCAACTCACGCCAGCCGGCATTCTGGTGGGCACGCCGGGCGAGGCGGGCGAATTCCGATTCACTGTCCGCGCCACCGACTCGCACCCCGCGGCCGGACGATCGGCCACCAAAGCAATCACATGGGCTGTCGGCCCGGCCTCTCCGCAGTCGCTGCTAGTCAAGTCGATCAAGCCCGCACCGGGCGTCAAAAGCTCGGACTTGGTCAAAGTGGACGGCAAACTCGACGAACCCTTCTGGAAGCTCGACCAGCCCATCAGCAAGAGGGTCCAGGGCGTGCCAAGCAAGCAGGCCAGTTTCGGTGCAGTCTGGCTCGATGAGGGCAAGGGCAAGGGGCAGTCATTGTATGTGGCGGTGAGGGTCATGGATGGCCCGGCCGGCAAGACGCCCAAGGATGCGATCCACATCTATCTCGACGGCCGGCACAACCACGAGGTCATCTACAACGCCGACGATCTGCACGTCATCGTTCCGCGGAAGGGCAAGCCTGAGTTCGTGCGCTCTCACACGCCGTGGTGGTTCATGGAGTCGGCCGTCACGGAAATGCCAGACGGCTACGTTGTGGAGATAAAGATCGGCTCGGCCTATTTTCTGGGCAAAGGCATCGCCATTCCCTTCGGCCGATACGGCGTCTATGGTTTTGAGATCGCAGTAGACGAGGGCGACGGACAGATCGGCCGCCACACCTGGCGCGGCAATGAGAAGAACGACGAGGACACCAGCGCTTTCGGCACGATCGTGCTGACCGACGGTACAAAGGAATGAGCAGCGACTAGCGATCCAAGCTTCAAGACGGGTTCTGCGAAAGACTCACTCTGCCAGCTGATCGCTAACTCAATTCACCTTGCCGGTAGGCTTCTAGATTGGACAACCGCATTCAGAACAAGCACGATTGCCGTACACATGCGACATCGCCGCATTGCGTTTCTCCCATTTCCGGATCGTTCACCTCGCCGGTGCGATCCTGGCGCTACTTCTTGGCCGGCGGGATCGTGCCCAGCGATTTTCGGAATTCGTCAACCTTTCTCAGCAATTCTGTCGCGATCTGTGGGTTCTCCGCCGCGAGGTCGTTGCCTTCACCGACATCCTGCTCCAAATCGAACAGCAGAACCGCATCCTGTGCGGCAGTGGCGGCTTTCGATGGCGGTTCGATCTTCAACTTCCACTTGCCGCTGCGGATCCCGGTGATCTTCTGCCCGGTGAAGAAAAAGAACTCCTGACCGTGGCGATGCCCAGTCCCGGCCAAGACGGGCATCAGGTTCTCGCCATCGAGAACGCGATCCTTCGGCAAGTCCGCCCCGGCGGCTGCGGCGATGGTCGGCAGCAAATCCATGATGATCGCCGGCCGCCGCTCCACCTGGCCGGCACGAACGCCCGGTCCCCAGGCGATTGCCGGCACGCGGACACCGCCTTCGAAGGTTGCCTGCTTGCCGCCGCGCAACGGGGCGTTGGAGCCATAGCTGCCGTCGGGGTGGAACAGGGCATCTGAGCCTTCCCATGCCGGCCCTTGGTGCGGTGTCTTGAGCGCCGCTCCGTTGTCGTTGGAGAAGAAGACCAGCGTCTTGCGGTCAAGGCCATGCTTGTTCAGCGCCTGCGTGATTTGCCCCACGCTCCAGTCCAGTTCCTCGACCATGTCGCAGAACAGCCCACCGGCCGACTTGCCGCGGAAGTCTTTCGATGCCGCGAGATAGGTGTGTGGGGCATGCGAAGCGTAATAGAGGAAAAACGGCTTGTCTTTGTGCGTTTCGATGAACCGGATGCACTCCTGCGTGTATCGCTGGGTCAGGCTGTCCAGTTCAACCGGCTGCTCGACGATCTTCGCGTCCCGGTAGAGCGGGAGGGGCGGCCAGTCTTGCTTGAGGATCTTTGCCAGAGGATGACGCTGATCCTGGTCGTTGGGCCAGGGCATGCCGAACCACTCATCGAAGCCGTGCCGCATCGGCAGGTGCTGCGGCTGATGGCCGAGGTGCCATTTGCCAATCAGGCCTGTGGCATAGCCGCGAGTCTTGAGCAGTTCGGCGATCGTCAACTCACCCGCGTCGATGCCGTCTTTGCTGTGCGGCCAGAGCAATCCCGTGAGCCCGTTGCGAATCGGATACCGCCCGGTCATCAGCGCCGCCCGCGAAGGGGTGCAGATGGCGGCGGGGACGTAGAAGTCCGTGAAGCGAACGCCTTGAGCGGCCAGCCGGTCGATGTTGGGCGTCTTGATCTTTGTACCACCGTAGCAGCCCAGATCCCCGTAGCCCAGGTCGTCGGCAAGGATCACGATCACATTCGGGTTCGTCCCGCCAGTGGAGACATTCTGGGCAATCGACGACGCCGGTAACATGCAGGCCAATCCGGTCATTGCCAGGACGATCAGCGCGTGTTTCTTCATATGACCCTCAACGAGGTTGGCTTTGTGCGTCGGTCATTGGAGATGACGGATAGGAATTCATAACAACGCCGCTGAGAAGACGTGAGCATGTCTCACAGTCCGTTCATGCTTCGATCCTGCAAATCCCCGGCCAGTCGGGCGCCCGAAGATATGGGCCGTCCATGTAACTCCTGGGGACCTCACCGCCCCAGACGAATTCGCCGAAAGGCATGATCTTCTCGTCGTATGCCATCGCGAGATGAGCATGCGGCGCCCAGTCCCAGTGGAGGTTGATCACCAGCGGCGGATGGGCCTTGGCGTATTCCAACATGCGCAACGCGTTGGTCAGGCCGGCGGCGATGTAGGCATCGGTAGAACATTGATTGATGGCGCCTGCCTCGACCCACTGCTTCATGATATCGAACGGCGTGCCGTCGCCGATGGGTGAGCCAGGCCCCTCGGCCTGGATACGCAGCTTTGGCTTCATCCGCATCAGCTCGACGTACTTGGGAATCTGCGTCTCAAACGGCATCGGCGGCAAGGGACCCTCGATCCAAGCATAACCGAGTTCGTCCATCAGGCGGATGATCTCTTTCGCTTCATCGACGGATGTCGTTGCCGACTCGGCCGAGCCGGGGTACGGATCCCAAGCCAGAAGAATCTCCGGGCCGACGGCCTTGCGAACCTGCTTGAGCGTCTCGAGCACCAGCTTGAACTCGATACTCTCATTCGTGCCCATGGCGCCGGGGAAGTGCAGCTTCGTCGCCTGGAGTTTCGTGCGGGTGACGTAGCTGGCGACCGACTTGGCGTACTTCTCGGGCGAGAAGTCCGGTTGCTGACCGCGCACGTCACCGTAACGGAGTATCTTATTGCGCTTGGTACCCAGGACGACGTGCAGCGGCTTCTTGAGCATCCGCGCGTGCAGATCCCAGCAGGCAATGTCAAATGTGGCCAGTTGTGCCTGGGGCACGGCGGCGGCCGCTATCGCATCGTACAGCTTCTCGTGTTCGAGCAGATTGGCGCGTTTGCCCATTTCCTCGATGGCCCGGAGATCTTTGCATCCCCCGACCAGTTTGGATACGCCGAACTCGCCGTTGCTGGCGGTGATCTTCATTACCTGCTTGTTCTTGCCAGCGATGCCAGGCAGTTCAATCACTTCCCAGGACTTGAGGCGGATCGACTCTGCCGGTTGGGTGTCGGCGGCAAGCAGCCTTTGCCCCCAGAACGCGCCCGCGATCGCGCCGCCAGCGGCCTTGAGAAATTGGGTACGGGTCAAGCCTGTGTGATTGTTCATTGGGGTTCCTTGGCGGATCCTTCGCCCACGCGTACCGCAAGGAAGAGGTTGTTGGGACGTGGGTAGTCGGTCAGTTGAACGACCGTGCCTTCGCCGGCCCGATCGGGCAGTTTGATCTCGCGCGGCGTCTTGCCGATCTTGAAGCCTGAGACGGTCACGACCACCTCCCCGTTGGTCCGCGATGCGACGGCTTCGATCAGCCTCCCACCTTGCATGGTGCGGTATATCTCCTTCTTCTCCTCGGTTACGTTGGTCCATTCGCTGCTGTCCATGCCTTCGGGCGAGCCTTGGGTGGCCATACGCTCGGCAATCCATTTGTCGGTGCCGCGAACACCAAACGCGAGCGCGTCGCTGCCAGAAACGACTTTGGCCTGAACCGAGCCTGGCTTCAGCAAGTCGGCGGAGCTGAACAGCGAAAGCAGCGCGGGCAGATATTTACCCACTTTCTCGGGATCCCTGGCCCCAAGCTGCTTCAGATCCGGGGCGGTCACATCGAGATCCCTGAGAATACCCACGGATCTATCCCACTTATCCCACGCCGTCCGAATGAGACGGATCTTGTCTTTGTCAACCATCATCTCGATGGCGCAGGTTGGGTTCTTCTCACCATAATGGACGCGCAACCACAAGACATCACCGGTGGCCCGGGCGGTACACATCCACGCGCCCGCTTCGTTTCGCTGGTCCATGTTGGTGCCCTCGATCCAGAAGTTGCCGGGCCGGTTGAGTTCTCCTTCATGCAGTTTGGCCGAGAATCGCATCGGCGGGTCGGTCGTGCGGAATGGGCCGATGTCGACGGGGGATTTTTCGGCCGACCATGACCCCGCCAGGCGGCCGTTCTCGGCCCGCAGGCGTATCAGGTCCTTGATGGTCAGCGCGGGCAACGCGCCCCCGTCGGCCGCCTGAGTGGCCGGGCGGCTTGCGGCTTTTTCGCCCAAAGCTGCCCGCATCGCTGCTTCTTTGGCCTGAGCGGCCCCGATCGCTTCGTTGGCGGGGGCCTGGTCGCCGCCCGCCGCCACGACATATGTCGCCACGCCGGCACCGCCGACCAGTATCGCCGCCAAGGTTACCATCGCCGCCAGCTTCATTTTCGCCCAGAACAGCATGTTCAATGCTCCTTTCGAGAGAGCCGCCACCGAAGCCGACGTTGCGGCCGTGACCGTCTTTCCTGCCAATGCCGCGCCTGCCGCATGGCTCACCGTGGCTACAAAGGTCGGCATCACATCGCCCGACGCCTCCTGCTTAGACGCACCCTACGGCTCAAGGATTCCCCCAATATCTGTCTTCACGACCTTCTCGCGGTTCATGGAATCTGTCCCCAGTCCTTCGCCGTCCGCAGCGTCGCATCCAGCTTCGGATAGTCCGACGGCTTGCTGTCATAATACTCCGCCAGGCCCCAGGCGCCGTGGTTGCTGTACTGGCCGATGGAAGAGAACACGGCGAAAACGTCGCCGCCGATCTTCGCCCACTCGTCGTAGTATCGCCGGTACATGTCGCCCATTCGCGGATGACGGTTGGCCGCGTGCATGGTTGCGCTGATCTTCTTCACCAGTTCTGCATCTTTGACGAAGGCAACCATATGCTGGCCGCCTTCGTAGGCGATGAACTTCACGCCGTGCTTGTCGGCGATGATCTTGTCCTTGCGCATGCGGTTGAGGCTGTCCTGGAACGCGGTCTTCTCGAAATGCTCGATCATCTGCTCCACGCTCCAGTCCTTCATCTGCTCGCCAAGATCAGCCGTCTTGCCGCGGCCGATGCTGTAGGGCATGTACGGCGCGATGGCCAGCGCGTCGGCGTGTTTAGCGGCCTCACGGAAACCAAGGATGCCCTCGGACACGCCGGAGTTGCCGGCCTGGGAGGGAAGCACGCGAACAAGACGGTCCCGGCCGCCGAAGACATCTTCCCAGATCTTGAATATCTCCATCGAGCGCACGGCCGTGTAGTGCCAGCCGGCTTCCCAGGGCTTTTCCTTGGGGCCGAGCCCGAGTTTCACGCCCTGTTCGCCGGCGTAGCGGCTCTGGACGAACTGGCCGTTCCAGACTTCGTTGGAATATTCGATGTATATCTTCAGGGATGGATCGAGCTTGGCCTTCACCATGGCGGCGAACTGCCGGATGAAGTCATCATCGGCCAGGTGCGGCATGCAGAACCAGGGGTCTATCTTCTGGCGATTGCACAGTTCAATCATCCGTTCCAAAGCCACGCCGCGTTTGGAGAATGTTGCGTGCTGCAAGGTGGGCCGGTCACTCCATTTGCTGATCGTCGATCCATTTGTGTGCATCCAGTCCATGAAACGGTAACAGGCAAACCCGTTCCATCGCTTGAGGAACGCGGGGTGGAATGGATCCTTCTCCCAGGTCTTCTCGAATCCCGGCATGATGACGCGGATATTGCGGATGTAGTTCTGCGGATTGGTCTGCTTGATCTGCAAGGAAAATCCACCCTTGGACGAATCGACGTCGATGCGGATCTGCCCCGGCTTGGCCTCGACAAGCTTGGCATTCTTGCCGAAGTCGATCTTGCCCTCGCCCTCATAGAACACCGTGTAGATGCCGGCCGGATAGTGTCCGCCACTGATGGTGCAGAGCATCGCTTCTGCATAACAGCCCGGCTCAAGTGTCTTCACCCACCCTAAGTCGTCGATCGCTAACTCCGGACCCTGTCCCCATCCCGCGCCCTGTTTCTGGCTGATCCATGGCCGGGACATACGGAAGACATCCACAAAGGGCAATTCGGTAGCCCAATCGGCTGGCCCGGCCAGATTCATCCCCAGTCTCGCCTTGGCCGGCGCGGGTTTGGGGGCCGGTGGCGCCACCTCGGCCGCAAACACAGCGGTGGTCGCCAATACGAGTGTCACGATCCCGATCTTCAGAAAAGATGCTGAACGCATGGGACTCCTTGGTCTCTTTGGTAATATATACTGCCGTGGTAATCTACTTCTCACGCGCGGGGCAAATCGTTGCTGGGCCGAACCGTTTCCGGGTTATTGGATTTGGACAAGCTCCAAACCCATCGCCTGACGCATTATCTGGTCAAGCGGATGGAAGCACGCACAGCAGATTCCACTATCTCATTTGGGTTGCACCGGCCGATCCGTTTCTTTTTCACAGCAGTGAGTATTGAACATCCATGATTCGGATTCGGGCCTGATGAACCGGGTCGCCAACGAAACGGGCTCTCGGGCGTTGCAGTGAATGATGAATCAGTATTTCGCCGTCGCTGTCTTCCTGACTGTGGCCCTGTTATGCAGCGGCCCGGTCTTCGGTGATGAGTGGCAGAACCCCAAGGAGAACATTCCACCCAAGGGGCATCCGAAACGGATCAACGCCGGCGAGGGTTTCGCGCCGCTGCCGTTGCCAGGTCCGACCACGCCCCTGCGCCGCTCCGAAACCAAACGTGAACCCTCGCCACCCGCGCTGGTCGGGAACGTCACGTTTGACGAACTGGCTCTGAAGCGGGCCGGCCGGAGATGGAACACCACGATCATCGACCTGGAGAAATGGGTCCACTTCACCAATGACGCCCTTTCCCAGCGCTATCGCTTCGTCAACACCACGTTCTCCAAGTTCAGCTACGACCCCACCGAACTGCCCATCCTCTATTTCACGGGCTGGAAATCCGTTCCCGTTTTCGACGACGGCACGGCCAAGCGCTTGCGTCAATTCCTGCTTGACGGGGGAACATGGGTCATCCACAGCAGTTGCGGCCGGCCGGAATTCAATGAGAGCATCCGCCGCGAAATTGCCCACGTCTTTCCCGATCGTGAACTGGCGCCCGTCCTGACCGACCACCCCATCTACTCCTCGTTCTACAACATCACCCAGATGCGCGTCCGCAAGGACCACGACGACTGGAAAGTGATTCCGCCGTATCTCGAGGTGGTGAATCTCGGCACCCGGGCGGCCATCATCTTTTCACCCATCGATCTCTCCTGCGGCTGGAACGCCGCTACGAATCCGATCGACGGCGGCATTCTCTACGACCAGGGCGACGCCCTGAAACTCGGCTCCAACATCATGACCTACTGCCTGGCCGAGTACCGCTACGGGCGGTGCTTCGCCGACCAGAAGGCGTACCATGAAAAGGCTGACGCCGGCCGCGACCAACTGGTGCTGGGCCAGATCGTACACAACGGGGACTGGGACCCCACGCCCCATGGCCTGCCCAACCTCCTGAAGACCATCGCCCAGGACACCACGCTTCATGTTCAGTTCAAGCGCATGCCGGTGGACCTCGGAAAAGACGACATCTTTGCCTTTCCCGTGTTGTACATGACCGGCCAGCGCAAATTCCAGTTCACCGACGCGGTTCGCACACGCCTGCGTAAATATCTCGACAACGGCGGGACCATGCTGGTCGATTGCGCGGTTGGCTCCAGCGAGTTCGACAAGGCCTTCCGCGACGAGATCAAGCTGATCTATCCCGACCGCCAACTCAAGGCGCTGCCGCCGGAGCATGCGCTGTTCACCTTCATCTCCGACACGCGGCACGTCGAAATGGCGCCGCAGGCAAAGAAGCTGTTTGGTGGCGTGACCAACCCCCGACTGGAGGCCATCGACACCGATGGCACACTGAGCGTGATCTACTCGCGTTTCAGCCTCAGCGCCGGCTGGGAACGCCTTCCCCATGCCTATAACATCGGCTACGCCGATGAAGACGCCCTGAAGCTCGGAGTGAACTTGTTGATGTATGTGGTGTCGCATTGATCCACCAGCCACATCCATTCATCGAGCCCGAAGCTAACCCCTCTCCTCGGGCGACGCACCCACGCCCCCACGGAATCAGATTGGGAACTTACGGCAAGGTGTGTCCCGCGTGCAGCGCAGCGCGACGAGACTTCAGGGTGTTTGGTTCTCCTCGTCGGTAAACTGTGGCCCCGCCGGCGCATCTAAACTGAACTTCGCGCCGATGGCCGCTGGCGGTTTCCATTTCAACATCGCCTGTTGGTGTGGCGAGAGCTTCTCATGCACCTCTGCGGCGTGCAGCGCGGTGTGGCGCCAGCAGCAGAGTGAGGGAGATTGTGAGAATCGGTTTCATGGTTTGGAGTTTAGCAAACACGTTTCAATACCCGATGTTCTTCACCGCCGCCTCACCTAATCGCTCGCGCAACTGTGCGAGATACAGGCTGGCGGGAGTCACGGGCTGGTTGGCGGAGAAGAAGGCTTCCGGGCTGAATGTCTTGTGG
>JANYKD010000230.1 GCA_025361735.1 Phycisphaerales bacterium
GGGCAAGCGTACTTGCCCATGCCACCCGAAAATTCGATTTCTTTGAAGTCGGGAAGTCATTTCGGCCGCGTTCCCAAGTGTGCATTCGATTATGCCCGCCAACATCCTCATCTTCGCCCTCGGCTCCTCCGGTGACGTTCACCCGATGATCGCCCTGGCACTCTCCCTGCGCGATCGCGGCCATCGCGTCACGTTCGCGGTCAACCCACACTTCCACCCGCTCTGCCACCGGCTCAATCTGACGACCCTGCCCATTGGCGACGAGCAAACGTATCTGGACGCGCTGGAATCGCCGGATCTCTGGCATCCCTACAAGTCCCTGCAGTACGTGCTCAAGGAACTCGTGGTGCCCACTCTGCCGATCACCTTCGACCAGGTCGCCCAGATGCGACCCGACCTAATCATCGGCACACCCCTGTCCCTCGGCGCCCGCGTCGCGCATGACAAACTCAGCATCCCCTACGTCACCGTGAATCTCGCACCCACGATCTTTCTCTCGACCGAATTGCCGCCGCGCCTGCCCGGCCCGATCGCGCATTTTCCCAAGTGGTTGTTGCGAGGTATCTTCCGGCTGTTCGACGTGCTGAGCGACCGCGTCATTGGCCGGCCCGTCAACGAATTCCGCCGCACGCATGGCCTTCCTCCGGTCCGGCGAATCCTGCGTGATTACTGGCATTCCCCGCAACTGCCCCTGTGCCTGTTCCCGGACTGGCTGGTCGCTCCGGACGGCCGCGTTCCTTCAGACTGGCCGTCAAACGCCCGTCTCACCGGCTTCGTGCTCTACGACGAGTCCGACGTCCTGCCGCTGCCCGCGGAGTTGGATTCGTTCCTCAACGCCGGCCCGCCACCGATCGTCTTCACGCCCGGCTCCGGCATGACCCAAGGCCACGATTTCTTTGCGCAGTCGCTGGCCGCCGTAAAATCACTTGGCGCTCGCGCCATCTTCCTCACACGCTGCACGGACCAGATTCCCAAGGGTGTCCCCTCGCCTTCGCCGACCAACGGCACCGCGATAAATGCTCCGGTGGTGCATTTCCCGTTCATCCCGCTGTCAAAACTGCTGCCCCGGTGTGCGGCCATCGTCTCCCACGGCGGCATCGGCACCATCGCCCAGGGGTTGGCGTCCGGCTGTCCGCAACTGATCATGCCCATGGCCCACGATCAACCCGACAACGCCGCCCGCGTGGCCAGGCTCGGCGCCGGTCTGGTCCTGCCGCGCTCGCGTTACACGGCCCGGCGTGTGACGCCTCTTCTGGGCGAACTCCTGAACAACCCTGCGTACAAGCGAAATTCCGTCGCACTCTCCCGGCGAATCGACATGGGCTCCGCGCGCGTCGCGGCCTGTCTGGCCATCGAGTCCCTCTACGCCACTTTTCTGGCCACGACCGCCACCGCCACCGAGACAGCGGAATTTGCCGTGGCGCCCAGGGCGCGCACGCGATAGGTGTAGCGGGTGCCCGCCATGAGACTCTTGTCCTGATAGCTCCGAGTTGCGGGGCCGACGGTGGCAATGGTTGCGAAAGTCCGGCCATCTGTTGACCGCTGGATTCGGAACTGCATCACGCGCGCGGCGCTGGCCTGCCATGACAGATTCACAGCGCGCCCGGCGGCCGCGACGGCTTTGAGTTGCGCGGGAACGGCGGGCGCTTTGCTCAGCGTGTAGCGATCCACGACACGGCCGTTGGTGGCAATGTACTGAAATGAAATGGACGTGCGGGTCGCATTTACGAGCATGGCGCCGTGGTCCTGGCCATCGCGCACCTTGCTGCCAGTGACCGGGGTTCCGAACTTGTCATACAACTCCGCTCCACCCGAGCCATCGACAAAATAGGGCAGCGAGCCCAGGATGATGCGTTCGTAGTTGTGCTCGTGACCGCTGAGGACGGCGCTTGCGCCCCACTGGGCAAACGGCCACTGCATCCACGGACTCGACCCGTGGGTCAGGCCCGACGAGAACGGCGGTTGATGGCAATAGACGATCTTCCAGGCGGCAGTGCTCGCAGCAAGCGCCGAGTGCAGCCACCTGGCCTCCGGGGAATTGGCCGTCGACTTGCCCGAGTCCACGTAGTACAGATCCGGTTCGTGGGGGTCGCTGTCGACGCAGAAGAACTGCACCGGGCCGGCCGTGTATGTGTAGTATCGTTCGTTGCCGGGCAGGGCGAAATAGTTCAGATACGGTTTGGCGCCGGCGGTGTACCAGTCGTGGTTTCCCAGCGACGGGAAGAAGTGATTGACCCCATCGGCCGAGCCCGCGCCATAGGCGCCGTGGTAGGGGTAGATGTAATTGTGGTAGAACTTGCCGATGTGGCTGTCGATCGTGGCGGCCGCGCCGACGGGGTAATTATCGTCGCCGGTGGTAACCACCAGATCGGGGCGCCAACCATTGACCAGTTTCGCCACGGCCGCCTCGGCGGGCGATCCATCGCCGAAATCGCCGATGACGGCGAAGCACGCGGCCGACATCAGGACGCGCGATTCGAGTGGTTCAAACATGGAGGCATGCTATTTTCATGTACTGGCCGGGTCAAACACGCCGCGTGCCGCCGGTTTGCGAATATCAGTCGCTTGCTCATGGGCGGGTTTGGCATTACGTTATGGTCACTCGATGGTCGGTGGATCACTCCGCCAGCGGAGGCGGTGGTTCCGCCGGACAACGGCCGTTCACGAGGCTCACCCATGGCGATACAGGTTGTGCTGGTCATGTTCCGTTCCGATGGTGAACGTCGCAGTTTCTCGCTGCCGCGAACCATTACGGTGGTCGGCCGCCGGGAAGATTGCGACCTGCGGATTCCGCTGGCCGAAGTTTCGCGGAAGCACTGCCGGATCATCAACGAGAACGACACGTTGCGGATTGAGGATCTGGGCAGTTCCAACGGCACTTTCGTCAATGGTGAGCGCGCCCAGGAGGCGGCCATCAACGCGGGCGACACCGTGGCGATCGGGCCCGTGACGTTCGTTGTGCAGGTCAACGGCGTGCCGGCGGATGAGGAGATCCAGGCGGCCGGGGCGGTGAATCCGAATACCGACACGAGCGTGTCGCTGTCGCCCGAGTCGCAGGAGGGTGACGACCTCGAACAACTTGAACAACTGCCCGACGAGAACGCGCCGCAATAAGCGTGTTGGGTGACAAACTGATGCGGCGCGATGGAACCGTCGCGGATGCAGAGGGATTCCCGAGAAAGAAACAGGGGCCAGGCAAAGTGGTTTGCCTGGCCCCGATTTTTATCATGACGAGTGAGGATGCGAAGATCCGTCCGCAGTCACTTCGTCGCCGGCAGTGCCGGCCCTTCGGGACTCAGATGATTGGGCCTCGATTTCCGTGACCTTACGGCCACGGCCACCAAAGGTGACGGCTCTTCGGGCCTGCGTAGTCGATCCTGAACTGGTTCCTACTTCTTCGGTGCCGGGGGCGGTTCCTTGGGCTGGGGTTCCTGAAGCACATCGATCATCGGAGCGACGATGCGAATGCGGCCGCCTTCCTGGCCGACCTGCATGGCCGGGCCGCGTTGGTCCTCGACCAGCATCGAGAAGAGACCCTGATCGTCCTGGGCCTTGAGGACCGAACCGCTCTCATCATAGGACATGAGCACGCGGGTCTTGTTGGCGTCATCCTTAAGGTTGATGAACCCGCCGGTCGCCTGGGCCGCGATGTTGGCTCGCCGGTGGCCGGTCGGATCGTTGAGGAAGAAGTAGCTGCCGTCCTTGTCGAAGCCCATGGCGCCGCGGAGTTTGCCCTCGGCGTCGACGAGCTTGATCTGTTGGGTGACGATCTCGGGAATACGCTGCTCCGCGCCAAGGAACACGGCGGCCACGAGGCCCGCGCCCATGGCGGCGGCCGCCCAGCGGAGGCGACGGTTGGATTTTTCGAGTTTCTCGATCCGGGACACGATTTCCTGATTTTCCATGTGAATCTCCTTATTTTGCATGCACTGGCTCTTCATACGAACGTGACCACAAATCAGCGAGGGGCGTGCTCCTGCACGACCATGGCCGCACAGAGTGCGGCCCTCCCGGTAAGATTGGTCAACTCACTTCATACCAGACACCGGCCGGCGTGAAAAGTGAGGGGGGCTTTCCACAACATTCGTGGAAGTGGGTTGTAACGGGCGTGTAACAGGTTTCAGCATAATGTGGAACTTTCGGCACGTTGGGGTATCCAACTCCATAGCCCTCCAAGTCGGGGGCCACACCAGAAGGAGTTGGACATGAGGCGTATTGCATCGGCAGTTCTGGCGGCGGCGGTCATGACGACGTCGGCGCATGTCGTGTACGCACAGGTGGACGCGAAGGCGGCCTTCGACAGCGGCAAGCAGGCGTACGCCGCCGGCCTGTATGACAAGGCCGCCGCGCAATTCACCATCGCCACCCAGACAGACAACAAGAACCCGGAAGCATTCCTCTGGCTGGGCAAATCAGACTACCAGCTCGGGAAGATCGATCTGGCCATGGCAGCCTGGACCCGGACGCTGCAGTTGGCACCCGATGAGCCGTATGCCACGAAGATGATCGTGGCGTTGCGCAGCGAACTGAGCCAGCCCGACAGCAGCATGGCGGTCATCGACGTGCTGCTGGCCGAGCGATTGTGGGATCCGGCCATGCACGAGGCCGACAAGGTGCTGGCCAACAAGGCAATCACCGAAGCCCAGCGCGTGCGGGCGGCGATGCAGAAGGCCTCGGCGCTGGTGGGCGCCGGCCGGGCCGCCGAAGCACCGGCGATCCTCTATGAACTGACCGTAAAGTATCCCAAGACCGTGGATGCGGCGCAGGCGTCGCTGCTGCTGGGGCAGGCCTATCTGAAGGCCGGCGGAGACAAGACGGCCGACGGGCTGGCACTGCTGCGCAAGGCGGCGGCGGACAATGGCAATGCGATCGCGGCGGCGACAGCGAAGTTGGAACTGATCCTGTATGAATTGTCGCTGGGGGTCACCGTGGAACGGGCCGAGGCGCTGTCGCAGTGGCTGCTGGCCAATCCCAAGCACCCACAGGCGACGGCGATTGCGCGGTTCGCGACCATCGTCGCCGATCTGGAAAAGCTGGGGACGGATGCGGCCATCACCAAGGCGGCGGGGTTGCAGGGGCAACTGCTGGCCGGATTGTCGGTGGATTCGCCACTGTATCCGGACGTGCTGCATCGCGAGGTGGATCTGCTGGACAATATCGCGCAGCGGGTGATGGCCGAGAATCAGCGAACGGGGAACGGAGCGAAGAACGAGAAACTGAGCGATACGCAGAAATTGATTATCGATCTGCTGGCCAGGCGCGCCGCCAGACTGCCGGATGCGTCCAAAGCGATCGAGCGGCTGGATGCGCATCTGCGGAACTGGATCACAGCGGGATATTTTGCGACGGCCGAGGAAGGTTTTACGCTGCTGGGTCAGGCCGTGGCGCCGAGCCAACAGCGGATGGTCCGGCTGGCTGTGATTCGCGTGTGGACGGCGCAGGTGCTGCATAACAACGAGCGCATGCAGGCGGCCGGTTTCACGCCGGCACATCAGCTTGATGCGACGCTGGGCAAGGCGTTGCGGGAACTGTATTCGCTTCAGGCGGGGCTGGCGGAAACCGATCAACAGCTTTTTGAAGTGCGCCGGCACTGGACGGCAATTGTGACCCACTATCGCCGCATGGAGTGGTTCGACGTGGCCGAGCAGGCCATCGCGGTGAAGGCGGATGCCGCCGTTCCCGCGGCCGATGCCCATGCGCTGTTGACCCTTGCCGGGCTGCGCGAGGCGCAGGCCCGGGCGGACTTTGACCGCACGGCGAAACAGCTCGACGCCGCGAAGAAGCTGGCGCTCACGCCGGGATTCCGCTCGGCAATCGAAACCTACCAGAAATTCATCACCACCTTCCCGGCTAACCCGAATACGACCGTGGCCGCCAACGCCATCCTGGACATCGGGCGGTTGTATGAGCAACGCGGGGCGTTTGATGTGGCGGTGGAGGTCTATCGCGGTCTGGCGACCTTCGCGGCCGGGCAGAAGTCCCTTGCGGCATCGACGCCGAACACCGCAGGCATGGCCGACCACGCCTCGCTGGCCGCGGCCGCGGCGCTGGATGCCAAGGCCCGGCAGGCGCTGGCCAAGTGGGCAACCGAGCGCAAGGCCGACACGGCCCCGCCGGCGAAGCTCAGCGATGAGTACGCGGCGGCACTGAACGCATACAAGGACTTCCTCAAGACGCGCTCGGCCAGCCCGCTGGCCGGGACGGCGACCGCGAAGATCCAGGCGGCAGCACTGGAGTATGCCAAGGTGGATGGCTGGGATGTGGCCGATGGTATCTACGCCGACCTGCTGGCGGCCGGGCTGCCGCTGAAGAGCCCCGAGCGGATCGAACTGGCGCGGGCGATGTGCATCCTGGGGAAAGTGATGCCTCAGGATGCGATCGATGTGCTGACACGGCTGTCGCAGGGGGCGGAGCTTAAGCCGAGCGCCAGGCCGGCCGTGCTGGAGACGTCGGTGGCACTGTTGGATGACTTGAGAAAGCAGAGAGAGGAAGCCCCCGCACAGGAAGCGCTGGCCATCGAGGTTCCCAAGCCGGGTGTTGCGGGGCGTTTCGCGACGCGGCCCGGAGACGACGCAGATTTGACGAAAATAGGGGCCGGAACGCTCACATTAACCGGCAGCGCGCTTGCCGTGCGTGGAACGGCCGCTGACAGCGACATCGCCGCGCTGGCGGCCGTGACGCAGAATGAAACTCGTCGCGCCGCACAGGTCGCGGCATTGCGCGATGGGACGTTTCAGTTTGGCGTCAGTCGCGGCGGTGGTGGAGGCGGTGGCGGGCGCATCGCCCCTCCTGATTTCTCGGTGGCAGCCAACGGACCCGCACAACAGCCGGCCCAGCAGATGGACCAGCAAGGCCAGGCCCGCGCGGTCCCCGCTCCGCCCGTGCTTTCCGAAGCCGAGCTTGCCCGCATCACCGGGGTCTTCGACAACGCCTACAAGGCATTTGCCGCCCTTCGCCTGAAGTATCCCACGACCACCGTAGCCGATCTGGCCCGGGCGGAGATGCTCGCCATGGTCAACCACTGGCGGACGCTGGCCCAGTGGCAACGCGGGGCGGCGCTGGGCGAGCGGTATGTCGGCGATTACCTGACGGATATTGAACTCCCCAGGTTGCGGCTGCAGATTGCGCGCGACTATCTCAGCTATGCCACGCTGCCACCCAAGCCGGACCAGAAACGGCAGGAAGCGATGGCCGAACTGGGCAAGCGGTTTGACAAGGCCCGGGTCGAACTCAAACGGATCGTGGACGATTTCGCCGACAAGCTGGATCTCGTGCGCGATGCCCAGTGGGACATCGCCGCCAGTTTCCTGGCCCAGGCGCGAACGGTTGACGGGCTCAGTCCGACGCTGTCGCGCGGACAGTACGTGCGGGCCGCGCGCGAGCTTCAGAAGCTGGCAAGGCAGTACGCGGAACACCCGCGCATGGCCGAGGTGCCGCAGCTTTTGGCCCAGATCGCGGCCGAGCTTTCCGGCCGCGGGCACGCGGAAGAAGCCATCATCGTCTGGCAGGATCTGGTCAATTTCGACCCGACGCACGCGCTGTCGCACCAGTCCGGCCCGCTCATCGCATCGACGTACCAGTCGCTCAACCGGCCACTCAAGGCGGTGGAGACCTGGATGGAGGTCAACTTTGCCCGCGGCGGCAACGATCAGGCGGCGCAGAACGCGATCTTCCAAATCGGGACGCAGCTCAAGAATGAGAAACGCTGGGCCGAGGCGTTGGGCGTGCTGGAGACGTTCGTCGATTCCTTCCCGAAACACGCCAGCGCCGGGCAGGCCCTGACCATGATCGGCCAGATTCACCAGGCCAACGAGGCGTGGGAAGATGCGATCGCGGCCTACAAGCGGGTCATCAACGAATTCCCGTCGGGCAACTGGATCCAGGAGGCGAAGTGGGCGATCGCCGAATGCACCATCAATCTCAGCCAGTGGCGCGAGGCCATCGCCTCCTACGAGTCATTCACGCAGACCTACCCGCAGGATCCGAAAGTCGCCGAGGCCAATCGCCGCATCGGCATTCTCAAGGATCTGGCGCGATACCAGACGGTCGTGGATGAGCCCGGTCAGCGGAAGAATTTCGACGCGCAATACCAGATCGGCACGATCATCCAGACACAGCTCTCCAACCCACAAAAGGCCATCATCGAGTTCCGCAAGGTGGCGACCAATTATCCCAAGAGCCACCTCGCTCCGGATGCCCTGCATGCGATCGGCACGATCTACCTGGGCATCGGCGAGACCCGGAAGGCCCGCGAAGCCCTCAACGCCGTGGCCACGCTCTATCCCGACAGCCATCTTGCCGACGATGCGCTGGTGCTGGTCGGACGCAGCTTCGAGGACGAGGCCCAGAAGCTGACCACGATCACCCGCGGCACATCGGTCGCGCTGGCCCAGGACCAGGCCCAGAAGGACGCTTATCGCAGCGTGCAAAGCCGCCGCCTGGACAACAAGCTCGAATCGATCCTGCGACTCAAGTCCGCCAAGGGCACCGGCAAGGCGGATGTGGCCGAACTGGAGGAAGCCCGCCAGGCGGGCAGCAACCAGGCGTTCAACACCGCCAACTTCGAGTTGGCGGCGCAGAAGGCGATCCAGGATGTCGAGACCTTGTCGGCCGTGCAGATGGCGGATCGGCAGGACCGGATCAACGCGGCGCTGCGCAAGGCCATTGAGGCCTATACCGCGGCATCGAAAGTTCCCGGTGCCGATAAGGCCGGCGACGCCCTGCTGCGCATGGCGGCCATCTACGACGAGCAACTGAAGAACTCCGCTCTGGCCTTGGCAACACGCAAGGAGATCGTCAACCAGTTCAGCGGCACGGCCATCGCCGAGGACGCCGCCTGGCGCATCGCCCTCTATTACGAGCGGGCGGCCAACTATGCCGAGGCCGTCGAAGCTTACAAGGCATTCCTGCGAAATTATCGCCGTTCGCCGAATGCAGCGCAATCCCAGATCAGCATCGCCGAGTGCTTCGAACACCTGAACAAGTGGATCGAAGCGATGGAAGCGTACACGAGCTACATCAACAGCTTCCCCGAAGGCCCGGCCGTGGCCAAGGCCAGGGAGCAGATCAACTGGATCAAGACGTATCGGCTGTGACATGTCGTAGGGTCCGCTTCAGCGGACGCGGTCTTGCCGACCGCGCCTTCCGCCGCGTCCGCCGAAGCGGACCCTACCAGGAAGACGATGGAGACGTGTTGACCGTGAACTGCCGCGTCCGCTGAAGCGGACCCTACGAAGAAACGATGGAGACGAATATGAACCGAATGACCAAATACATCCTGCTGGCCGCGATCGCGTGTGTAACGCCGGCGGCATTTGCCGCGCCGGTGACGCTCCAGGCCACAACCCGCCCCGCCGTGTCCAAGGGCGATCAGCTCTTCAGCGACGGCAAGGACGCCCTCTTCCGCCGCGATTTTCCCAAGGCCGTCGAACTGCTCCGCAAGGCCACGGCCGAGGACAAGACCAAGACCAGCTACCGCGTACACCTGGCCCGTGCCCTGCAATACGCCAACCAGGGCAAGGAGGCCGAGGCCCTCCTGGCGGAGATCCTCAAGACCAATCCCGACCACGTCGAGGCCGGCCAGCTTCTGGGCGACATCTACGCGAAACAGGAGAACTGGAAGGGCCTGCTGGCCTTGCTCGAACCATTGCTGAAATACCGCCACGACTATCCCACGTATCACCTGCTGGCCGAGGCGGCGTATAACCTCGGCGACAACGACAAGGCCCGCAAATACTACGAGGAAGCGGTCAAACTCAATCCGCAGAGCGCTGGCGACTTCTACTCCCTGGGCAACATCTACCTGGGCGGCAATTTCTTCGCTCTGGCGGCCGATGCGTACCAGCACGCCATCAACCTGGGCGTGCAAAGCCCCCTGCTTCACTACAAGCTGGGCACGGCCTACTTCAACCTGCGCAACTATTTCGGCAACGTGACCAACGCCGGCATCAAGTCCGGCAAACCGGGGACGATCAACGGCGACTGGTACATCATCGAGGGCGTGCCCGGACAGAAGGACCTCTGGCGCGTGGCGCCGTCGAACAGCGCGATCTATCAGATTGCCCGGGCCATTGCCGACGGCATCGAGGATCGGCCGGATATCCAGTTCCTGCGGGCCAACATCTATCTCAACGCCGGCCGGTTCTCGCAGGCATACGAGATGTACGGCGCTCTGGAGAAGTCGATTCCCAAGGAAGACAAGGCACTGTTCTTCTACTACTACGCCCAGGCCGCCTTCGGCGCCGGCGAATATGAGAAATACCTGTCGCTGCTGGGCGAGGCGATCAAGCTCAACAAGGAGGCCTACAGCCCGACACTGGTCGAGGCCATCGTTCGCGTGGCCGAGCAGTACAACCAGTCCGGCGAACTCGACAAGTACATCGACTACCTCGTCAAGGCCGTTACCGAGAGCCCGCAAACGGCCGCTCTGCACCTGAAACTGGGCAACGCCTACGAGGAGGCCGCGAAACTGGCGGAGGCGGCCGTGCAGTGGCAGATGGTGCTGGACCTCGAGCCCGATCATCCCAAGCGGCTTGATCTGCTGAATCGAATCAACAAGACCCGGCACCCGACAACCCGGCCGGCGAAGGCTGGATGAGAGTTGAGGGACATGGGCAAACGCTTTTGCCCATGCCACGGAATCGCGTGCTCAGGCACCTATTTCCAGACGTTTGGCGTGTTTTAGAGACGCCGTTCAGGCGGTTATTGCGGCATAACGGATAGCGCGGATGCCACGAAGTCGCGACACGCGCGCAGCACTGTTTTTGCGGGCGCCCGGCATTTTTACGATTTATCTCTTGCATTTTCGAACGGGATTGTTCACACTATTACCCAATCGCACTGGCCCATCGCGAGTGCGGCATTTAGAAAAATACCAAGTCGGCTGGAGCCGACATCCGAATCTCGCGTACGTTGCACAGGCAAGGAGGCCGTAAATGGCACGACGTTTTCTTACACTAGCGTTAATTGGTCTTGGTCTGGCTGGCTGTGTCCCCATGGACAAGTACAAAGCCACCGTAATGGAACTCGAACAGGCGCAGGAGGGACAGAGGACAGCCGCCGCCGACGCGCAGAAGTACAAGGCCGCGGCCGACGCCTACAAGCAGCAGCTTGAAGCGATCCTAGCCCAGGGCGGAAATCTCGGCGAGCTGAACGCCGCGCTCCACTCGGAAAACTCCGGCCTCAAGAGTCAACTCGCGATCCTCCAGAAGCGTTACGAAGACGCGATGGCGAACCCGAACATCGTTGTTCAGGGCAACGCACTCCCGGCTCCCCAGAGCAATGCTCTGGCCGAGTTTGCCCGCCAGTATCCCGATCTGCTCGAATTTGATGCATCGCGCGGCGTCGTGAAGTTCAAGAGTGACGTGACCTTCGCCGTCGGCTCGGCCGAACTGAGCGCACGGGCACAGGATGCGATCAGCAAGTTCGGCAAGCTGCTGAACTCTGAGACCTTCCGTAACTACGACTTCTTCGTCGCCGGTCACACCGACAATCAGGCCGTGCGGCATCAGGCGACCATCGCGGCCGGCCACAAGGACAACTGGTATCTGTCGGCCCACCGGGCGATTTCCGTAGCCCATGCGATGTTCTCGCAGGGCATCGGCCAGAGCCGCCTGGGCGTGCAGGGCTTTGCCGAGCAGCGCCCGATCGCCTCGAACGCGACACCCGACGGCCAGGCCAAGAACCGCCGCGTCGAAGTCGTGATCCTGCCAACCCAGGTCAAGGGCGGCGCGGTGCAGACGGCTTCCAACCCGGTGACCCCCGTGGCCCCCGTGAAGGCGGCCCAGACCATCAAGCGTCCCGACTTCAACAAGGACAGCACGGTGGGAACGAATCCCGCCCAACCAGCATTGAACAAGTAATCGGGGATACAGTCATTCTCCCCCTCCGAAGGCCCGGCGGCCCCTCCACTGCCGGGCCTCTTTCATTCCCGGGCTTTCCAAACCTGCCGCCGCTCCGGTATAAATCCCTCACGCGTTCCCGTGTGGTTTCGCAACGCTTTTCCGCAGGAGTTCGCATGCAGGCAGGCAATATGGTCTCGCGTCGCCGGTTAATGCTCACCGCGTCGGCCGTCACCCTGGCCGCGGGAATCGGGCCGGTTGTGTCGGCCCAGGAAAAGAAAATCGGCTTCGCGATTGTCGGCCTGGGCGGGCTGGCGATGAACCAGATCCTGCCGGCCATGGCAAAGACCAGGTTCTGCAAGACGGTGGCGCTGGTGTCCGGGCATCCGGACAAGGCGAAGAAGATGGCCGACAAGTACGGGGTGAATCCCAAGAGCATCTACAACTACGAGAACTACGACACGCTGAAGGACAACCTGGAAGTGGACGTGATCTACATCGTGCTGCCCAACGGGATGCACGCGGAGTACACCATCCGCGGGTTCAAGGCGGGCAAGCATGTGTTGTCGCAGAAACCCATGGCGACCAGCGTGGCCGATGCCCAGGCGATGTGCGACGCCGGCAGGGCGGCCGGGAAGAAGCTGTCGGTCGGTTACCGCTGCCAGCACGAGCCGTTCCACAACATGATGATGCAGATCGCCCGCTCGGGGGACATCGGGCAGGTCAAGGTCGTTCGCGGAGACACGGGGTTCAACTGCCAGGCGGGCGTGTGGCGGCTGGACAAGAAACTGGCCGGCGGCGGGCCGCTCATGGACGTGGGCATTTACACGATTCAGGAAGCGTGCATGGTGGCCCGGGAAACGCCGGTGGACGTGGCCGCGCAGGTGTTTTCTTCGCCGGACGACCCGCGGTTCAAGGAAGTTGAGGAATCGATCGCCTACACACTGCGCTTCCCCCACGGCGTGGTGGCCGCGTGTACGAGCAGCTACGGGTACGACTGGCAGAACAGTTTCCGGGCAATTGGCACGACCGGGTGGGTCGAACTGGAGCCGGCCATCGCGTACGAAGGCCAGGCCGGCCGATCGAGCCGCTTTGGCAAGGTCGAGGAGTTCAAATTGCAGCCGGTGGATCACTTCGGCGTGGAAATGGACCACTTCGCCCAGTGCATCATCAACAACACCGACGTCAAGACACCCGGCGAGATGGGCGTGCGCGACATGAAGATCATGGCCGCGATCTATGAAGCGGCGAAGACCGGGCGAGTGGTGAAGGTTTGAGGAGACACATGAAAGCAATGACAACTTCGGCGTGGCTCGTGGTCCGTTTGGTAATTCTTCTCGCCTGCGTGCCCGCGGGCGGCGAGCCGCTGTCGATTTCGGGCATCCACCCGGATCTGACGGCATTCAGCGAGAACGGCGAGGTCGGCATCGGCGCGGTGGTGCCGTGGGCGGATCGCCTCTGGTTCCTGACGTATCCGCCGCATCAGCGTCATGGCGGCGACGACAAGCTTTACACCGTCGATGCCGGCTTCAAGCTCACGATCCGGCCGGAAAGCGTCGGCGGGACGCATGCGGCGCGAATGATCCATCGCGAGTCGAACCAGCTCCTGATCGGTCCCTACGTCATCTCGGCCGACGGCAAGGTGCGGTCGTTTGACGTCAAGAAAGCACTGCCCGGCCGGCTGACGGCGATCGCGCGGCACCTGACCGACCCGGCCCACAAGGTGTACTACGTCGACATGGAAGGCCCGATCTGGGAAGCGGACGTCTACACACTGGAGACGCGCAAACTATTTGAAAAACCCGTCCCGGGATGGCACTCCAAGGGCGCCTACACGGCGCAGGGACGGCTGGTGGTGTCCAACAACGGCGAGTCGCCGTCGATGGGCGATCTGGACAAAGCGAAGATCACGGCCGACCTGAAGGCGAAAGACCCCGAGGACGCGGGCGTGCTGGGCGAGTGGGATGGCAAGGAATGGCACATTGTCGCCCGGCGACAGTTTGTCGACGTGACCGGGCCGGGCGGGATCTACGGGAATGCCAAGGATGATGACCCGCTGTGGTCGATTGGATGGGACAAGCGGTCGGTGATCCTCAAGTTGCTCGATGGCGGCGTGTGGAGCACGTATCGGCTGCCCAAGGCGACGCATACCTACGACCCGAAACATGGCTGGTACACGGAATGGCCGCGCATCCGGCAGGTGACCGATGGGCGCTGGATGCTGGACATGCACGGGATGTTCTTTGATTTCCCGCAGGCGTTCCGCGCGGCCAAGACGGGCGGCATTCGGCCGATCGCCAGCCATCTGCGCTACGTTCCGGACTTCTGCCAGTGGGGCGACAAGCTCGTGCTGGCGGCCGACGACACGTCGATCATGCAGAACCCGATGGCCGGGATTTCGCAGTCGAATCTGTGGTTTGGCAAGGTCGGCGATCTGAGCAAGTGGGGCCCCGGCGCCGGCTGGGGCGGGCCGTGGGTGCTGGATATGGTGAAGGCGGGCGAGGCGTCGGAGCCGTTCCTGGTGGCCGGGTTTGCCCAGCGCGTGCTGCACCTGTCGCACGATGCGGATGCGCCGGTGAAGTTCACGATCGAGATCGACGCGGCCGGCGATGGGAAGTGGAAGGTCGCCCAGACGGTGGAAGTGCCGGCGAAAGGATACGTGTGTCATACGCTGCCCAAGGACCTGGCGGCCGAGTGGCTGCGTATCACCGCCGATCGGGCCTGCACGGCAACCGCGTTCTTCCATCTGTTCTCGCCACGCGACAGCTCGCAAGACAGCGCGGCCGACTTCGCGGCGCTGGCGCCAGTGGATTCAAAGGATGCCGTGATCGGCGGCCTGATTCGCCCCGGCAAGAACCGCAATCTGCAATTCGTGGCCCGGCGCATGGAGAACGGGCAGGCACAGGATGTCGGGTATTTTGAGATGGATGCGAAGCTGTTGCTCGCCAAGGCGGGCGACGACCAGAGCGCCGAAGTGAACAAGATCGCGGCCGTCAAGACGGAGTTCTCTGTCGATGAGGCATCCGTGCTCATGACGCAGGGCGGCAAACGATATCGGCTGCCCAAGACCGATGCGGCGTACGACAAGGCATTCGCGCTCGGCTGGCCGCGGACAATCCGCGAATGTGTGTCGGAGCGGAACATCGTGAACGTCCACGGCACATTCTACGAAATGGGCCGCGACGCCGCGATGGGAACGATCAAGCCGATCGCCACACATCGACGGCAGATCATGGACTTCTGCACCTGGCGAGGTTTGCTCGTGCTGTCGGGAGTCCGCGCCAGCGCCAAGCCCGATGGACACTGTTTCATCTCCGCCGACGGACAGGCGGGCGTGTGGCTTGGATGCCTCGATGACATGTGGCGCATGGGCAAACCGGTTGGCCACGGCGGCCCGTGGAAAGATACGACCGTGAAGGCGGGCGCGTTCTCCGATCCGTACCTCATGACGGGATTTGACGCCAAGACGCTCACGCTGTCACACGACAGGGCCGACGCCGTGGAGTTCAAGCTGGAGGTGAACTTCGATCACCAGCAGTGGCAGGCGTACCGGACAATCAGTGTCCCGGCCGGCGCCGGCGAGACGCTGACGCTGCCGGCCGGGCCATTTGCGCACTGGCTGCGCGTGAAGACCGCGAAGGACTGCCGCGCCACGGCGACGCTGGTGTATGAGTGAACAAAGTGGAGCCGGCGTCTCGCCGGCCTCTTATCGCCACCCTCAGCCCCATAGGGGCGACAGAGGTTAGCCCATGGCGTAAGCCATGGGTGGCAATAGTCGTAGACACCGAAGCCCCGTAGGGGCGACACAAATTGCGTCGCCCCTACGGGGCTTGTTCTTCTCCCCCACGATTACTCACGACTTGCGTCGTGGGCTAAATTGTACCGCTCCTGACGGGGCTGAAACGGCGTCCGTGCGGTGCATGGCGAGGGCAAGTGCATGAAGACAACGAAGTGCGACCAGTGCCCTCGCTCGCCGGGTTTGGCGTTGCACGTGGCCCGGATTCCGCCGGTGAGGACACCGGCGGCACTGCGATCGCTTGCACTACGCCTGGGGTGCCCGCCGACCGTTCCCTCTTGACTTGCGGCGGCACATATGCGAATATATGAGTATGAACTCACATATGCGTATTAAGGCCGGCGCGCCGAAATGCGGCAACTACGGGCCGCTGGCCCGGGTGCTCAAGGCGGCGGCCGATCCGATCAGGCTGGCCATTCTCGACCAGGTCCGCAATGGGGAAAACTCGGTGCAGCAGATCGCCGAGGGCGTCGGCGCCGAGCGATCCAACGTATCGCGGCACCTCGCGGTGCTGGCGGCGGCAGGCGTGCTCACCAGCCGCAAGGATGGCGTGAAGGTGCTCTACCGTCTGCGGACCCCCTGCATCCTCAGCCTCTTCACGTGCGTGTGCAATGTCATCGAGGCCGACGTGCGCGAGTCGCAGGCGGCCGTGGGACATGCCAGGAACAGAGGTGGTAAATGAAGCTCCTGCAAATTCTCGGGACCGGTTGTGCGAAATGTCAGAAGCTCGCCCAGCAGGCCGAGGCGGCCGCCAAATCGCTGGGAATAGAATATCAGATAGAGAAAATCACCCAGATCGACCGCATCATGGCGTTCGGCGTCATGACCACGCCGGCCCTGGTGGTCGACGGCGAGGTGAAGGTCGCCGGCCGGGTGCCGGATCTGGAACAACTCAAGGCGATGCTGGCCTGAGTGGATGTTCGCTCAACTGGGCAGACTCCGCCGGTTAGTGACAGGCGGCAGGATGCCTCGACATTAAGACATGAAGGAGAACGACATGATCCATAGAACCGTAGGCTTCATCGGTGGCGGCCGGATTACCCGGGTCATTCTCGACGGACTCAAGCGGGCGGCCGCACTGCCCGCGGCCATCGTCGTGAGCGACCCGGCGTCCGCTGTGCTCGCCAAACTCAAGGAGCGGCACTCCGGCATTGGCGTGACTGGCGACAACGCCCTGGCCGCGGCGCAGGACGTGGTTTTCATCGCCGTGCATCCGCCGCTGGTGGCGGAGGTATTGCCGAAGATCGCCGGGAGCCTCCGGCCGGACGCCATTGTCGTATCGCTGGCGCCCAAGTTCACGATCACGAAACTGTCGGGTCTTCTTGGCGGATTCCAGCGTATCGCGCGAGTCATCCCCAACGCGCCCTCGGTGATCGGCGCCGGTTTCAATCCCGTCTGCTTCGCACCCGCATTGGGCCCCGCCGAGCGGCAGGCTCTCACACGTTGCTTCGGCGCCATGGGCGAGTGCCCGGAGGTGGCCGAGGAAAAACTGGAGGCCTACGCGGTGCTGGCGGCCATGGGCCCGACCTATTTCTGGTTCCAGTTTGCCGAACTCCTGTCGCTGGGTCGTTCCTTCGGATTGTCCGAGGGCGAAGCGGCCGCAGCCCTGGAAAAGATGGTCACCGGCGCCGTGCAGACACTGACTCTCTCCGGCCTGTCCCCCGCACAGGTGCGGGACCTCGTGCCGGTCATGCCACTCGCCGATGTTGAGGCCAGTTGGACGGAAACCTACCGCACGAAACTGACGGCGATCCACCAGAAGATCAAGCCGTAGTATAAGAAGTTGTCCATGAGCACCGATACCCCTGCCGAAACCCCACCCGCCGGAGCGGCCACGCCGCCGCAGACGCCGACGGTCTGGTCCGCCCTGCTGATCGGCCTGGCGGTGCTCGGCGTCTGGGTGGGGCTGTACGTCGCCATCAAGCCGGTCGCCAACTGGCTTACCTGTCGGGCGATGAACTACGACTGCGACAACCACATGGCGGCCGCGCTCAAGTTCTTTCTCTTTGAGACGCCGAAGGTCATGCTCCTGCTGGTGGCCGTCGTCTTCAGCGTGGGCATCATCCGCACCTTCTTCTCGCCGGAGCGGACGCGGGCCATGCTGGCCGGACGCGGACAACTGGCCGGGAACACGCTGGCGGCCATGCTCGGAATCGTCACGCCCTTCTGCTCCTGCTCGGCAGTCCCGCTATTCATCGGCTTCGTGACCTCCGGCGTCCCGCTGGGCGTGACGTTTTCATTCCTCGTGGCCGCCCCGATGGTGAACGAGGTGGCCCTCGTGCTGCTCTTCGGCATGTTCGGCTGGAAGGTGGCGCTATTCTATTTGCTCACCGGCGAGGCGGTCGCCATTCTCAGCGGCTGGATCATTGGCCGGCTGGGCATGGAGAAGCACGTCGAGCCCTGGGTGTATGAGACAAAGGTCGGCACGGCCAAGGAGGAGCGACTGACGTGGGCCAACCGCCTCGTGGCCGGCTGGGCCGCCGTCAAGGAGATCGTCGGCAAGGTCTGGCTATACGTAATCGCCGGCATCGCCCTCGGCGCGGGCATCCACGGCTACGTTCCGGAAGGGCTGATGGCATCCTTTATGGGCAAGAGTGCCTGGTGGGCGGTGCCGCTGGCCGTTCTGCTGGGCGTGCCCATGTACTCCAATGCCGCCGGGATCATCCCGGTCGTGCAAGCCCTGCTGGGAAAAGGCGCCGCCCTGGGCACGGTGCTGGCGTTCATGATGTCGGTGATCGGACTATCGCTGCCCGAGGCGGTGATTCTGCGGAAGGTGCTGAAGCCCCGGCTGATCGTGACATTCTTCGGCATTGTGGCCACGGGGATTCTGATCGTGGGTTACCTGTTCAATTATGCATTTACCTGGGTGATGTAATCACTCTAGTTGATACTGAGTCGCAATTTCCCGGAATTCGGGTATACTCCGGCTCTGGTTCGGACATACAGTATCAGGTATGAAGCGAACTCAGGTGGACGGTGTCCACTCGTCCGGGTCAGATGGCCGGACGGAAAATAACGTTAAATGCAGGTTTGAATTGGACCTACGTCCAACGAAAGCCTTGATTAGCCCGAGGCATCCATATGCCGACAACTGACAGTGAAATCGAAGAACTGGCCAGCAAGGAGTACAAGTGGGGCTTCGTGACCGATATCGAAGCCGACTCCGCGCCGCCGGGATTAAATGAAGAAATTGTCCGATTCATCTCGGCCAAAAAGAAGGAGCCGGCCTGGCTGCTCGAATGGCGCCTGAAGGCCTACCGGCACTGGCTGACGATGAAGGAGCCACACGAGTGGCCACTGCTGAAGTATCCGCCGATCGACTACCAGAACTCGGTCTACTACTCGGCCCCCAAGAAGCAACCCAAAAACCTGGATGAAGTCGATCCCGAACTGCTGAAGATGTACGACAAGCTCGGCGTGCCGTTGCACGAGCGGGCTGTTTTGGCAGGCGTGGCTGTGGACGCGGTGTTTGACTCGGTCTCCGTGGCGACGACGTTTCGCGTTGAACTCGAGAAACTCGGGATCATCTTCTGCTCGTTTTCCGAGGCGGTGCAGCACCATCCGGAACTCGTGAAGAAATACCTGGGCTCGGTGGTGCCGTACTCGGATAACTTCTACGCGACGCTGAACTCGGCCGTGTTTTCCGACGGATCGTTCGCGTATATCCCCAAGGGCGTGCGCTGCCCGATGGAACTTTCGACGTACTTCCGCATCAACGCCCGGAATACGGGTCAATTCGAGCGCACGCTGATCATCGCGGAGGAAGGCGCTTATGTCAGCTACCTCGAAGGCTGCACGGCCCCGATGCGCGATGAGAACCAGCTTCATGCGGCCGTCGTTGAACTGGTCGCCCTCGACAACGCGACCGTGAAATACTCAACCGTCCAGAACTGGTATCCCGGCGACCCCAAGACCGGCAAGGGCGGCATCTACAACTTCGTCACCAAGCGCGGCGCCTGCCGTGGCGTGAACAGCAAGATCACCTGGACGCAGGTGGAAACCGGTTCCGCCATCACCTGGAAGTATCCGAGCTGCATCCTCCAGGGAGACAACTCGGTCGGCGAATTCTACTCGGTGGCGCTGACGAACCACTACCAGCAGGCCGACACCGGCACGAAGATGATCCACATCGGCAAGAACACCAAGAGCACGATTGTGTCCAAGGGTATCTCGGCCGGTTTCGGGCAGAACTGCTATCGCGGGCTGGTGAAGGTGCTCAAGGGCGCCACCAACTCGCGCAACTACACCCAGTGCGACTCGCTGCTGCTCGGCGACAAGTGCGGGGCACACACCTCGCCGTACATCGACGTGCGAAACACCAGCTCGAAGGTGGAGCACGAGGCGTCCACCAGCAAGATCGGCGAAGACCAGATCTTCTACATGAAGAGCCGCGGCGTCGCCCTGGAAGACGCCGTGAACATGATCGTCAATGGCTTCTGCAAGGAAGTCTTCCGCGAACTGCCGATGGAGTTTGCGGTGGAGGCACAGAAGCTGCTGGGAGTGAGTCTGGAAGGATCGGTCGGGTAGACTGCCCGGTCAGGGACGGAGTTGGTGATGCCGAGGAAGATACGCGAACTAAAGGCGATGTTGCGAAATGCAGGATTCTTCATGCGACCAGGAAAAGGCAGCCATTCGGTCTGGTCGCATCCGAATATGGCGGACCGCAATGT
The DNA here is from genome assembly GCA_025361735.1 of Phycisphaerales bacterium. GTDB lineage: Bacteria > Planctomycetota > Phycisphaerae > Tepidisphaerales > Tepidisphaeraceae > JANYKD01. Next base: position 20,307 of record JANYKD010000230.1, read on the forward strand.
GGTAATGTCTGGTGGCGACGGCGATGATGCCAAGCCATACCAGGAACGAATGGTCCAGAAGGCAATCAAGGATTCCGGAGGCCGATAATGACGCCGCATTACAGCATGTTGATTCATTGGTCGGACGAAGATGAGGCGTTTGTAGTTTCTCTGCCGGAATTCGGTCCATACGCGAAGACGCACGGTGCCACCTACGAAGATGCCGCCAGGAACGGCCAGGAGGCGATCGATGCGCTCGTTGCAACGTACCGCGAGCAAGGTCGGCCGCTCCCGGCGCCTGCGGCGGCCGACGCCGTGGCTTGAAACGTCGTGAGTCGAAGAACTGACAACAATGGTGGTCCGCGATGCGGACCCTACGGGAATCGAATATGTCACTCTTAGAAGTTAAAAACCTCCATGCCAAGGTCGCCGTTGCAGGCGGCCGGCAGATCCTCAAGGGCGTTAACCTCACCATCAACAAGGGTGAGGTCCATGCGATCATGGGCAAGAACGGCTCGGGCAAGAGCACGCTCTCCCAGGTCATCATGGGCCGGGAAACCTATGAGGTGACCGAAGGCGAAGTGCTCTATCAGGGCAAGGACCTGCTCGACCTGTCGGCCGAGGAACGCGCCCGCGAGGGGATCTTCCTGGCCTTCCAGTATCCGGTGGAAATCCCCGGTGTGAGCACCAGCTATTTCCTCAAGGCGGCCGTGAACGCCTGCCGCAAGCATCGCGGCGAAAACGAACTCGACGCCAAGGACTTCCTCAAGCTCATGAAGGAACGGATGGGGCTGCTGAAGATCGACGCCACGTTCCTCAACCGCGAGGTCAACACTGGCTTCTCCGGCGGCGAGAAAAAGCGCAACGAAATCTTCCAGATGGCCGTGCTCAACCCGATCCTGGCGCTGATGGATGAGACCGACTCGGGCCTCGACATCGACGCCCTGAAGATCGTCGCCAACGGCGCCAATTCGCTGCGCAGCCCGGACCGCGCGATTCTGCTGGTGACGCATTACCAGCGGCTCCTGGACTACATCCAGCCGGACTTCGTGCATGTGATGCTCGACGGCCGGATCGTCAAGTCCGGCGACAAGAGCCTGGCGTTGGAGCTCGAGAAACACGGCTACGACTGGGTTGAGAAGGAAGTTGCAGCGGCGCTGTGAGGTCAGACAGACAGGAATGTCTGTCCTGCCGGATGACAGGCAGGAATGCCTGTCCTACTGAATGCAGATGACAGACAGGAATGTCTGTCCTACTGGAGTGAACATGACTCAGTTGGTAGAACAGAGCAGGAAAGGCGCCGGCACTTACAAGACCGGCAGGCAGGTAGATATGACCAATCCCGCCTGGCTGGATGACCTCAAGGCCGTCGCAGGACAGCATTTTGCGAAAGTGGGCTTTCCCTCAGCCGAAACCGAGGAGTGGCGCCACACGCATTTTGCGCCGATCATCAAACATTCGTACCGACCGGCCGCCATCGACATTCTCCCGCAAACTGTCGAGCTTGCCCGCAGCTATCGCTTCGGCGATGTGGCCGCATGCGAATTGGTGTTCGTCAACGGCCGGTTCGCTCCCGAGCTATCACAACTTGCAGACCTGCCGCGTGGCGTGAAGGTGGCAAGTCTCGCCCAATCACTCGCCAGCGACGGAGCGGCCATTCAGCCGCACCTCGCCAAATATGCGAAAATTGAACAGAACCCCTTTGTCGCCTGGAATACGGGGCATATTGACGACGGCGCGCTCGTCCATATCGCCGCCGGGGCGGCCGTTGAGAAGCCGATTCACCTGTTGTTTCTCAGCCAGCCCTCGGCCGACCCCGCCGTCGTACATCCGCGAACGCTGATTGTCGCCGAGCGTGGCGCGATCGCCTCAATCGTCGAAACCTATTCCGGTATCTCCGGCGGGATGCACCTGACCAACGCGGTTACCGAAATCTCCGTTGGCGAGGATGCCAACATCGACCACTGCAAATTCCAGCAGGAACAGCTCACGGCCTATCACCTGGCGACGATGCAAGTGCAGATGGGCCGATCGTCGAACTTCGTCTCGCACTCGATCACCCTCGGCGGCGCCATCACCCGCAACGACCTGCGCGTGCTGCTCGACGCCGAACACGCCTACGCCACACTCAACGGGCTGGTGATCATCGAAGGCAGCCAGCATGTGGACAACCACACGCTGCTCGACCACGAGCAGGCCCACTGCCCCAGTCACGAACTGTACAAGCATGTCCTGGACGGCAAAGCGTCGGCCGTTTTCAAAGGCAAAATCTTCGTGCAGAAAGACGCCCAGAAAACGGACTCGAAGCAGACGAGCAAGACACTCCTGCTGTCGGACGATGCGACCATGAACAGCCAGCCCGCCCTGGAGATTTATGCCGACGATGTGAAGTGTACGCACGGCTCGACAATCGGGCCGGTGGACGATGAAATGGTGTTTTACCTGCGATCCCGCGGAATCTCAGACGAGACCGCCCGGCACCTGCTGACCTATGCCTTCGCCGCCGATGTGACGCGGCGGATCAAGATCGAGCCCGTGCGGCGGCGGATCGAAGACTACATGGCCGCCCGGCACGGGCTGCCGCAGGACCTGCGGATCACGGACCTGGGCGCTCATGACGATGTTGCACTATAGACGGCAGGGCAATGGCGTTTGACCCCGGCACGTCATGGGCAACGGCCAGATGGTATCCTCACAGACACATGACGCGACAATCACAAGGGACCATCACATGAATGCGTCATGGGTGAACCACCGATTGACCACCCAGCGCCCGCAGATGGTCGGTCGCACCGATCAATCCGTTGTTCGATCTTGTCCGATTTTCGCAACTACGGCGATGCAGACTTGAGTGAAGGGTCTTGGTAGTATTAGTTTTTTACGGTTAGCTGTTCGCGCCATGGACTTCGGACGCATCAAAAAAGAGTCTGCACCAATCGGCCTCGCTGAGTGGCTCAACCTCATCGACGAGCATCCCGCATTGGAACACATGCCCGACCGCGAGGGAGTCAACCCTTTCACAAACGAACGGGTTGTGTTTTCTGGAAGGGGCAAAGCCTTCTACGTTGCAGGAGGCGAACGGCTCGGCAATGCGGCACTTGAAGCCGGGGAAGTACTGACTACCGGCATTCCGCGTGAGACTTGCGAGGACATTGCCCGGCGCCTGGGCGGCCGCGTATCGGAAAACGACCGCAGTTAACCAACCGTTGCAGCAAACAGGGCAAGCGTGAGAGCCTCGTGATTCAAGAGCGCGTCCGGCCCCGCCCGGGGCCTGCCGCAGTATGAGCGATTCCCAAACTGGCCTGGTGGCGGGCGAACTGTGCGCGAGGGACCATCTTCATACGGGGCCACCCAGCACGGCCTCCCGCAGGATCTGCGGATTTCGGATTTGGGCGCTCATGATGGTGCGGCAGTGTAGGTATCAACCCCGCCGCCCCGCCTGGCGCAGCAGCGCGTCCGCCCACGCCTCGTCCTCGCGTGACAGCGGCGTGGAAAGCGGGACGTTGTAGTCGATGTCATCGTGACCGCCACCGATGTAGACGCGTTCGATCAACGGTTGCAGTTCCAGCACCACTTCCTTGTCGGTCTGCCGTAGCGGAATGCTGACCGGCGGGATCGGCTGTGGCAACCGCACCGGATACACTTGCCAGTGGTTGTCCATCCAGGCGCGATGGACGCAGACGACATAGGGTGACCGGTCCTTGGGCTGCAAATCTTCTTCTGTCACCACGAGAAATTCGCGGGAGCTGCGCAGCAGATCGATCTCGACAATGCTCACCGAACCACGGACGAAGTCGTTGAGCTTCTGCCGGTATTCCTTGTTCAGCCGGCCGCGTTCCTTATTCCAAGGACTGAGCACCTCGATGGCCGTGACGACGCGATTGCCGTGGGTCGTATCGATGATCTGCACGAACCGGTCGATGGCCGGGCTATCGCGGAGTTCAACCAGAATCGACTCGGGCAAAACAGCGGCCGACGTGCCGCCTCTGTCCCGTTCAGGTCGTCCAGAGTCGACAATGGAGAGGTCCGGCCGATAGCTGCGCAACGCTTCGCCATCCAGTTCTTCAAGCAGGATCCGTTCCTCAGCGCGTGCCCTCAGCCCAGACGGCAGGTCGGGCTGCAGAGCCTCGCGGATCAGCCCAATCAGGCTCGCATGCACGTCGGACCACCGTTTCTCCAGATACGGGTCCATACCAGGAAAGGGGCTTTTCATCGCATGTGATTATACCACACAACCGGTCGCAGGTGACTAATCCGCAGTCGCCCCTACAATACACTGGATGTTGCAAGCTCCCGCCATCTTGAGCCAGAAGACTTTCGACGCACACCGTGTCCGTGCCGACTTCCCCCTGCTCTCCGGCACCATGCAGGGCAAGCCGCTGGTCTACCTCGATAACGCGGCCACGACGCAGAAACCCAACTCCGTCATCGAGACCATCCGCCTCTACTACGAATCGCTCAACGCCAACATCCACCGCGGCGTCTATCAGCTTTCGCAGGGCGCAACCGATGCCTATGAAGGCGCCCGCGAGAAGGTCCGCCGCTTCCTCAACGCCGGCGATTCCGGCGAGATCATCTACACCCGCGGCACCACCGAAGGCATCAACCTCGTCGCCCACTCCTGGGGCCGGTCGATTCTCAAGCCCGGTGATGAAGTCATCATCACCGCCATGGAGCACCATTCCAATATCGTCCCCTGGCAGATGGTCTGCCAGGCGACCGGCGCGCGCCTGCGCGTAGTGCCGATCAACGACAACGGCGAGCTGATGCTTGCCGATTTCGCCGGCATGCTGGGCGGCCGGACGAAGATCGTCTCCATGGTCCATTGCTCCAACTCCCTGGGCACGGTCAACCCCGTCAAACAACTCGTCGGACTGGCCCGCCAGTGCGGGGCCGTCACGATCGTCGACGGCGCCCAGTGGGTGGCCCACCACCCGACCGATGTCCGCGACATCGGCTGCGATTTCTACGCCCTGTCCGGCCACAAGCTCTTCGGCCCCACGGGCATCGGCATTCTCTACGGCCGGCGCGAACTGCTCGACGCCATGCCCCCCTACCAGGGCGGCGGCGACATGATCAGCTCCGTCACCTTTGAGAAAACGAGCTGGAACGAACTGCCCTATAAGTTCGAAGCCGGCACCCCGAACATCGAGGG
>JANYKD010000231.1 GCA_025361735.1 Phycisphaerales bacterium
ATTAAGAGCGCCACCGTGCCTGTACTGCTGATTCCGCCGGACTGGACGGGCGCAATTTAGTCGGCGGGGCATCCCTGTGTTGCGGAAGTGCCGCCGGTGTCCTCACCGGCGGAGGCTGCGAGACACGCTCGTCGCCAAAGACCGCCAGTGAGGACACCGGCGGCACTTCCGCAACACAGGGATGCCCCGCCGACTAAATTGCGCCCGTCCAGTCCGGCGGAATCAGCAGTACAGGCACGGTGGCGCTCTTAATCAGCTCCACAGGCACATTTCCGGCCAGCAGCCTGGCGAAAACATTCTTGGTGGTCAGGCCCAGCACAATGAGGGTTGCCTGCCGCTCGGCGGCCGTCGTCAGGATCGCCCGTGAGATGTCGTCACTGAAAAGCAGGAGCGTCTGGACCACGATCTCCCGCTTTGCGAGTTCATCGCGCAATATTGTCAGCGATTCTTCGCCCCCGGATTGTTCCTGCTCGCGAATCTGCCCGGCGCTGGGCCGGCAGACATGCACCACCAGCACCTCGGCCGCCAGGCGTTTGGCGAGATCGCCGATCGGTTCGACCAGGCGACGGGCGGCAACCGGGGTGCTGATGGCTAGAAGAATCCGGCTCATGATTTTGCCTCTGAAATTAGCTCGATCAGTCGCTGCAACCGGCGAAGGGCCCGGCCGCGATGGCTGATGCGGTGTTTCTCGCCGGATTGCAGTTCGGCGGTGGTCTTTCCCAATTCGTCGACCAGGAACAGCGGATCGTACCCGAAGCCGTTGTCGCCGCGAGCCGCGTGGATCATCCGGCCTTCGATTATGTCGCGCGCCGTCAGAATGATCTTGCCCGACGGATCGGCCAATGCCAGCACGCAGACGAATCGCGCAGTCCGCCGCTCGTCGGGCACCTCCGCGATCTGTTTCAGAAGCAGCCGATTGTTGTCCACATCCCCCCTGCCCTCCCCATGCATTTCGGCCCATCGGGCACTATGCACGCCGGGACGGCACCCCAGGGCATCGACCTCCAGCCCGCTGTCGTCGGCCACGGCCCACTCGTCCAGCGCCCGGGCATAAAACGACGCCTTGAGGCAGGCGTTGTCGCGAAAAGTGCGGCCGGTTTCCTCGGGCGCTTCCAAGCCTGGATGCTGCGTGAGGTCATCCCACTGGAACCGGTCCCCGCCGAGCATTTCGCGAAACTCGCGAATCTTTCCGGAATTCTTGGTGGCAATGAAGACCCGCACGGCAAGTCCTTCCCGGGGAGAGAGATTGAATCAGGGATTTGAAATCTGAAATCTCAAATTTGACATCTCAAATCTGTAATTTCAAATCTCAAATTTCAAATTCCAAATCTGAGATTTCCAATCAAAAATCGTCCAGCCCGCGCAACTTGCCACCCTGCGGAGGCTTCTTGGCCGCCGGTGCAATCCGCGGCGGTGTGGGTTGCTGAGGGTTCGATCCGGCCGGCACGATCAACGGCATCTCGCCCGCGGGCGTCGAGGGATCGCCGCCGGCCGCCCCGGTCTGCCCCAGAAGTGCGGCCGGAATGGCCGGTCTCTGCGATTGTGCTATGGCTTCTTCGTGCGGAATCACGACCAGAAACGAATGTTCGAATTTATCTACCTTGGTGCCATCACGCTTGGTGATCTGGCGGCCTTCCTCGTAGTTCGTCGCGTGGGTCGGGAATGCCTGCCAAAGCTTCTTCAATTCCGGATCGGTCACGTTGATCTTCCGCTGCTTGATCACCATTGGGCGGTCGCTTGGGGTCTGCACCAGGTCCATATCGGGCGGCGCAACCAGCACCGGGGCGTCTGGACTGAACTTCTTCGGTCCGTCGTCCACGTCCACGGACGTCTGTGGAAACGCACCAATGCACACCGAACTCACGGCGGGTCCATGGAAGAAGAATGCCTCATACCCCTGTTTTCGCAAATCGCGCACCGCCTCGACCGCCGCCTCCTTGCGACGCGCGTTGTCATGAAAAGCCGCCACCTGCAACGACCAATATCCCTGTGCGTTGGACAGCTTCCACTCGGCGGGCGCGATCGGATCCGCCTCTTCCATCGCCACGAGCAACACGCCACGGAACAACCGCTCACCGTTGGCCGCGTTGGTGAATTCGGCCATCGTCTTGCGGTCAGCAATGGCGCGAGCGGCCTCCTTGGCGTCAATCTTCGGGTCGATCTCGCGGTAGTAGCCGTAGTAAAGCGTCGAATGGTCGGCGTTGTGGACCACATAAAAGTCGGACATCTTCGTCTGCTGGGCGATCTGCTCCTTGAACCGCTTGGCCTGTTCCATGTGGGCCGGTCCAGAGAACGCAAAACAGCAAATCGTCCAGCGCGCTCCCTCGGGAATGTTCGGAGCCCCGGCCGGAGCGCGGTGTGCCTCGGCCTTGTCCGCCGCCAATGCCGGCATCGCCAGCGCCAGCAACAATAGCAATCCGGTTATGCGTGCCATACGCCTGTCTCCGTGTCTGAAACCGGGGAGTATACCTGCCCCGCCCGCGGGTTTGTAGCGGTAACCGCATTGTTCTTTATCCCGCCCGGGCGTCTGGTTATGCTTGGCCTGTCATGAATCTCCCCCACATTCGATCCATCGTCCTGACGCTCGCAGTCCTGAACCTGGCCGCAGCCGAGAAGGAATCGACGTCGCCGGATTTCCGCGACACGTTCCAGGGCAAGATCGGGCCGGGATGGTCATGGATTCGCGAAGATCCGGCCGCATGGCGCGTAAGCGACAAAGGCCTGGAGGTCCGCGTCCAGCCGGGCAATATGTGGGGAGCCGCCAACGATGCGAAGAACCTGCTCGTGCGACCCGCGCCCGACCCGGCCCAGGGGGAAGTCGACGTGTCGATGACCGTCACCAACACCCCGCTGGAACAATACGAACAGTCCGACCTCGTCTGGTACTACAACGACAGCAACATGGTCAAGTGCGGCCAGGAACTCGTCGATGGCAAGCTCCGCATCGTCATGGGCCGCGAACAGGGCGACAAGACCCGCACCATCAAAATCCTGCCCCTGGATTCCTCCACGGTCACCCTGCGTTTACTCGTGAAGGACAATCGCATTCGCGGCCAGTTCCGCACGCCCGACTCCAAGGAGTGGCAGGAAGTCGGCGAAACCGACCTCCCCGCGGCAGGCGAGCCTAAGATATGTCTTCAGTTCTACCAAGGTCCGGCCAAGGTGGAACGGTGGGTCAACGTCACCGAATTCAAGGTGAGCCAGAAGCGAACCAGCGCGAACCCATGAGACGGGCGTGACACAAAAAAGGAGACAACGTGGACTTGTTGTGGTTTGTCATCATCGGCGTGCTGGCCGGTTGGATCGCCGGACTGCTGATGAAAGGCCGCGGCTTCGGCTGCCTGGGTAACCTGGTCATCGGCATTGTCGGGGCCGTCCTCGGGGGCTGGATCTTCCGGCAACTGGGCCTCGTGGCCATAGGCCTCCCGGGTGCCCTGCTGACGTCGATCGCCGGCGCCGTGGTCCTGCTCTGGCTCGTCAAGCTGATCAAGCGAATATGATGTGGGCGAAGGATGCGAATTGAACATTACCCAGGCCCAGATCGGCCGGATTCTCACGCGAACATGCGGATACCTGGGAACCGTCTGCTCACACTCGCTCCAACCGTATCGCGGCTGCGCTTACGGGAATTCGCTCTGCGGCGTTGGCTGCTACGCCCAGCACATCTGGTGGGTCACCCACGGCGAGCCTTGGGGATCGTTCGTCGAATCCCGCGATAACGCGGCCGAAGCCTACGCCCGCGAATACGCCAGTGAGCGCCGCTGGGCTCAGGCCAAATTCGGCAAATTCGGTATCTTCCTCTCCAGTTCCACCGAACCGTTCCAACCGCTGGAACAGAAACTGCACATCACCCAGCGCGTGCTTGAGGCGATGGTCGAGCGGCCGCCCGATGTGCTGATCGTCCAATCGCACTCGCACCACATCGCCGACTGCGTCGACGTCTACGCGCAACTGACCGGCCGCTGCGAACTTCGACTGCAACTCAGCATCGAGTCCGACCGCGACGAACTGCCCGGCCTTCCCCGTTCGGCCAGCACCGTCGAGAAGCGTCTCGCGGCCGCCGCCGCCATGAAATCGGCCGGCCTGCGCGTCACCATCACCGTGGCCCCCCTGCTGCCGATCGACAACCCCGAGCGGTTCTTCAGCCGCCTGAGCGAGGTGGCCGACGCCGTCATCATCGACCACTACATCGACGGCGACGGCTCCTGCAACGGCTCGCGGACGAAGCGCACCCCCCTGCCACAAGCGATGGCCGCCGTCGATCCCGCATCGGTGACACTTGAATATCGCCAGCGAATTGCCCAGATTGCCCGACAGCATTTCCCCGGCCGCGTCGGCATCAACGCCTGGGGCTTCGCGGGCGATTTCAGGGAATGATTGAACGTCGCGGCAATTATTCCGGGAGACGGCTCCTGGGAGCGCGGCCGTCCTCGGCCGCCCATGTTCATGTGGGCGGGGCGCCCGCGCTCCCGGAAAAATTGCCGTGCCGCGATCAAACATCAAACGGGTGTAGCGCTCCTTTGTGGCGGGGCTTGCCTCCTTACCCTCTCCTGGTACTCCGGGAGAGGGAAGGGTGAGGGTCTTCTTCGGCTTCACCACAACGACGCGCCGCACCCCATCAAACGAAAACCGGGACGAATGCTTGCCTCCACCCTTGCATCCGTTTACGAT
>JANYKD010000249.1 GCA_025361735.1 Phycisphaerales bacterium
CGGTATCTGTGCATGTACCTGCAGGAGAACGGGCTCTTGCAGAAGTTTCACCGCGAGTTTGTGGCCGGGCAGAAGGACGACCCGACGGGATATCAGACGCTGGTGCGAGTGCTCGGGGAGAAGGATATGGCGGCGTTCAAGATGAAGTGGGAGAAGTGGGTGACTGGATTGCGGTTTCCGTGAGAGACTTCACGCGGCTTCACTACAAACGAATAAGATGAAACACGAAGGCACGAAGACACGAAGCGATATCTGGCGTGAGCAATCGACTCGCAATCGGCGCCAATTCAATGGTTTATTTTGTCGGATTAATATGCCTGCGATCCAAGTATTCCAATCACCGGAAACCGCTTCGTGGCTTCGTACCTTCGTGTTTAATCTTCATTTCATGCTACGTGTCTACAAACGAGAACCACGGCGTGCAGTAGGCAAGCCGTGGCACTCAATTCAATTCGTTAAACTGCGTTGATCTCGCTGTTTATCCGTTGATCGTCCAGCCTTCGCGGTACTTGCGGCTGAGCAGGGCGTTGGCCTCGTCGCTGTTGGTGACCTTGCCGGCGGCGCCATTGTAGTCAATCTTCTTGCCGACGCGGTAGGCGACCAGGCCCAGCAGCATCATCTCGATCATGTTGCCGGCGTATTCGAAGTTGCAGGTCGTCTTCAGATTGGTCTTGCAGGCCTTGACCCATTCGCTCTGGAAATTGCCCATCGGGGGAATGAGTTGGTCCTTGGGGCGCGGCTTGTAGTAGGTCATGTCGGCGTTCTTGCCGTAGGGGTAGACGACGCGGGTGCCGAAATCGCAGACCAGGAAGCCTTGTTCGCCCTTGAAGAGCGCGCCGTGATCGATCTTCTTGAGGTCGATGTACTTGCTGGGGTTCTTGGGCATGGCGCCGCCCTGATACCAGCCGACGCGAACTGGCGGCCGCCAGTCGTTGGCGGGGAAATCGAAGTGGGTTTCCAGTTCGACCGGGGTGACGTCGGCATTGAAGGGTTCACCCTTGCCTTCGGCCGTCGTGGGCAGGCCGGCGTCGATGGCGTTCCAGACGAGGTCCATGGTGTGCGAGCCCATGTCGCCGACCTGGCCGGAGCCGAAATCCCAGAACATGTTCCAGGAGAGGCAGTTCATGCCCGGGCCGCCGGAGAAGTAGCCGGGGTTGTAGGGGTGCATGGGCGAGGGGCCGATCCAGAGGTCGAAGTTGAGATGCTTGGGTGGTTCGCCCTGGGCGGGGAGATAACCGGGGCGGCGGATCTGGCGGTCGCCCCAGGCGTAGGCGTCGGTGACGGCGCCGATGGCGCCGTCGCGGATGAGTTCCTTGACGCGGGCGAAGTTGTCGATCTCGTGGCGCTGGGTGCCGACCTGTGTGGCGATCTTGCCCTTGTTCTTAAGATAGTTGGCCCGGACGATGCGCGCTTCTTCGACGCTGTTGGCCAGCGGCTTTTCGCAGTAGACGTGCAGGCCGCGGTTGATGGCCCAGTTGGCGATGAAGGCGTGGGTGTGGTCGGGTGTGCAGATCATGACGGCGTCGAGGCCCTTCTGGTCGAGGCACTTTCGCCAGTCGGCGTATGTCTTGGCGTTGGGGAACCGCTTGGCGGCGCCGGCCAGGTGTTCCTCGTTGACGTCGCAGAGGGCGACGACATTTTCCTTGGAGACAACGCCGAAATGCGCTTCGGCCCGGCCCCAGGTTCCGATCATGGCGATGTTGAGTTTGTCGCCTTTGGCTTCCTGGCCGCGGGCGCCGCTGGGGAGGATCAAGAGACCGGCACCGGCCACGGCCGCGGATTTGATGAGGTTGCGTCGATTCATGATGCGTGTTCTCCTGGTAGATACTCTGCGTATGACTATCGCATTGGGGCTGGCGACAATCGCCCGGCCTGTGATTCCTAATACCACAGCGGTGCCGCGCAGTTGATGTCGCCTCTTTTTGGGAGGCATCCGGAAATGCGGATTGACCGGTGCGGTGGACAGGCCAATAATCGGCCATGGGCTATAATTGGATTGCTCGCGGTGAGATACTAGCTTCTGAGAACGGTCTTCGGTATAAACCTCCCGTGACGGTGCGGTTGCTTGATTGATTACGAGCCGTAGGTCCTTCACACACTTCCACTTATGGCCGACCAAGGTAAATTTATCTTTCCACGCTGGGCTAACTACCTGCTGCCCCTGATCGTTCTTGGGGCCATCGGCGGGGCGCTGTATGTTCCGGCGTTGTTTGCGGTCGGGGCGTCGGCCAAGTCCATGGCGGTGGGGTATCAGCCGCAGCAGCCCGTGCCGTACAGCCATGCCGTGCATGCGGGGCGGCTGGGGATTGACTGCCGCTATTGCCACACGACGGTCGAGACCTCGGCATTTGCGGCGCTGCCGCCGACTCAGGTATGCATGAACTGCCACACGGGGATCAAGCCTGATAGCCCGAATCTCAAGCCGATCATGGATAGCTGGAAGTCAGGGCTGCCCATGCAGTGGGTGCGCGTCCACCGGTTGCCGGACTACGTGTATTTCAACCACTCGGCGCACGTGAGCCATGGCGTTGGGTGTGCGAGTTGCCACGGACGGGTTGATCACATGGACGAGGTGTTTCAGGATCAGTCGCTGAGCATGGGCTGGTGCCTGGAGTGTCATCGCGAGCCGGAGCAGCACCTGCGGCCGCGCGATCAGGTAACGAACATGGCGTACACCAAGACGCCGGAGGAGCAGTTGGTCATTGGCCGGAAGTTAAAGGCGGAGTACGGGATTCACGACGTCGCTTACATGACGAGTTGCTACACGTGTCACAGATAAAGCATCACAGCAGTGGGATCGAATACTGGCGCAGCCTGGAACAACTGGCCGACAGTCCCGAGGTTCGGGATCTGCTGGCCAAGGAATTTCCGGGCTACGACCCGGATTCCATTGCCACAACCTCGCGGCGGCGGTTCCTGAAGATCATGGGAGCGTCGATGGCATTGGCCGGCGTGACGCTGAGTGGCTGCCGGCGCGCACCCAAGGAATACCTGGCGCCGTACGCGAGCAACCCGCGCGACCGTGTCCCGGGGATGCCGGAGTATTACGCGACGATCTTTGAAATGGGCGGTGTCGGTGTGCCGTTGCTGGTCACGAGTTTCGATGGCCGGCCGATCAAGGTGGAAGGCAACCCCGACCATCCGATGTCGTTCGTCGGCGAAGCTGGCGGCGGCCGGAAGATCGGGGCGGCCGACGCGTTCGCCCAGGCAAGCGTGCTGGAGATGTACGATCCCGAGCGCAGCCGCCAGGTTAAGCGCGATGGCAAACCGGCCAAATGGGAAGATTTTACGGCGTTTGCCAAGTCGCACTTCGGCGCCATGAAGGGCAAAGGCGAGGGACTGGCCATTCTGAGCGAAGCCGCCAGCGGCCCGAGCGTGGCCGACATGCGGGCGCGGCTGAGCAAGGCGATGCCGGGAGCCAAGTGGTATGAGTATGAAGCCGTGTCAAACGACAACGAGGCCGAAGGCCATCGGCTGGCGTTCGGCGCGCCGTTGCGGTCGCGGTTAAACCTGGACAAAGCAGCAACGGTCGTGCTCTTTGATGCGGATGTGCTGGGCACCCATCCGGCACACACGCGCTACGCCGCCGACTGGGCAGCGCGACGGCGGACTGCGGACAACAAGGCCGACCGGCAGATGAACCGCGTGTTTATCGCGGAATCGACATTCAGCGTGACGGGCACGGTGGCGGATGTACGGCTGCCGGCCAATCCGGATCGCATTCATGCAATGGCGCGGGCGGTGGCGGCGAAGTTGGGCGTGGCCGGAATTCCCGGTGACGAGAAACTAAGTGCGACCGAGGCGAAATTTGTCGAGTCCGCGACAGCCGATCTCAAGCAAGATGGCGTTGCGGCAGTCGGGCCGGCGGCTTCGGCACAGGTGCATGCACTCGCGGCGGCCATCAATGCGAAGATCGGGGCCGTCGGCAAGACCGTTGTCTACTACGAAGATGCATCGTTTGACCGCCCGAGCCACCTGGCGGCCATTGCGGCGTTGGCGAAAGAAATCGAAGCCGGCAAGATCAGCACGCTGGTGATTCTCGGCGGCAACCCGGCGTACGACGCGCCGGCCGACCTTGGTTTGGACAAACTGCTGGCCAAGGCGGCCACGACGATTCATCTGTCGCTCTACGAGGACGAGACGTCAAAGTTGTGCAAGTGGCATTTGCCGCGGGCGCACTATTTGGAGTCGTGGGGCGATGCGCGAGCTTACGACGGCACGGCCAGTGTGACACAGCCGCTGATCGAGCCGCTCTATGGCGGGAAGTCGCCCCTGGAAGTGCTGGCCACGATCATCGGCGATGAATTGGCGGAATCATACACGTTGGTGAAGCGAACGTGGGAGAGTTCATTCGTCTCTACGGCCGATGGAGCCTTGGGATTCAGGAAGATACTCGAAGCCGGATTGCTCAAGGGGACTGAATACAAGACGGTTTCGCCGCAGCTCAAGAGTGTGGAGTTTGCTCCGGCCGCCGGCGACAGCGGGTTCTGCCTGCGGTTGGAGCCGGATTCCCGTGTGCATGACGGGCGGTTTGCGAACAATGGCTGGCTACAGGAAACGCCTGATCCACTGTCGAAGTTGTGTTGGGACAACGCGCTGCTGGTGGCAAAGGTCGATGCCGACAAGTTGGGCGTGACCACCGGTGACATGGTGTCGGTGAAGGCCGGCACCGGTTCGCTGCAAGTTGCGGTGTACGTCATGCCCGGCCAGCCCGTGGGTGTCGTTGGGCTGTCGCTTGGATACGGGCGCACGGCCGCGGGGCATGTCGGCAGCGGCCTGGGGTTCAATGCCTATCCCCTGCGGACGTCAGCAGCGGCTGATGCCGTGCGCGGCGTGCAGGTGAGCAAAGCAGCCGGCACATACCTGCTGGCCATGACCCAGAATCATCACATCATCGACCCGGTCGGCGCGGAAATTCGTGATGCCCGCATCGGCCCCAAGGGCGGCAACGGTCCGATCATCCGCGAGGCCTCGCTCAATGAGTACAAGGCGAACCCGCGATTTGCCGACATGTCCGAGGGCATCGCCCTGCAGCTTTTCGACCAGAAGAAATATACCGGCCCGCACGCCTGGGGCATGACCGTGGACATGGCGACGTGCATCGGCTGCAACGCCTGCGCGGTGGCCTGTCAGGCCGAAAACAATATCCCCATCGTCGGCAAGGAACAGGTCAACCGCCACCGCGAAATGAACTGGATCCGCATCGACCGTTACTTCAAGGGAGCGGCCGACGATCCGACCGTCGAGGTGGTGTTCCAGCCGCTGATGTGCGTGCATTGCGAGAACGCGCCTTGCGAGCAGGTCTGCCCCGTCGGTGCGACCATGCACGACAGCGAGGGGCTGAATACGATGGTCTACAACCGCTGCATCGGCACGCGGTATTGCTCCAACAACTGTCCCTACAAGGTGCGTCGCTTCAACTATTTTGATTTCCACTCGAAGGACCCACGCGGCGGCCAGGAAATGCCCTGGCTCGACCTTCCCGACACCGAGCAGGCCGCTCGCGTCGACAAGATCAAGCGCATGGTTTTCAACCCCGACGTCACGGTGCGCATGCGCGGCGTCATGGAAAAATGCACCTACTGCGTGCAGCGCATTCACGGGGCCGAGATCAAGGTGCGGGCGCAGGCCATGCAGGAGAAGGAGACGAGTAAGGACGTCCAGGTGCCCGATGGAATGATCGTGACGGCGTGCCAGCAGGCCTGTCCGACACAGGCGATCGTCTTCGGTAACTTGAACGATCCCCAGTCGCAGGTGTCACGGATCCAGCGCGAGAACACGCGGGCGTATTCGTTGCTCGAGGAGCTCAACGTCCGGCCGCGGACCAAGCATCTGGCGAAGCTGCGGAACCCCGTGGCGTCGGCTGCAACCGCGCCGGCGGGCGGCGAACACAAGGAGAGCCACGGGTAACCAGTCATGACGACCTACGACAACACCATCGACGATCCGCGCGAGCGCCAGCTGCTGGTGCTGGGGGGCAAGGACTTCGCCAGCGTCACGGAGACCGTCTGCAATGTCGCCGAGCGGCCCACCACGACCGGGTGGAAGATCGCCTTCGCCATCTCGCTGTCGATGCTCAGCGTGCTGGGCCTGCTGGTGATGTACCTTGTGCTGACCGGAATCGGCGTCTGGGGCAACCAGACTCCGGTGGGCTGGGGTTTTGACATCGTGAACTTCGTGTTCTGGGTGGGCATCGGCCATGCGGGCACGCTGATCTCGGCCATCCTCTTCCTGTTCCGGCAGAATTGGCGGACCAGTATCAACCGTTTCGCGGAAGCCATGACGATCTTCGCCGTGATGTGCGCCGGGCTTTTCCCCGCGATTCACATCGGCCGGCAGTGGCGGGCGTACTTTCTCTTTCCGCTACCCAATCAGATGTCCATGTGGCCGCAGTTCCGCTCCCCGCTGCTGTGGGACGTGTTTGCCGTGAGCACCTATGCCAGCGTCTCGCTGTTTTTCTGGTACGTGGGCATGGTCCCGGATTTCGCGACCCTGCGCGACCGCAGCAAGGGAAAGATCCGACATCTCGCCTACAGCATCCTCTCCCTGGGATGGACCGGAAGCAGCCGGCACTGGCATCGCTACGAGCGGGCCTACCTCATTCTGTCGGCGCTGTGTACGCCGCTGGTCCTGTCTGTCCACTCAGTGGTGTCCTTCGACTTTGCGACCGCACAATTGCCCGGCTGGCACACCACGATCTTCCCGCCCTATTTCGTCGCCGGCGCCGTCTTTGGCGGGTTCGCCATGGTGCTGACGCTGGCGATCCCGGCCAGGGCATTTCTTGGCCTCAAGGACATCATCACGCTGCGGCACATCGACAACATGTGCAAGATCCTGCTCGCCATGGGCGTGGTCGTGAGCTACGCCTACGCGACGGAGTTCTTCACGGCCTGGTACAGCGGATCGCACTGGGAGCAGGAACTCTTCAAGAACCGGGTCTTCGGCAACTACGCCTGGGCCTACTGGGTGATGGTGCTCTGCAATGTGGTGGCCCCGCAGGCGTTCTGGTTCAAGGTCTGTCGGAACAATCTCGTCGTAGTCATGTGCGTTGCCATGTGCGTGAACATCGGCATGTGGTTCGAGCGCTTCGTCATCATCGTGACTTCGTTGGCGCGCGACTTCATCCCGGGCAGTTGGTGGCCGTACTGGCCGACGTGGGTGGACATCGCCACGCTGATCGGAAGCTTCGGGTTGTTCTTCACCTGTTTCCTGCTTTTCTGCCGGTTCCTGCCGGTGGTGGCGATGGCGGAGGTCAAGACCGTCATGCCCGAGGCGCACGCTCACGGTGAAGGCGGCGATTCGAAAAAGAGCGACTACTGGCCCGACGAACACCATGCATCCAGGCGTTCACGCGGAGGCGAGCCAGCCTGAGGTAAGACCATGAGCATCGCTGCTGAAAATATTCAGGCTGCCGGAGAAACGACGAAAGTCGTCGCCGTTCTCGCTGAGTTCACAAACGTGGACTCGATCATCCACGCCGCCCGCGAGATCCACAAGGCCGGTTACACGCGGTTCGACGTTCACAGCCCGTTCCCGATCCACGGCATCGACGCGGCCATGGGCATCCGGCCGACGATCCTGCCCTGGCTGGTCATGTTGGCCGGCCTGGCGGGGCTGGGCGGCGCGTTGGGCATGCAGTGGTGGATGAACGCCCACGACTATCAGTTCATGGTCAGCGGCAAGCCGTTCTTCAGCCTGCCGGCGTTCATCCCCATCATTTTCGAATGTACCGTCTTGTGCGCGTCGTACACCGCGGTGTTTGGCATGCTGCTGCTGAACCGGCTGCCGATGCTCTATAACCCGATGTTCAAGATCGAGCGTTTCCGCCGCGTGACCAGCGACCGGTTCTTCCTGGCAATTGACGCCACCGATCCGAAGTTCCAGCAGGCGTCGACATCGCAACTCTTACGGCAGCTTGGCGCCGACGCAGTTGACGTCGTGGAGGATTGACAGCAATGAGCCAGACGACCCAGAGCAATCTTCCCCCGACCACCGCCGTGAAACCTCCACGGCTGGGCCGGCTGCCGTTCTGGCTGGTCGGCATTGCCATTGTCGCCGCGGTCGCTTCGTGGCTTCCGCTGGTGCTCATCGCCAGAGGCCGCGTGGTTCACAGCAACGAGCCGGCCGTGATGTTCATGCAGGACATGTACGCCCAGCCGAAATATCGCGAGCAACAGGCGACCGAACTGTTCAAAGACGGCCGGGCCATGCGGCCGCGGGTTGAAGGAACCGTTCCCCACGGAATGCTCGACGATGACGACCACTACTTCCGCGGCTGGACGGCGACCGTCTCCAACGGCAAGACCGAGGTGAGCTTCTTTGACAAATTCCCGCCACGCGTAAACGTGACCGACGCCCTGCTCAAGCGCGGGCAGGAGCGTTTCGGCATCTACTGCGCCGCGTGCCACGGCCTGGACGGGTATGGCAACGGCCCCGTGAATGCGCGGGCCAAGGAACTGAAGCAGGGGACCTGGACGCCGCCCTCGAGCCTGCACGACGCGACGGTGCGCGGCCGGTCGGTCGGGCACATCTACAACACGATTTCCGTCGGCATCCGCAACATGCCGGCCTACGGCGGGCAGATTCCGGCGGCCGACCGCTGGGCGATTGTGGCATACGTCCGTGCCCTTCAGCTAAGCCAGAACGCCCCCGAGAACCTCGTACCCCAGGACAACAAGGCTCACTGACAGACTTTGGAGAGACCACTTTGGCTGGACACGAACAGACATCCGCAAGCATTACCGAAGAGACCCATCTGGGTTCCCGGGCCAGAGGCGCCATGGGCGTCTTCGCGGTCGTCGGACTGGCGGGCATTCTCGTCAGCGTCGTGCTGGCGATGTCGCCCCACGTTGGCATCGGCCGCTTCTATTTCGCCTGGCTGACGGCGTGGGCCAGCGCCCTGGCCATCGCGCTGGGGGCGCTGTTCTTCGTGCTCATCCAGCACCTCGTTGCGGCCGGCTGGAGCGTCACGGTTCGTCGCGTGGCCGAGGCGCTGATGATGACCCTGCCCGTCCTCGGCGTGCTGTCCCTGCCCATCCTCATCTCCGTGCTGAGCCAGAAGGGCGACCTCTACCGCTGGGCCCTGCCGCTGCCCGATCACGCGGCCATGAAGGCGGAGCACGGAACGCACTCAGTGCCGCCGGCGTTCTCACCGGCGGAATCCCCGGGCACGCACTCCGCCGACGCCGCGCGAGCCGAGCCACACGGACCCAGGGTGCTCGATGAACTGACCCTCAAGAAACGCGCCTGGCTCAATCCCACGTTCTTCACCGCTCGCGTGATCTTCTACTTCGTCGTCTGGTCGGCGATGGCCCTGTATTTCTGGCGGGCGTCGGTCCGCCAGGATGCCTGCGGCGATCCGGCCATCACGCACCGATTGCGACTCGTGTCCGCGCCGTCGCTCGTGCTCTATGGCCTGACGCTGACTGCCGCCGCGTTCGACCTGCTGATGTCGCTCGACCCGCATTGGTACAGCACGATCTTCGGTATCTATTATTTCGCCGGCGGCGTCGTGGCGTTCTTCGCCACGCAGATCCTCTTGTGCCTGATCCTGCAGCGGCAGGGCTTGCTCAAGCGTTCGATCAACATCGAGCACTACCACGACTTGGGCAAATATCTCTTCGGCTTCATTTTCTTCTGGGGCTACATCGCCTTCAGCCAGTACATGCTTCTCTGGTACGCCAGCATCCCCGAAACCACGCCCTGGTTCGCCCGGCGCGGAGCGACATCGGCCATTATTGACGTGTCCAAATGGGGCTACGTGATCAACGGCTGGACGTGCCTCGCCGGTATCGTTCTGCTCGGACACCTGCTGATTCCTTTCGCGGCGTTGCTCTCGCGCCATATGAAGCGCTGCCGCCCGGCCATGGCGTTCTGGGCCGTGTGGATTCTGGTGTTTCACTATCTGGAGACGTACTGGGTCGTAATGCCGGAATCAGTTCCGCATGCATCGACAACTTTCCGCCCGGCTATTATTGATCTGACGGTGCTCATTGGTGTGGGCGGGATATTCATTGCGGCCTGGCTCTACGTCGCCGGCCGCGCGGCAATTCGTCCGCTCGCTGACCCAAGACTGGACGAGGCGCTGGCCTTCGAGAACATTTGAGGAGGTGACGCCATGGCGCATGAAAAAACCGACCTGAACCTCGTCGCCATCTTCACAGTGGTCATCGCATCGTCGTTGTTCCTGTTAGTGGTGTTCATCGGCGCCCACGCGTTCGCGATGTATGAAGAGGAGGGCGAGGTGACCGCCAAATGGGATGAGTCCCAAAACGCCACGTTGAACGACCTGCTTAAGGATCAGCGGACACGGCTGAATGGACCCGCAGGAACCATGGGAGCTACCACCAAGCCGTCAGGGATGCCGATCAAGGAGGCCATGAAAGCCGTCGTGCGGAACCAGGGAAATATTGTCTTTCCGGCGGGGAAATAGATACCGATGAACCTCGTGCTTCGACATGTTCTTCTCGTTCTGCTTGCCTCCGTGATTCTCTTGGCAACAGCGCCGGCGTTCGCCGAGTTCTCCACCGAGCCGCCTCCGGGCCCGGCGACTCCGCTGGTCACCGTCGTCGAGAAACTCGGCCAGACCATCCCGCTGGATCTGCCCTTTGTCGATGACGCCGGTAAATCGGTGAAGCTTGGCGACTACTTTACGGGCAAGCGCCCGGTGATACTGCAACTCGGCTACTACGGCTGCCCGATGCTCTGTACGCTGGTGTCGGAGGGCATGGCCAATTCGCTCCGGCAACTCACCCTCAAGCCCGGCGACGAGGTTGAGGTGCTCTACATCAGCATCGATCCGCGAGAGAAACCCGCACTGGCCGCGGAGAAGAAGGCGTCCATCGTCCGCGTCTGGAACCAACCCGGCGCCGACAAGGCACTGCACCTGCTCACCGGAACGGAAAAGGACATCCGTCGCCTGACGGAAGCCGTCGGATTCCAGTACCAGTGGGTCGAGTCTGCACAGCAGTTCGCGCACCCGGCCGTGTTGGCCGTGCTTTCGCCAGAGGGCAAGTTGACGCGGTATCTCTATGGCGTGACCTATGACCCGACGACACTGCGGCTGAGCCTTGTGGAAAGCGCCGACGGCAAGGTCGGGTCGTCCACCGACCGCTTCATCCTCACCTGCTTCCAGTACGATGGAAAACAAGGCAAGTACGCCGTGATGGCCACCCGCCTCCTGCAGGCGGCGTCGCTGGTCACGGTGGCGACGCTGAGTACGGTCATATTCATGTTTTTCCGCTGGGAACGACGCCGGCAGCATAAGTTGAACGCACAGGCCACCTGAATTAAGACAATACTATGGGCTCTTCCATTCCGTCCAATCTCCTTGCCGTCGCGTGGATGCCGCAGGAGGCGTCCACGATCAGCGGCCGCACCGACTGGATTTTCGCGTTCATCTTCTGGGTCTGCATGTTCTTCTTCCTGCTCGTGTCCATCTTGATGATCGCATTCGTCATCAAGTATCGCCACAAGCCCGGCGTGAAACGCGACACGGCCGGCGGCCACAACACCCCGCTGGAAATCATTTGGACGGTCATCCCCACCATTCTCGTCCTCATCATGTTCTACTACGGGATCAAGGGATACCTCTACATGGCGGTCGAGCCGCCCAACGCGATGGAGGTCAACGTCACCGCCAGAAGCTGGAGTTGGACGTTCAACTACCCCAACGGCGCCCGCGACAAGGACCTCTACATCCCCATCAACAAGCCCGTGCGGTTGATCCTCAGTTCCGAGGACGTGATCCACAGCCTGTTCATTCCCGCCTTCCGCATCAAGAAGGACGCCGTGCCCGGGCGATTCAACCGCACCTGGGTGCAGGCGACCGAACTGGGCGATTTCGATCTCTACTGCGCGGCCTACTGCGGCAAGGACCACTCGCAGATGC
>JANYKD010000198.1 GCA_025361735.1 Phycisphaerales bacterium
CGGCACCTGGCAGGCAGAGTTCATCGACCCGGCGACCGGCAAGCCCACGGGCGCGAGCCCGGTGAGCGTCCGCGATGGCCACATCCGCATCGCCCTGCCCGAGTTTGCGGGGTCCGTGGCACTGCGGATGAAGCGGGTTGAAGCCATCAAATGAGTGCAAGCCTGGCGACAGATGTGAAACACAGAGAGCCCAGCGCGGTTGGCCGCAAGAATACGATGCATCCGCAGATTTCGCAGATTCACGCAGATTCCATACGGGTCCTTCATAATCCGCGCTAATCTGCGAAATCTGCGGACCGAAATCATCGCGGCTTGAGAAGAAACGAAAGGTTCGTGTCACAGAGATGTTCCTGGTAACCGCGGAAGAATCTCGCGCAGAGGCGCGGAGACGCAGGGAATACGGCGGAATGGCTCGTCGGACGAGTTGGTCTCTGGGGCCTCTGTGATGCCAACGTCTTCCGGAGCCGGGAACATCGCCATTGAGATCTCACGCAAAGCCGCCAAGTCGCCAAGTCGCCAAGAATGCCGGGTTCTTCGCGGCTTGGCGCCTTGGCGTGAGGTTGTCGTCTCTCCGCGCTGCTTGGGAAAGACTCTTCGTGGCCCGTCGTGGTCAATCAATGATTGCGCCATTCTTGAACTCACCTGCTTCTTGCGGCACGGCCTTTCGGGGGCGATGATACGCACATGACAGGCTCTCGCGGCTTTCATGCTCGACGCCCGTGCCAGGGTCAGGATAGACCGTGCATTCGGATTGAACTGAAGGCTGAATGATGATGCCAGGCGCATGGCAAGTGTGTGCGTTCGGGGATGTCTTGGGTTGAGGAGAATAACAATGGCCGCAAGAAGGCTCAAGAAGCACAAGAGAATTAGTGTCGGTTAATTGGTCGGGCGATGTCGCGATCCCGTTCTTCTTCTTGTGCCTTCTGCGCCTTTTGGCGGCAATTCAGGTATTTCACATGTTTGACCTGCGGGATTGATGGCCAGAGGATTCGCGGCGTACCGCGGAGCATGGGCGGGACGCCCATGCCACGATGTGGTCTGGATGTCATGCGATGTGCGCTGGGGATGGCCCGCCGGGCCCGGACGAGGGTCAGGCCAAGGGGTTCTTCAATTTGAGACGCGGAAATCGCTGAGCGCGCGCCTCGGCGTCGAGTGGGTCGAGCAATTCGGCTGTGTTGTCGATATTGATGTCGGGCCGCAGGCCCATGCATTTGGGCCGGGTGCGAGCTCGCTACTTCCCGGAAATGGTCGTGACCAGGTTGAGCATGGGGGCGTACAAGGCCCAGACGCCGAAGGCGATGAGCAGGGCGAGCAGGACCCAGAGGAGACGGTGCGTGATGCGGAAAGTGCGCCAGGGGGTTTTGGATCGCCAGGTGGCGGCGGACATGGCGAAGGCGATGCCGAAGGACATCAGCCAGACGATGGCCCAGCCGTAGTGCTGGAACCAGCGGGAGAAACCGATGAGCAGCCTGGTCGCGTCGGGCAATTGGACCTTGAAATCCAGGAACATCGCCGTGAACTTGGGCACGATGAACAGGCAGGAGACCGTGAGTATGAGGGCCACGGCCGGCCAGAGCAGGAAATAGGCGACCCAGATGCCCCATGACCCGGCCGGGCGCGGCTCGGGAGACTCATACGCCAGTGGAATCATGGGCGGGCGTTGGTTGGGTTGAGTCATGTGTCACCAACGGCGGAATTTGTGTCGCCCCTACGGGGCTGGGGATGACTACGACTATTGACACCCATGGCTTGCGCCATGGGCTAACATGTATCGCCCCTACGGGGCTACGGATGGCTACCATGCGAACTACTCGGCCTTGGGCAGATCCGGTTCGGCGTCGGGCGGCGGCTCGGGGGTTGCGTCGGGGTCGGATGCGGAGGCCGTGGTCGCGTCGGTCGGCTCGACGGGGTTGTTGGGGTCGGCCGGGGTTGGCTGGGCGCCTTCGGCCAGTTTGTCGGGGTCTTCGGGGGCGATGCGGGCGACGGCGACGAGTTTGTCGCCTTCGTCCAGACGGATGAGCCGCACGCCGGAGGCGCCGCGGCCGGTGGCGCGGACTTCGGAGCAGCGGGTGCGGATGAGAATGCCCTGGGCGGTGATGAGCATGGCCTCGTCGCTTTCGACGATGAGGATCATGCCGACCACGTCGCCGTTGCGCTCGTTGGCGTCGATGTTGATGACACCCCGCGTGCCGCGGCCTTTCACGGGGTATTCCTCGAGCGGCGTGCGCTTGCCGAAACCATTGACGCACGCGGTCAGGACCAGCGTGCTGGTATTCTCGCCGCGGGGAATGACCAGCATGGAGACGACCTCGTCGTTCTCGCGCTTGAAGCGGGCGCCAGTGACACCGCCGGCCTGGCGGCCCATGGCGCGGACGTCGGATTCCTCGAAGCGGATGGCCAGGCCCGATTTCGTGCCGAGCATGACGTGGTCGTGGCCGGTGGTGATCTCGACGCCGATGAGGCTGTCACCCTCGTCAATGCTGATGGCGATGATGCCCGTGGTGCGGATGTTGGCGTAGGCGCTCAGGGCGGTCTTCTTCACCGTGCCCCGGGCGGTGGCGAACATGAGGAACTCTTCCTCGCGGTTGAAGTCCTTCACGGCCAGCACGTTGGTGATCTTTTCCTTCTCCTGCATCTCGAAGATGTTGGCCAGCGCCCGGCCGAGACTGGTGCGGGACATCTCGGGGATTTCAAACACACGGCGGCTGTAGACGCGGCCGAGATTCGTGAAGAAGAGCAGGTTGTCGTGCGTGTTGGCGACGAACAGGCGCTCGACGAAATCGCCTTCGCGCGATTCGGCGCCCTTGATACCGCGGCCGCCGCGGCCCTGCGTGCGGTAGGTGTCCACCGGCAGGCGCTTGACGTAGCCGAGGTGCGACACGGTGACGACGACATCCTCGGGTGTGATCAGGTCTTCCAGGTTGAGGTCCAGGGCATTGCCGGAGATTTCCGTGCGGCGGTCGTCGCCGAATTTTTCCTTCATCTCGAAGGTGTCTTCGCGGATGATGTCCATGATCAGGGCTTCGTCGCGGAGCAGGGCTTCGTAGCCTTCGATCTCCTCGGCGACGGCGCTGTATTCGCTGACGAGCTTCTCGATTTCCAGGCCGACGAGCTGGATGAGCTGCAGGCGGCCGATGGCCTCGGCCTGGACTTGGGTCAGCAGCACGGGTTTGTCCGCGCACTTGTCGAGCAGGACCTGGGGAATCTGCTTGGAATACGGATGGTCGACGGCGATGCGGAAGGCCCGCACCTTGAGCTTTTCGATGGCTTCGTCGCGGGTCTTGCTGGAGCGGATGAGGCGGATGACTTCTTCGATGTCGCAGACGGCGAAGATCAGGCCTTCGAGAATATGGCCGCGTTGCTGGGCTTTTTTGAGCAGGAACCGGGTGCGGCGGGTGATGACCACTTTGCGGTGGTCGATGAAGTGCTGGATCATCTCCTTGAGGCCCATGGTCCGCGGCTGGCGGTTGACCAGGGCGATGTTGATCATGGAGACGGTGATCTGGCAGGGCGTGTGCTTGTAAAGCTGGTTGATGACGATGTCGGGGTCGGCGTCGCGCTTGAGGTCGATGACGATGCGGACCTTGTGTTCGCGGCCGGAGTGGTCGTTGATGTCGGAGACGTCGGTGATGACGCCGTTCTTGACGCATTCGGCGACGGATTCGACGATGGACTTGCGGATGACGCCGTAGGGCATTTCGTCGATGACGATGATGCCCTTGCCGCCGGACTTGGGCTGCTCGACGTGCATCTTGGCGCGGAGCGTGAGCCGGCCGCGGCCGGTCTTGTAGCCTTCGACGATGCCCTCGCGGCCGCAGATGATGCCGCCGGTCGGGAAGTCGGGCCCGGGAACGATGGCCAGCAGGTCGGGCAGGGAGATGTCGGGGTTGTCGATGGTCTTGACGATGGCGTCGCAGATTTCGCGGAGGTTGTGCGGCAGCAGATTGCAGGCCATGCCGACGGCGATGCCGGTGGAGCCGTTGACCAGAAGGTTGGGGAACTTGGCCGGCAGGACGGTGGGTTCGTCCATGCCCGGGCGTTCGTCGTAGTTGGGCTGGAAGTCGACGGTGTCGAGCTTGAGGTCGGCCATCAACTCAACGGTGGGCGAAGCCATGCGAGCTTCGGTGTAACGCATGGCGGCCGGTGGGTCGCCGTCGGAGGAGCCGAAGTTGCCCTGACCGTCGATGAGCGGATAACGCAGAGTCCAGTCCTGGGCGAGGCGGACCATGGTCGGGTAAATGACCATGTCGCCGTGGGGGTGGTAGTTACCGGAGGTGTCGCCGGAGATCTTGGCGCACTTGATATGCTTGCGGCCGGGCAGGAGGTTGAGGTCGTTCATCGCGACCAGGATGCGTCGCTGGGATGGCTTGAGGCCGTCACGGACATCGGGCAGGGCCCGGTCCATGATGGTGCTCATGGCGTAGGTGAGATAGGAATCCTGGAGCTCACGTTCGATCCGCAAATCTTCGATGCGTTCCGCGGGTGCGGGTTCGGGTTGGCCGGTAATTTCCGACATAGCGATCCTTGCCTTACGTTCGCGTGGGGTTAGGTATCAGGCGTCTGGCCACGGCGAGGTTGGATTATAGTCGAAAATCGGGGGAAAAGCGATGGCGGGGAAATGCGGTTCAATGGTTCAAAGGTTCAAGAGTTCAAGGGTGGCGAGGCGTGACGTTTTTTGCGGGTGACGCGTCTGACCGGATGAATTTGGTGGCATTGGCTGTGCCTCGCCCGCTTCGCTGGATTACACTAAACCTCGCTTACACTTCTCGCACTGATCGCGGCAGGTTGCTGTGGTGCCCCGGTTCAGCAGGAGAGAGCATGAGCAGGATAACGAGTCTGGCGGTCAACGATGAGGGGTTTGTGTTTGATCCGAACACGGGGAACAGTTTCCACGCGAGTCAGATCGCGCTGGTGATTCTGAAGGGACTCAGGGAAGGCAAGAGCGAGGATGAGATTGCGCGGCTGCTGGCGGAGGAATATGAGGTCAGCATGACGGACGCGAAGAATGACGTGGCGGATTTCAAGCAGCGATTGAAGGCCCTCGAACTGGCGTGAGGTGTGGCCATGGCCAAGGTTGTTGTGGGTGTGTCGGGGATCAACGCGGTGGACAATCCGGGGCCGGGGATCGGCGTGGCGCGGAGCCTGCGGGAAGATTCCGGGCTGGACGTGGAAATTGTCGGCCTGGCTTACGACGCGATGGAGCCGGGGATCTATATGGACTGGATCGTGGACGGCTCGTATCTGATGCCGTATCCCAACGGCGGCGGTGAGGCGTACATCGAGCGGCTGCTCTATATAAAAGAGAAACGCGGGCTTGATTGCGTGATTCCGAATCTCGATGCGGAGTTGCCGCTGTACATCAAGTCGGCCGAGGTCCTGGCGGGGCACGGGATCGCCACGTTCCTGCCGAGCATGGAGCAGTTCCGGTTGCGCGGCAAGGACAGGCTGGAGGATGTGGCGGTGGCGACGGGGCTGGAGCTGCCGCAGACGGAAGTGGTGACGGGGCTGGACACGCTGATCAAGGCGATCGAGAAGATCGGGCTGCCGGTGATGGTCAAGGGGGCGTTCTACAAGGCGCACCGGGCGCATACGCAGGCGGAGGCGATCGGGTATTACCACCAGATGGTGGCCGAGTGGGGGTATCCGGTCATTGTGCAACAGGTTGTCTCTGGAGATGAACTTAATGTTGTCGGATTGGGTGATGGCGAGGGCAACTCGCTGGGACTGGTGGGGGTGAAGAAGTTGTGGATCACGGCGCAGGGAAAGATCTGGACGGGCGTGACCATGCGGAACGAGCCGATGCTGCGGGCGGCCGAGCAGTTCGTGCGGAGCTTTCGCTGGCGCGGGCCGTTTGAACTGGAGTGCATTGTCAGCGGGGACGACGTGTATCTCATTGAAATCAACCCGCGGTTTCCGGCGTGGTCGTACCTGGCAACAGGCGTGGGTGTGAATCTACCGTCGCAGCTCGTACGGCGCATGATGAAGATGCCGGCGATCCCGGTGCCGGAATATCAGGCCGGCAAGCTGTTTGTGCGCTACAGTTACGAACTCGTCACCGAGATGACCGCATTTCAGAAAATCGTGACCCAGGGAGAGAACCCATGAAGAAGCCGTATGAGAAGCCGGTCATGAACAAGCTGCAGAGCGGGCTGATGAACAAATTCGGCCGGAATCCGGCGTATGCGCGGAAGGTGCGAAAGGAGATCGACAAGGTTTCGATCGACGATCTGGTGGCCGAGTACGGGTCGCCGCTGTTTGTGTATTCGGAGAAGAGCTTGCGGCGGAAGTACCGGCAGATGCACAGCGCATTTTCGACGCGGTATCCGAACGTGGTGTTCGGCTGGTCGTACAAGACGAACTACCTGAGCACGATCTGCGCCCTGATGCACCAGGAGGGCGCTGTGGCCGAGGTGGTATCGCAGATGGAGTATGAAAAGGCGCGGGCGTTGGGCGTGCCGGGTGAGAAGATCATCTTCAACGGGCCGTACAAGCCCCTGGCGGCGCTGGAGCGGGCGGTGGCCGAAGGGGCGACGATCAACGTGGACAACATGGACGAGGTGTATGACCTCGAGAAGATCTCGCGGGCGCTGAACCGGCAGATTCGCGTGGGGATCCGGCTGAATCTCGATGCGGGAATCTATCCGCAATGGTCGCGCTTCGGGTTCAACCTGGAGACGGGCCAGGCGATGGATGCGATCAAGCGGATCGCCAACGGCAAGCGGCTGGTGCTCAACGGGCTGCACTGCCACATCGGGACGTTCATCCTGGAGCCGTCGGCATACGTGAAGCAGGTGGAGAAGATGGTGGCCTTTGGGTACGAGGTGGAGAAGGCGTTCGGGTTTTCGATAGAATACATCGACATTGGCGGCGGGTTTCCCTCGCGGAACTGTTTAAAGGGGACGTATCTTCCGCCGGACATCGCGGTGCCGGACATCGACGACATGGCGGAGCAGATTGGGCAGGCGCTGTCGCGAAGCCTGCGGCCGGGGGACTTCCCCAAACTGGTGATCGAGTCCGGGCGGGCGCTCGTCGATGCGGCGGGATATCTGATTACGAGCATCGTCGCATCGAAGCGGCTGGTGGACGGCACGCGAGCGTATATCGCGGATGCGGGCGTTAATCTGCTGTTCACCTCGTTCTGGTACAAGCACAACATCGAGTTGGACCGCGAGGTGGCGGGTGTGAACGAGAACTGCGTGATTTACGGGCCCCTCTGCATGAACATCGACGCGATCGATGAGGGGACGCTGCTGCCGCCGCTGACGCGTGGGACGCGGCTGGTGATCTCGCCGGCCGGGGCATACAACAACACGCAGTGGATGCAGTTTATCCAGTACCGGCCCAACGTGGTCATGGTCGGCGAGGATGGCACGGTGGACGTGATTCGTGAAGCGGAGGATCTGAGCGATATCGTGCGTCGCGAGAAACTGCCCGAGCGATTTGCGGTGAAGAGCCGATGATGAGATCACCCCTTCAGGCTGTTTTTCACAGTTACGCGGAGATCTTCTTTCTCCAGAGCCGCGTGCTGGGGGTGGCCATTTTCCTGGTGATGCTGATCGAACCGAACGTGGCGTTGGGCGGGATGCTGTCGGTAGTGGGGGCGTATGGATTTGCGCGGCTGATCCGCATGGGGCGCGAGTTTCTGTCGTCGGGGTTCTACACGTACAACCCGTTGCTGGTCGGGCTGGCCACGGGGTATATGTTCAGGATCACGCCGCTGGTGGCGCTGCTGGTGGTGATGGCGGGGGTGCTGGCGTTCGTGGCGACGACGCTGATCGCCAATGTGTTGACGGTCTATTTCAAGCTGCCCATCCTGAGCTTGCCGTTTGCGGTGGTCAGTTCGCTGATCTACCTGGCGTCATTGCGGTATGGGAACGTGCTGACGCCGGCGGTTCACGGACATGGCCTGCTGCGTGGCGACTTTGGCGCGGGCATGCCGTTCTGGGTGGTCGGATACCTGAAGGCGTTCGGGGCGATTCTGTGCATGCCCAATGTGGCGGCAGGGGGGCTACTGTGTTTGTTCGTGTAGAACCCCGACGACAGAAACTCGCGCCCC
>JANYKD010000281.1 GCA_025361735.1 Phycisphaerales bacterium
CTCCCGGTTTGCCGCCCCGCCCAACCCGGCCTCGCGGGCGGCGACGTGAATCAGTTTGATTTGAAGAGGGGTTGGCATGGTTGTCAGTGGTGAATCAAAACGCGGTGTCCGGGCCTTTGGGAAGGTGCGCCCAGTGCGTCACGTCGGGATCGTTTTCATCGGCACCGCCGACAAACCACCAGGCATCCTCGGCATGCCATCCCATCCACACGGGTTGGTCGCAGCCGCGATCGGCCATCATCACGAGCGTGTCGTCATCCGGCATTTCCCGCGTCACCGGAATCCACTCGATCCATTCATTCATCGCCCCGGGTTTTTTCTTTTTCTTCGCCATGGTTCACACTATTTTCAATTTCAGCGATCCCGTTCCCTGCTCCATCTTCGCCGCGATGAGTCGGTACGCCCCACGGAATTCGGTGTAACGCATCATGTGTTTCAGCATGTCCATCGTCAGCACGGTCTCGCCGCTGTTCGCGCGAACGGCCAGCTTCACCACCGCCGAGCACGCACCCAGGTGTCCGTTCTTAGGCACGTTGGCCAGCAACATCAGGAATCGCGCCGCATCGGGCGAGAGACGCATTTTGTTCTTGCCGTACATGGCACGGATTTCTTCCAGGGAGAAAAGTGTCTCCCCGTCTCCGCCGCCATCCGCGCCATCGGCCCGGTCCATCAGATCATGCCGGATCGAAATCCGCCGGATGATCTGCTCCAGAGGCTGCCGGCCGTTCTGGGCGGACTTGCGCAGCTGGCCGATCATGTCGACGGTTGACCCCCACAGTTGCGGCGCGCCGGTGGCATCGTGCAGGTACCGGAGCGTCGTCAGGGCGCGCGGCGGGTTGCGCTCCAGTACGCTGTGAATCTCGTCGATGATGAGCAGGCGCGAGGTGCCCATCAGCACGTCGCGGATGCGCTCGAAAAGGGGCGTCTCGGTTTTGTAGTAGTCGGTCCGCAACTGCATCGCCTTGGCGATCAGCGTGAGCATGCCCACGGGTGTGTTGTGGGCGCTGTCGAGTGTCACCATCACGCTTCCCGGCATCGCCTCGGCGATCGCCGCGAACGCCAGCGACTTGCCGATGCCACTGTCCCCCACGATCAGCCCGATCATATTGCCGGACACGGCCATGTTGGCGATCGTCTCAATCTCCCGGAAGACGTTTGTTTTCACGAAGCTGGAGGTCTTCGGCGCGCTTTCACGTTTCGCCTGGGCCTCCAGCCACCGGTCCAGATCCAGAATGATCGTCTGCCAGTCCCCGCCATAGCTCATGCCGAGGACACTGCTGAGCGTGGTGGGGTTCACACCGATGTCGCGTGCGATGGCTTTATAGGTGCGGCCGGAGCGATCCTGATATTCCCTTACATTGATGATGACTTGTTTGGCGGTATCTTCCGTGACGGCCGTGGCCGGTGTTCCTTCAGCGATCATCCGTGTGGCTCCTGTGATCCGCGTCTCATCCATGAGACGATCCATGCTGTCGCGCGGGTTGTTAGACATGGTCGTTCCTATTCTTCAGTGGGCCTGAAACTGTCGGCCAACTTGAGCAATCCGGAGCGGCCTTCCGTCGGCGCCCCCGGACGAAATTTCTGGCCAAGCTCGTCAAAACTCATATGTTCCGCCCCGACGGCGATCTTCAGGTTCTCCTGTTCAAAATCGTTTCGAAGCTTGGAAATATCCGATTCAAACGGGCTTCGAACCGGCTTGATCGTCGGCGGCTCGGGCGCCGGTTGGGGATTCTCCGCCGCGCGTTTGGCGTTCTCGGCGGCGCGGGCGACGAGGGTCCGGTCCACCAGGTCCATCGCCATGCGGGGCCGCGACTGGTGGTAGGCCTTGACGCGTTTGCGGTCCCCGCCCAGTTCCCGTTGCGCCGCCTTCACCTCTTCGTTGGTGGCGTTCACCGCGAGCCGTTGATTGGACTGCGCCACGCAGATCGGCTTGCCCGACAGCTCGCACACAATCACTTCATTCACCCGGCCCGGATCCACCCGCAGGATGACCTCCGTCCCCTTGTGCTGCATGAGGAATGCGTTGGTGGCCCCGTAACGAATGCCGTTGTAGGTCACGCCGTTCTGCCCGCATTTGACGGGCTTGGTCTGTTTCAGCGTGAACCACCAGAGCATTTCCTCGCTCGCCGTCACCTTCGAGTGATCGCGCCATTCGGCGGCGAAGACCTGATCGGGCGACCGCCCCTCCATCGCCTGGCCGGTGTGGATCGCCCCGTGGAATGTCGCCAGATACGCCTCGAAGGCCGCGATGAAGGTCTCCAGCGTCGGGGCCTTGCCCCGCTCCAATTGCAGTTGCAGGTTCTCCGGCTTCTGGTGGGTGGCCGGGCCACAGTAGGTGGGCCAGTCTTTGCCGAACTGGCTTTCAAGAGTGCCGAACCACCGCTCGATCGGTTTGCTTTGGCCGTGGTACGGCAGGCAGTGGGTGACGTCGACCCCGAGGGCGCCGAACAGCCCGCCGAGCAGTTTGTCATCGTAATTCACAACCACCGTCGACTTCTTCCAGCGATCCGCCTTGGTCCGGCCGTTGAGCGCGTAGCAGTCATAATCGCGGCCGTTGTCGATCAGCACCTCACGCGGCACTCCGAAATTCTGCACCGCATCCCGCATGGCCAGAATGATCGTGTCGCTGTTGGGGGAGTGGGCGAAGATCCGCCAGCCCACGATTTTGCGACTGCGCATGTCCTGCCAGGCCGTGATCCACGGGCGGACGAATTCGCCCCCGTGCGTGCAGATTACATCGCACTGATGATGGTCCCCATCCCACATCTCATTGGTGTGCAGTGGGCCGTAATCCCGCTCGTTGTAGGGCATGCTGTTGCGGACAAACTCCTCCTCGCCGTTGCGGAATTTATCCACCACCGGCCCGGGAATTTTGGTGATCCGCCGATGAATGGTGCGATAGCTTTCCACAGCCCACCCGCTGCGGTCTGCCTCATACTCCGCCTTCAAATAGCACGATTTGAGCGACGGCTTCCGCACGTTCAGCCACAGCAGTTTCACCAGATCAAAAAAGCGGTCGTCCGCCGGTGCCGCCGTCGATTCATGTTTGCCACCCCGCGAATCGGCCAGCGCGGCCACACCGCCCGCCCGGTATTTGCGTTGCCATTCATATAGAGAGGTCATGTTCAGTGCCCGTCCCTCTTTCGCCTCGACCACGGCGATGAATTGCCGCGTGATCTGATGCTTGGTCAGGCCCAGTTCACACCGCCCCCGCTCCGCCTGCTCCCACCGCTTCAACAGATCGAGTCGATAAAATGCCTCCTGGCGTTTGCGGTCGGTCAGGTGGCTCAAATCCCGCCCGATCTGATCGGCGGATTTGACGCGCGCAAAGGCCGGGTCGGCATCCTCGCGGATATGCCACTCCGGCTTCGGCCCGACCGCCCGGCGCTCAGCAGCGCCCGCCGGGGCGTATTTGTCCTGGCACAGCCGGCGGAGGTGGCCGATGCTTCGCCCCGAGCGGCTTGCGGCCTCGGGGAGGGTGAGATAGGTGAGGCTCATGGGACCCCCGTAGAAGAGGACGGAGTGCTGAGGACCGAGTCCTCAGTCCTCAGTCCTTCCTCGCGGCGCAGCCGCCGCAGAATCACCCCGCCGCGAAAGGGTTTCCCGGCATTCAGCCGGTCCAGCATGCCGGCGAGGCTCATGCCCATTGCCCGGGCCGCATCCGTGTCGGTGCGGTAGCGCTCACCCGTCGTGACGTTCAGGATTTCGATGACTCGGCATCGGCCCTTCTGCCCCTTCTGGTAGTGCCGCCGGGGAATGTAGGCCATCGGTTCATCCGGCTCGCCGATGTGTTTTTTAATCGCCCGCGA
>JANYKD010000205.1 GCA_025361735.1 Phycisphaerales bacterium
ATCGCCGCCGACCCTGCTCTCTCCGACCGGCTCGTCGGCCTCGCGAATGTCCGCGACGTCGTTCGTTCGCTCTCCCGGCCGACGGTTCCACGCGACACGGCCTCGGCCGTGCTTGCTCGAATTGCCGATCAACCGCAAACCGGCCGCAGGCCCTATTACTGGGTGGCGACCGCAGCGAGTCTCATCTTCGCCGTCGGCCTTTGGATTCGCTCGGGGCTGGACGACAGTCGGCATGCCGACCCTGACGGACATAATGAGCGAACTCGCCAAGCCCGGCCGCGACCCGCGCGAACAGTTCGAGGCCTTCCAGTTCGCCGCCGGCGTGCAGAAGATCGAGGATGTAAAGGCCGGCATGAAACTCCCCGGCATCATCACGAATGTCACCGCATTCGGCGCATTCGTGGACATCGGTGTCCATCAGGACGGGCTCGTTCATGTCAGCCAGCTTGCCGATCGATTCGTGAAGGATCCCAACGAAGTCGCCAAGGTCCAGCAGCGTGTGGAAGTGACGGTCCTGGAAGTGGACTTGGTCCGCAAACGCATTGCCCTTTCCATGAAAAAGGGCGCAACCGCCGCGCGCCCCAAACCCGCCATGGATCATGCGACGGGCCCGACAGGTCCCACCGGCCCAACCCGCCCGGCACCGGCGGCCCCCAGGCCCGTCGCCAGACCCGCCGCCAAGCCCGCATCCACCGATGGCTGGTTCTCCGCGGCCCTGCGTCAGGCGAAGGGGAAATAGTCTCACCGACCGGGCAACGTGGAACCTTGTGTCCCCAGGCCCGAAGGGCCGTCACATTTGGTAGCCGTGGCCGTAAGGCCACGGAAATCAGGCCCAAACATCAGCGGCCCGAAGGGCCGACACTGGTTGGTAGCGCGGAGTTGTCTCTCCTCGCCTCCGAAGGAAGACCGTTCGCCGCGAAGGCTCGAAGGCGCGAAGACGAACGTGAAGAGAACCAAATTGATCTCCATTGCCTTGCCTGCGCCGTTGCGTAGTGCGTATTCGCCGACGTGAGACGTCGCTACTTCTCTTCTTCGAGTCCTCCTTCGCGACATCGCGTCTTCGCGGCTAATTCGTTGCGACCACCAGCGAGGCCTTCGCCGGAATCGTGCCGCATTCGGGACAGCGGCCAGGAGTTGCCCGGAGGTCGTAGCCGCAGACGTTGCAGAGACCAAGCAGGCGTCGTCGGCGGAGCGTGTGCGATCTTCGTTCCCGGAGCAGCGGCAGGATGGCAAAGAGCACCAGCGGACACCAGAGTGGTAGATCGACGACCCAGCAACTGAACGGCGCGAATCCCCGCACCAACGAGAATCCGGCGAAGCGAATTTGGACTTCGGGATTCGAGCCCTTGGTTGCTCGCATGGGAGGAGCGATCTGGCAGTGTTGCGCGGGATCTGACGGAGTCAATCCGATGCACAGTGCGCCGTGGCGCGCAGAAAAAGTCCAGCGGCGGTCCAGGACAACGAGTTCAAATGCGGTGGGACCGGACGGCAGAGGCGTGGAGACAAATTCGATATTGCCAAAATTGAGGCGAGGATCCTGCCATGGCTCGGCCAATACTCCGACGTTGACCGCACGGCGACGCCGGTGGCTATTCGCCAGGGCCTTTCTGGTGGAGATGTAGATGGTCTCGCCTTCTGTGACGTATTCGAGGTCAGGCGACACCGAAATGATCTTGGCCAAGGCTGTGCCGAAGTGCATGTCCTTTGCGCGCAATGAAACCGATGTTACGCGGTCGATGTTAGTGCTTTCGAGTGCCACCCAGTCGACCTGCATCTTCACGCCGGTCGCTTGCTGCATGAATTCAAGGACATCCGCGAGGGCCATCTCGTCAAATCGCAGTTCTCGCCACCGCTTGACAAGCACGTCCTGCACACCGCCGTATCTCAACGGGCCGTATCCAACGGGTACCACAGGGCCTTGCATGCGCCGAGTCCACACCCACATCGCTCCCGTTGCCAAACACAGGAAGAGCGACACAAGCGAGCAGAAGTTGAATAGTCGTCGTCTCATCTGAAGTAGTGAATACACCAGAGAACGATCCTGGCCACGATGCCGATGATGCCGCCAAGCGTGCCGGCGAGGGCGAGGGGCCGGTCTCTGCTCGTGCCCTCGCTCCGCATGACGGCCAGGGCTTTCAGGCCTGCGCCGAAGGCCATCAGTGCGCTGCCGATCTGCCACGAGCTGCCAAACGAGGGCGCGGCGAGAAAGGCAATGCCAAGGATCGCTGCGAGGCCGGACACGGTGGCGTGGAACCTGCTCTCGGGGGTGTAGGGATCCGTACGACTTTCGTAGTCCAGGATGGGGACCGCGGGCAAGGATGGCGAGACGGGATCACGGACGAGTTCCCGAACCTCACGCAATGGCCGCCAGTCGGTCCAGTCTTCACGCCGCACCAGTGCGTCAAGAGTCAGTCGTCCTTTGGCGAGGAGGTGGCAAATCGCCTTGTCATTGAGCGGGCCGACTTCCTTGCCGTCGCATAAGTAGTGCCACTGGGCCATAGAAATACACCGGCCATTGTAGCGACAACCGTTGCTCGGAGGGCATCGGATAATCAGCGAGAACTCCCACGTTGTTCTCCCACACCCGAGCCGCTCATGGCGCGGAGTCCATGACCCCTCGGGGAACTGCGTCTCGAATGAGCGAAAATATTCACGCGTCCGCACTTGACAGTACCAAACAAAATGCGTATACTGCATGTGTATGAGAGTTAGATACACGCTTCAATCCGCTCGTTTCTCCACCTGCCATGTCGCATCCCACCACGCCGCCTCGGCCAACACAATTTCGCCTGTCAAAAAGCGAGCCGGAACCTGTCCGGACCCGCAGGGGACAGTTCAGGACCCGTCGGGACCTTTTGGGACCCAACGGGACCTCTTTTGGACCTTGTTTGGACGCTGTTTTGGGAGCTGTTTCGGTTTGTCAGGGGCCAGTAATGGATCATAACTAACTGTGAAAAATAGACTTAATGACTGGCGTCCTGAGACTAGCCTTTGAAGAACATGTTTTTGTATGGCTCGCTTCTCCCAGCCGATCAAGAAAGCGTGCCGAGCACACTGGAAGGGCGCCATGACACCGTGGGCAGTGCCCATGCCAGCAGGGCGGAAACGCTTGCTTCTCCTTTCCCGCCAATCCCCTTGTGCATTCCGGAACGTGTGGATTCCCGGCCCGCCGCTCGACGTCGAGTGGGACAATCGGTAGCATTGGGCCGCCATGAGGGAACCGCCAACCATCGCTTATCTTGCTGAAGGGAAACTCCACCTGAAGAACGGCTCGGCCGACGGCCAACTGATCGAGAGCGATTTTGCCCGCGGCATCCTCGAACGGCTCGAACGCGACCGTGACAGGCACGAGTGGAAGCAGGGGGGCATGGCCTGGAACTTCGGAAAGGGATTCGGAGCGCCGGGGCAGGCCGCACCGCCGGCGGATGTCCGCCGGATTCGGTTTTCAGGGCTTGCTCGCTCGGCCAAGCCGGGCCACTTCCTCTATGCCCTGGACACGGACTACGTCGGCGGCCTGTTCGAGTATGAACTGGCCGGTGGATACGAGCGACGCCTCTTCCATCGCAACCAGTTCCGCGCCACAGATCTGGCCTGCCGTGCCGCGGACGGCCGAATTGCCATGAGCATCCAGAGCGATGCGGACACGGCGCACATCGCCCTGATCGGCAGCGAAGGAAGAGGCCTGCAGCAGATCACGGAAGGAGACTGCGTCGATCAGTCGCCGGCCTGGTCGCTGGCCCAGGCGTCCGTGCTGGTCTACCAGTCGGCCGGTGTCGGCCGGGACGAACGCGGGTTCTCGCGGGATTTGGCACCCTATGCGATACACGCCCTGGACATCGATAAAGGGGACATGAAGGTGGCGGCAGAATCCGCGACACACGACCTGCTGTCTCCTCGCGTGGGTCCGGACGGTTCGATGTACTACATCCGCCGGCCTTACGAACGCCGGCCGCCCGTTTCCAAGTGGAAACTCATGCTCGATGTCGTCTTGTTTCCTTTCCGGGTCATACGCGCCATTGTGCATTTCCTGAATGTCTTCTCACTCCTGTTTTCAAAGAAGCCGCTGCTTACCGCCGGCGGGCCGGATCGCGAGGGTCCGGACCAGCGATTTGTGATGTTGTGGGGGCGATTGATCGATGCCCGGAAGGCGGCCGCGCAGGCAGCAGCCGGCGACGCGGTCGAGTTGGTGTCGAAGGATTGGGAACTGGTCAGGCAGTCGGCCGACGGTTCCACGCAGGTGCTGGCCCGATCTGTCGTGCACTACGACCTGCTGCCCGACGGCCAGCTGCTCTACTCCACCGGTGGCCGGGTCATGTTGCTGGATGGCACCGAGACGACCGAAGTGGCTCGTGGCGCCATGATCGAGCGGGTTGTCGGAATTGCCTGACCAGACGATTTCCCTTGGAGCCTATCGTGAATTCGCGAGGTCGTGGTCAAGACAGAGGTTCGGTCATGCGAGTAGCTTTCTCGGCGATGATGTGCGGCCTGTGTCTGATGCTCGCGGCCACCGGCTGCAATCGCCGGACGGCACCGAGCCAGGCGACGGCGGAACTGCGAATTCTCTGCGGAAGTTCGATGAGCGAGCCGGTGCAGGAAATCGGCAAGGACTTTAGCGAGCAGAAGAAGGTGGCGGTTATCTATGACATAGGGGGCTCGGAGACGCTACTTCCCAAGGTGTTGGCCGGGACGACGGCGGACATCTTCGTCTGTCACGGTCCGTTCGATCAGAAAGTTGAGGATGCGGGCCAATCGGCCGGCGTGGTCGTGGTGGGTGCACTGCGGCCGGTGGTGATGGTGCGTCCCGGCAATCCGAAGAGGATTCGCTGGATCGAGGATCTGGCCAAAATGGATGTGCAGATCGGCATCGGCGACCCGAGATACTCCACCTGCGGGCAGATGTTCGTGGAGATGCTGGAGAAGAGGGCAATCAAGGATGCGGTGATGGAGCGAGTGAAGCTGCAGGGCCGCACGCATGTGGAGATCGCTAACGGGGCCATCGCCGGGCCGCTGGATGTCGTGGTGGTGTGGAACTGTGTGGCGGTAATGTACGCGGGGAAGTTAGAATTGCTGCCCACGGGCGAGAAATATGACGATGTGCCGGTGACGATTGTCGGGCTGAAGCAGAGCGCGAACCCGGCGCTGCGGGACGCGTTTCTGGAACTGTGCCGGAATGCTGGCGCTCGCCAGGTGTTTGAGAAGCATGGATACTCCCCGTACCTCATCGGACGCTGAGCGATAAAGGACCGCCGGCGTGTTGTTCTATGGCCAGACCAACAAGGCAAGGAGCGAGCGATGGACAGAAAGATCAACGTGGCGATTGTCGGGCTCGGCTTCGGTTCCGAGTTCATCCCGATCTACCAGCGGCATCCCCATGCAAACCTCTACGCCATCTGTCAGCGCACGAGCAACAAGCTCGACGCCATCGGCGATGCCTTCGGCGTCGAGAAACGCTACACCGACTTTGCTGAACTGCTCCGCGATCCCAATGTGGACGCCGTACACATCAATACGCCGATCCCCGATCACGCGCGGCAATCCATCGCGGCGCTGAAGGCCGGCAAACATGTCGCCTGTACCGTGCCGATGGCCACGAGCATTGCCGATTGCCGCACGATCGTTGCGCTACAAAAGAAGACCGGCTTGAAATACATGATGATGGAAACCGTGGTCTACAGTCGCGAGTTTCTCTTTATCAAGGAACTCTACG
This sequence comes from Phycisphaerales bacterium, assembly GCA_025361735.1. Lineage (GTDB taxonomy): Bacteria > Planctomycetota > Phycisphaerae > Tepidisphaerales > Tepidisphaeraceae > JANYKD01. The sequence goes on from JANYKD010000205.1 coordinate 5,708, forward strand.
ACCGCGGTGACCTGGGCAGGATCCAGTTCCTCCAGGCCAGCCACCAGCAGGACATGGACGGCTGGCCGAACTATTGGCCGGGTCTCCCGCCCATGTGGTACGCGACCCACTGCGTCGGTCCGGTCTGCGGGTTGACCAGCGCAACGGCCGAATATGTGTCATGCTTTGGCTCCGGCACAATCCGCCAGGATCTGATTGCCAAATACAACTCCCCGTTCGCCGTCGAGACCACGCACATCAAATTCAAGGATTCGGACCTGAGCGCGCGCATCCATCGCTCGTTATTCGATGTGGCCAGGCAGTATCGCGAGAGCTTCGATGTCTACGGATCCAAGGCGTCGGTTGAGTGGCCGCTGGTCGAGCATGAACCATTGGTCCTGCATCGTGCCAAACTGCCGGAGGCCAGGATCCCCAAGCCCGTCCGCGCTCCGGATTACGCCAAGCGCCTGCCCGCGCCGATCCGTCCCTTCACCACCAAGGGCGTCTACGACCTTGGCAAACACACTCACCTGAGTTTCACGCAAGGCAGTGGCCACGGCGGCTCGCATCCCCACCTGGCGCACGAGTTCATCATGTCGCTGGTCGAGGACCGTCGCCCGTTCCCCGATGCCGCCCAATCGGCCAACTGGACCTGCGTCGGCCTGTGTGCCCACGAATCCGCCCTGGCCGGTGGCAAGATCGTCCGGCTGCCCGCCTTCACATTCGAGTAGGATTTCACGGTCTGACCGTCTTGCGTTAGGGGCGGTCTTTCCTATAATGCAGGGCTCCCACCAAGTTGGTGGGAATTGGGCTTTGCGCCCTGGAGTTTACGCTAAGGACTGCTATGCCAACGATTAATCAGCTCATTAAGAAGCCCCGCCGGGCCTTGGCCCGCATCAACAAGGTCAAGGATCTCGAGGCCTGCCCGCAAAAGCGCGGCGT
>JANYKD010000319.1 GCA_025361735.1 Phycisphaerales bacterium
TCGGTTTGCAGCCCCAAGGGCGATCCAAGCCCTCGCCAACCCCGCCCAACCAAACCCGTCGACGGGAAATCCGAAGCCCGAAGTGCGAAATCCGCAACAAGAAGCCAACCTCGAAAGCAGCCACCAGTGGGGCAGGCCGCCCTCGGCCGCCCGTTCCGTCCCAACTCCAAACGTTCCCGCCTCGCCCCCCTCCCCTGCCCAACCCGGCGAACCCAATCTCCTCTTCCCCCTCTTCCCCCTCCTCGCCGCCCAGTGGCAAGACCTCGAGAAAAGCGGCCTCAGACCCAGAAAAGGTGACATCCCAATGCTGTTCGGTACACCGTTTCGCGCTAGCGGCGAATCCACAGGAATATGACAGGATTGTCATCGGCCGGGGCGTTGTGCAGGACCGGGGAGACCGCTGGGGGCGAACCACTGCCGGCGGCACATTCTGAGCGCGCAGCGTAAACCATCACGCGAGCAGGTCCAAGAATGAACCCGGCGTGCTCAGGCTTTTGTTTTTTGCAGCCCCTCAATGTGCCGTTTCATCTCATCTTCGCTGGCCAGTCCCATCTGATAGAAGGCCGCCATCTCCAGCGTGCGCTTGGTGGGCTTGGCCTTGGTCCACAGGTTGATCAGCAGGCACACAATCACCGCGCAGTACATCTGAATCTCGATTCCCTCACGCTTGGTGCTCAGCAGATGCCGGCAACCCAGGAGCTGCTTGAGGAACCGGAAGAACACTTCAACTGTCCAGCGGTATTCGTAGACCAGCGCGATCACCTCGGCCGATACTTCAAGCAGATTCGTGGAGATGACAATGGTGCCCTTGTTGCCCGGCCCGGCCGTCTTGCCACGGCGGCCGCCGCGTTTCTCGTGCGGCGTGGCCTTCAATACGATCAGGCGAATGGGGTGGTCAGGGCGATCCGCGGGCTTGGAACTCAAGCCCATCCTCACCACCACATCGCGGAGAACCCCCGCCTGGGCGGCCGCCTCACTCACCGGCCGCTCGTCGATGACCTCAAAGACGCTGTTCTCCTTCATTCGGCAGACATAACTGGAGGCGATGGCATTGATGTCGTTGAGGAGTTTGAACTGCCCGAACCAGCGATCCATGATGTAGCAGTGGTCGGACTGGAGCTTCTTGCGCAAGACATTCTTCTCATCGCTCTTGCCGCTGCAGCGATTGTCGGTCAGTTCCACCTCCGTCGGCGACATGTGGAGGATGTCGAAGTGGGCATGCAGCCGCCAGGCGTACTTGCTGGTGCCGTCGGAATACGAGGCACACCAGGCGCTGGCTATGGTGGACATTGCGTTGAGCACCGTGCCATCCACCGCCGTCAGGATATGCTTGATCTCCGCCAGTCGTGGGTCATGGCCGGTGGGATGCAACCGCTTGGCCAGTTGTTCGATTACCTGCTTGAGCAGTTCCGGTTCAAACACGCGGACCGACTCGGAGAATGATCCCAGGCTGAAGCGGCCGACGCCCAGGGTATCGGCCACCTTCTCCAGCCCGACTGCCTGTTGCAGCCCGCGCATGGAGTCCAGCAAGGGGTTCATCAGTTCAAACAGCACCAGCGTGACATATTGGTCGAAGAATAGTTCACGGTTCCCGGCCGAGTCCCGCCCACAGCCGACATCACGCAGGTCGGCCAGCAACGGCAGCACATCCTTGAGCTTTTTGAAGCCCTGGAGGTCTTTGATCTCGATCTTTTTCTTCTTCTTGGCTGCCACGGCGGTACATCATGCGCGCAACGTGCCAACAGCGCAATAGTAGATACGTGCTACTGTCATTCTCGTGCCGAACAGCATTGGGATGTCCCCTTTTCTGGGTCATCGCCATAGTCCGGGCCGGCCAGTTCCCGCAGACGTTCCTCCAGACGCCGGCCACGCTGCCCATACGCCTTGGCCGGCAGCTCGCCCTTGTGCTTCTTGAGAACCAGCATCTCCTTGATCAGCCGCTTCAGACGCCGGCAGAGCGGCCCCTGGGCAAACTCCGGGCTCTTCAGTGCTGTCTCTTTCAGTTCCCGCAGCAGATGCACCAGACACTTCTGCTTCTTGCAGTCGATCTGCCCATACGCACTGTAGAAGTCCGTGTGCAGCGTACCGCCGTAGACCTCCCCCAGCAGCTTCTTCACCACCTCGCTGCCCCGGCTCTTGTCTACATGGAACAGCGTGTAGTGGTCATTCATCAGCGTCCAGAGCCACTGGTTACGCCCGTCCACCCGCCAACTCGTCTCGTCCATGTGCACCGAGTCTGAGAGCTTCAAGCGAACCCCGAACAACTCAGTCATCTGCTCCAATCGTCTGGACATCCGCTGCATCTGCCTGGCGATGGTCCCGTTGCTCAGCTTCAATCCCGACAGGTCGGCCAGCAGTTGCGTGATCAGCCCATAGGGCAGGCGATAGCTCACTCTCAGCACCGCCGCCGTCGCCAGGGTGTTGATCCCCACCTGCGGACCGGGAATGTCGGCCGCCGGGGGCTGCTCCGCCGCCCGGCTCTCCACCACCTTGTCGCACTTGGGGCAGTAGCCCCGTTGCGTGTTGTAGCACTCCACCACCGGCTCGGAAGGAACAATGTCCTCCACGATCCGGCGAAGATCTTCCACTTGCAGTAGTTGGCAGCGGCACTTGGGGCAGCAGCACACCCCGGCTGGATTGCGCGGCAACGGCACATCAATCTCCCGGTCGATCTTCTGCGGCATCGGCCGGAAGGCCCCGGGATGCCCAACTTCCCGGCCGGGGCGCTTGCGAGGCTTCAGGGGAACGTTGGCCTTCACGAAAGCTGGCAGCGGACGCTTCTGCTCCGGCTGCTGTGCCTTGGCCGCGTCCAGCTGCTTCTTGAGCCGGTGATTCTCTTCCCTCAGTGCCGTGACCTGCTGTTCCAGGCGGTCGATCTTCCGATCGGCCTCGTAGTTCTCGCGTCGCAGCGGCCGCAGTTCCCCCTCCAGGAGATAGGCTTGCTGCTTGAACAGCGCCCGCTCTTGCATGACCGTGTCGTACTTCTTGATGAAGCGGGCATAGTACCGCTCCTGCTCGCGATACTCGCCCTGCCAGTCAATCGGGGATTTGTCTTTCCGCTTGGCGCCGTCCATGGCACCGGCAG
>JANYKD010000405.1 GCA_025361735.1 Phycisphaerales bacterium
CTCGTTGGCCCCACTACCACAGGAGATCCGTGCCCTTGAACACCGGGCCATCCGTACACGCCAGTCGATAGCACCTGCCAGAGTTGCGTGATCAAGGTGAAGAAGACCGACCCCGCCCGGCCGCCCCTGGCCGGTCGCGACTGGTGCTATCGACTGGCGTGTACGGATGGCCCGGTGTTCAAGGGCACGGATCTCCTGTGGTAGTGGGGCCAACGTGCCCGCTGGCCTTCCTGCAGCGTAAACCGTTTGATACCCATGGCGAGCGAGGACGCTGGCCCCACTTGCAGCGTCGCCGTTTCCCGGGCTGCTCCAGACGTGTGCAATGGTGACGTCATCAGGCCACGTAACTCACCGAGCGACAGACAATCGCTGAAGCTGATACGTCTTGGCATTTTCGGTTAGCCATCGCCGGGCCTTGGCGACAGCTGCCTTGTCAGATTCTTCGGACACTCCGGCTGGAAAATCCTGCGGCGGCTTGATTGGCGAGTGTCTTAACCACGAGAGAGCGTTTCCCGCGTTCGCCCCGGACTCTTTGTCACTCCAGTCCCCTTCGGCAAGGGCCAGCATGATCTGCTTGCTCCGTTCGCCTTCCATGGGCTCAGCCTTCAGTTCTCCTCCCTTTCGGACTTGGCAGTACGTATCCCGCAGAACCAGGATGTAAGCCGTCAGCAACTTGTCCGAGCCGTTCCGGGAAGCCAATCCAGCTTCGGGCTTCTCCAGCAGCCTGGCACAGCGGCGAGCCTGCTCAAGTTTCTTGTTGTAAGCGTCATTCCTTGAATCGTGGAAGGCCCCAACTGGCACAAGATTGAACTTTTCATCGGGTGTCCTCACGCCAAAGAACAACCCTTCAAGGCCCACCTGGGGAGCCGGCTTCATGCCGGGCATCTGGTAGCTCAGGAAGGCCAGCTTGACCCGCTTGCTCTCTTTGGAACCGCTGAGAATCTCGCTGGTCTCGACTTCCACCACCGCAAACTCGGCGACTCCTTTGCCCCACCGGTAGAGAACGCCTTTCTCGGGCTTGTCGCCGATGCTCACGATCTTGCCCACCACGACACAATCGGACAGCGCAAAGTGATTGGCAATCGGCTCAACCGGCAAAGAGATGTACGCCTGGCAGATGCCAGGCATCAATGCGACACCAGCCAAACCGAGGAAGATGAGGCCGAACCATGCTCGTCGCATCCGCGACCTGATCTGGTCGCGAATGATGCCATAGAACATGGCAGACAGGGTGCAGAGTAGGATGATGGAAAGCGATTTCATGTGGTCCTCAATGCAATAACTGTACCGCACTCCGGACAGCGGTCAGGTGTGGCATGAACGTCATAATCTCGAATGTGGGCCTTCAAAATCAGGTCATCTCCTATCCGAGCTTCTACACACAACCCCACCGCCGCCACGCACAGAACGAGCGACAGGCGGCAGAGGATAGGGAACAGGCGGCGGATCATTGCAGCGGCATTCTACCTTAGGCGAACAGGCGATACATCGCTCACGGCCACATGTTCCTCGCGGCGCCTTTGAGAGTATCCATGACCGCGCCGTTGGCGTCCACGGCGAACTCATGCCGCCGGTCACCCAGGCCCGGGAAATCGGCATTCCTTCGCCGCTGTTAGGGCGCCCATGCGCCCATTCCGCCGTTAACTCCAGAATGGATCAATACTTCCGGATTGTATGTTGCGCCTGGGTGTTGCGCGCCCGGAAGAAAATCCATTTTCGAAAAGCGCACCCCCACAGCATACACCCGCGTTTTGCGCTGCGAGCAAAACGCTTCCAGCGCGCAGCGCCACGGGTAATAGGGAGGGATAGTTGATAGTCGGTAGTCGATAGTGCCGATTCCGCGATCGGTCTGCTACCCGCAACTAACAACTGGCAACTGTCATACGGGGAGACTTGGGGGAGACTTTGGGGGCGCTTCGGGGGCGCTTTTTTCTTGACCCCATGCGTCAGTCACAAACTCACAACCCGTTTCCGGGACAACCTTTATGCCTGGTATGCCCGCCGCGATCAGCGATCGCGGCTTACAGAAAACAATTGCCGGGATTTCCGGGCACACCGGGCCGCACTGGCATCAGCGGGAAGATTCACGCCTCGAGGATGCTTATGCCGATAATAACCATGGCAATCTGCACGCTGGGAGTGGTCTGTGAATCAGGAAGAGCCCTCTTGTCCGTTTCTGAACGATTCCAATGTTCGTTGCGGCGCGAATCTCCGGCTGGACCGGATGGACATGGCGTTCAAGTACTGCTTTGGAAACTATCACGCCTGTCCGGTGGCGGCCGAGTTGCTTGCTGGGGACTCTCTGGTCGGAGCAACGGCCGGCGAAAGCGACTCCGAAGTGCTGGCAAGTCTGCCGGTGCTGAGGGAGTTTGAGCGGTGTTTTAGTTGCCATTAGGGAATCATGGGTGGACCGACGAATCGCAAATCCCGCAAGAGTACCGTGGTCAATTCACCGGAATTGCGGGGGCTGCTCGTCTTTCTGGCATCCGAACGCGGGTTGGCGGAGAACTCGCTGCTCGCCTATCGACGCGATCTGGAGGATCTGGAACGGTTTCTGGCGCTGCGCGGCAGGGGGCTGCTGTCGGCCGATGTGGATGATTATCGCGCGTATCTGCAGGGGCAATCGCGCCTGGGCCAGTCCACCCGGACCGTCACCCGGCGTCTGGCGGCCATCCGGGTGTTTCTGCGCTACCAGCAGACGATCGGCCACGATACCAGCGCGATCCTCGAGCAACTCGACCGGCCCAAGCCGGAGCGATCGCTGCCGATGGTGCTGTCCAAGGCGCAGGTACTCCTGCTCATCAACACGCCCGATCCGATGTCGCCGCTGTTCTTCCGCGATGTGGCCATCCTGGAAATGCTCTACGCGGCCGGGCTGCGGGCGAGCGAGTTGTGCGATCTGACGCTGCGGAATCTGAACCTGAGCGTGGAGTGCGTGCGGGTGATGGGCAAGGGGATGAAAGAGCGCATCGTTCCGATCGGCCAGGCGGCCGTGGAATCGATGGAACGATACCTGGCCGAGTGCCGGCCGAGGCTCGACCGGCGCGGGAGCGACCGGGTGTTCCTTTCGCGCACGGGCCGGCCGCTGGAGCGGATTGCGCTGTGGATGCTGGTGGAGAAGATCGTCCGCAAATCGGGGTTGCTGGCGCATGTTTCGCCGCATGTGTTCCGGCACTGCTTCGCGACGCACCTGCTGGGCGGCGGAGCGGACCTGCGCGTCGTGCAGGAACTACTGGGGCACAGCGACGTGGCGACAACGCAAATATACACGCATGTGGACCAGTCGCGGCTGAAGGCGATCCATGAGAAGTTTCATCCGCGAGGTTGAGGATCGATGCCTTCGCCAAGCACGGAAACCTATCGCCGTCTGGCCCAACTCGCACGCCGAAGATGGCGGATGGTGTTGATCGTGTCGCTGGCGCTGCTGGGCGGCGTGGCGGCCGTTTCGGCTACGGATCGCGGGCGCTGGTGGCTGGCGGGAGCGACGCGGCCGGACGATCTGTGGAGATACAACGGGGCTCGGTTCACCGGAGTCCGGGCGGCCGACGCCAACTCGCTTCTATTGCCCGACGGCACGCGACTTGGATTGCTGGCGACGTCGCCGCCGCGGGACCGCGACTTCGCCCGGTTGGCGCAGCGACAGCTTGACCAGACCGTCGCCGGACGGGTGGTGTTGTTGCGTCTGGAATCGCAATCCACGCGCGATGGATCGGGGAAACTTCTGGCGCATGTCTACCTCGACGATCGTAACATTGCGATCGATTTGCTCAAGCAGGGGTTCCTGCGTGTCGATCGCGATTGCCAGTCGCCGTTCCTGGACTCGTTCCGCGCGGCCGAGGATGCAGCGCGGCGTAAGCACCTGGGCCTGTGGCTGCAGGCGGTGCCAGTGAAGCGATGAGGCGAAGGGGGATGGCCGTTCTGATCCGCATCCTGCGAGGTTGATTCCGCGGGTCCGCCGGTGTATTCCTCTTGCGTTGACGCACACCGCCTGGGTGCGGTGTGCCAGCAGCATCCGAGACACAGCCCCGGGGCCACGCAGCATGGAGTCGGCACATTCCTACTTCTCGCCCTCGAAGGACATCGACAATCCGCCCCTGTTCAGCAGTGCGGTGTTGCGTTGGATCTGGCGCATCTACGCCCAGCGTCTCACCCGCGCCGGCCGGTGGTTCTTCTGGCCCAGCGGCATCTTTGTCGGCTACGGCTTTGCTTCGCTGCAAATCCAGAGCTACATCCCGCTCTCCTATGTCGTGGCTCTGTGGCTCGTCGGTTTGCTGTGCATGCGCATTTTCCGCCCGGCTGTCCGTGTTCGTGTCGACCACGTCGACCGTGTCTGCGCCGGCGAGTCGCTGCCCGTCGACGTCGAGGTCGAACAACTCGGCCGATTGGCGGTCGATCTGTATGTCGTCCCGCACCGCCTTCCCCATGGTGTAGCGGCCGAGCCCGACGACGGCGTGCCGGTTCCCGCACTTCGTCATGGCGAGAAGACGCGCGTGCGCCTCTCGATCAAATGCTGGAAACGCGGCGTCTACCGCCTCAAAGGAATCCGTCTCGAAAGCGATTTCCCCTCGCTCCTGCTGGTCGCCGCGCAGCGCGTCGGCGAAGAGCGCCCACTCATGGTCTACCCGAAGTTCACGCGGCTCTCGCGCCTGCTGCTGCCCACCGGCCGGCGCTATCACCCGGGCGGCGTGGCTTTGGCGAGCAACCTTGGCGAGAGTTTCGAGTTCATCGGCAACCGTGAGTACCGCGAGGGCGACAGCGTCCGCGACATTGATTGGCGGGCCACCGCCCGCCTCAGCCGGCCGATCGTCCGCGAATACCGCGACGAGTATTTCCTGCGCGTCGCCGTCATTCTCGACACGCACATCCCCAGGAAATCCGGCCCGGCCCGCAGCGAAAGCTTTGAGCTCGCCGTCTCGCTCTCGGCGGCCATCTCCGACTACATGGCGCGGCAGGAATACCTCGTCGACATCTTCGCAGCCGGGCCAAACCTCTATCACCTGACCGCGGGGCGGAGCCTGGCTTACCTCGACCAGATCCTCGACATCCTCGCCTGCGTCGAGGAGAACCCCCGGGAGCCGTTCGAGGTGATCGAGCCGGAAATCATGGAGAACCTGGCGCGGATCACGACCGTGATCTGTGTCTTCCTCGACTGGAACGAAGCCCGTCGGGCCTTTGTCCATCGCCTGGCGCAGAACGGCGCGGGTGTGAAGGTCGTCATCGTGCGCGATGGCGCCTGTACGCTCAGTCCGCTGGCCGACAGCGAGATCGTCGGCCAGATCCCCGTACTTTCCAACGCCGATGTTGATCGCGGCATCGAGGAACTGTGATGGCGCAGGCAACCATCCCGCGTATGTCTGCCGCCGCCACGGCCGGCGCGCTCGTCGCCATCGGTGCGCTGCTCCTGGTCGCTCCGCACCAGATTGGGCTGGTCGTTGTCGCCGGATTGCTCGTCGGCTCGCATGTGTTCAGCAGGCGCCTGCCGAATGTGCCGCTGCTCATCTGGACGCTCCGCTTTGTCGTGTTCGTTACGCTCGTCCTCACCAGCGACATCGAGTACCGCGGCGTGCGGCAGTTCTTCCTTAAGCTGGAATACACCAACCTGTTCGGCTACCTCTGCGCCGTGGAACTGGCCATTCAATACTGGCAGCATTGCGAGCGTTTGCCGCCGCGCGGCGAGGTGCTGGTCCTGTCCGGGCTGATCTTCGCCGTCGCGACAAACACGCCCGACCGCGCCTGGATTCGCTGGCTCACGCCGCCATTCATCTGCCTGTCGCTGTTGTCGATGTACGATTTCCGCACGCGCCGGCCCAAGAGCGAACGAGCCGCCACGCGCTGGTCCGTGCGAACGGTGCGCCTGGGGCTCATCGGCTGCGCCCTGGGCATTGGGCTCGTGGGCACGGTGGCGTTCCAGTACTTCGGATACCTGCTCGACCATCTCACGCTTGGACCGCTCGTCAACCGGGCGCCGAACTCCAACAGCGCCGGCGTATCAACGGAGCCGTTCCTGGGTCCCAGCAGCGATGCGAGCGGATCGCCGCTCCGCGTTATGCGCGTTAACGGCGCAGTTGGCGAGACCCATCTGCGCGGGCTCTCTTTTGACACGTACTCCAACAACCACTGGAGCCCGATCTATGACGAGATCGACTTCGTGCCGGCAACCCGTACCGAGTTGAATGCCGCGGCCGCCGGCAAACGCCTCACCTTCACGCGCTGGGTGGACAACCTCGGACTGCTCTACCTGCCGCTGAACTCCGCCGGCGTGGTTCCGGTCACAACGGTCCAGGCCACGTGGGATACGCAAACCCGCAGCGCTCGCGGCGGATTGCGCTCGGATCCTGAGTACGTCTACGAAAGCATCGTCCCACCGACCGCCGAGTACCAGGGGCCGCTCTGCGCGCAAATCACCGCCGAGCAGCGAGCGCGATGCCTCAATGTCCCATCGGACATCGACCGTCGCGTCGTCGAACTGGCGCACCGGCTTGTCGATGGCGTGGATGATCCCGCGAGAAGAGCGGCGATCGTCACACGGTTCGTCAGCGGCAACAACACGTACAGCCTGAAGATCAACCCGCCGGCGGGCGACCACATTTCCGACTTCATCCTCACCAAGCGCCCCGGCCACTGCCAATACTTCGCGTCGGCCGCTGTCATGATGCTCCGCGCGGCGGGCATTCCGGCCCGGTATGTCGTGGGGTACTACGCACACGAGCCGGATGGCAAGCAATCCCTGATCGTCCGCTCGCGCGATGCCCACGCCTGGGCTGAGGCCTGGATCGATGGCACGGGCTGGATCACCATCGATGCCACTCCGCCGTCCGGCCTGCCTACGCAGGCATTTCCGCCCGTCGGTTTCTGGCGCAAGACTTGGGAGTGGATCGTGGACACGGCAGCGAAGGTGGCCGCCTCACTCGGGCGGCTTACCGTCGGCAGTTTCCTCACGGGCGTGGCCGTGCTGATCGGCGTCATCATTCTCATCCAGTGGGTTCGTATCCTGCTCCGGCGCAGGGGTCGCGCCCCACGGCCCAACCCCGATGCTTACGACTGGCCCAACGCCGATGTCGCCGCGCTGGCCGCCGCGTTTGAGCAATTCCTCAGGCGCCACGATATCCCCTGCGCCGTCTGCATGACTTGGGCTCAGCACATGGCATCCCTACCGCAATCGTCTGCCAGCATCGAGACGCTCCGGCTCTTTGTGGAAAAGTACACGCAAGCCAGATTCCGCGACCCGGATGATTCAGCCATCGTCGCCGAACTCCGGACTCTGCTTGCCAGGCTCGAAGCTCTGCCAGCAGGACATACATTTCCGACTGCCAGTTCGCGCACAAGAAAGGACCGCCCGTGACTCTCCAGACCGCAGCCGTCATCCCCAGCAACAGCCAGTTCGCCCAGAGCGTGAACACGATCGAGAAGAACCTCGCCAGTGTCATCAAGGGCAAGGACTCCAGCATTCGGCTGCTTCTCACCGCGCTGCTCGCGGGCGGCCATGTTTTGCTCGAAGATGTTCCGGGCACCGGCAAAACGACGCTGGCCAAGAGCCTGGCGCGCAGCATCGACGGGATCTTTCGCCGCGTGCAGTTCACGCCGGACCTGCTTCCGGCCGACATCACGGGTTCCAGCTTCTACAATCCCACGGATGGCCACTTCATGTTCCGCGAAGGGCCGGTTTTCACCAATGTCCTGCTGGCCGATGAGATCAACCGCACGTCACCGCGCACGCAGTCGGCGCTGCTCGAGGTGATGAGCGAAAACCAGGTGACGATCGAAGGCCAGCGGCGCGACCTGCCCCAGCCGTTCTTCGTCATCGCGACGCAAAACCCAGTTGAGTTCCACGGTACCTATCCGCTGCCCGAGGCGCAGCTCGATCGTTTCGCCGTGCGCATCACGCTCGGCTACCCCGACCGCTCCAGCGAGATCGAGGTGCTCTTCAGCCAGAACGACCACCACCCATTCGACAACCTGGCGCCGGTCATCTCCGGGGCCGAAGTCCTGGCGCTGCAGTCGCGCGTGAAGACCGTGAAAGTCGACCCGGCCATTGCCGACTACATCGTCCGCATCGTGGAGGCCACCCGCGCCGACCCTCGCCTGCGGCTGGGACTGTCGCCGCGCGGCTCGCTGGCACTGTATCGCATGTCCCAGGCCAGCGCGTGCATCCTCGGCCGGGACTACATCACCCCCGACGACGTGCGCACGCTCGCCGTGCCGGTGCTGGCCCATCGCATCGCCCTGGACACGAAGGCGAAATACGGCGGCATTAAGAACGACCACATCATTGAAGAGGCGCTGCAGAAGATACCGGTACCGAGGTAGCAGGCGCGGAAGGACGGAACACGCACGCATGGCCTGCGAATTGCTTGGCGCATCGCTCGTACTGGAATACGCTCAGCGCCATGAGATCCAGCGAACCTGCGTCCCGCATGACTATCGCCGCATACGTGTTCCTCGTGCTGGCATTGGGAACCGCCGCCGCGCCGCCGGAATACTCGGCGCTGTGGGGCAAGAATGGCGAGAAGTGGACTCCGCAGAGCCGGCTGCCGGATTTCTCGTATGCCGGGTATCACTGCGGCGAGAAACCGTTGCCGACGCTGCCGGCCGGGGTGAACGTGAAGAACTTCGGAGCAAAAGGGGACGGAGTTTCGGATGATTCGCAGGCGTTTCTCGACGCGCTGGCGGCCGTGAAGGTGGGGGCCATCGAAATTCCGCCGGGGCGATACAAGATCACCAGGATCCTCGAGATCAGCCGCAGCGGGATCGTGCTGCGCGGTGCGGGGCCGGATAAGACCACACTGTTCTGTCCGACGCCGCTGAATGAAATCAAGCCCAACTGGGGCGCCACGACCTCCGGCCAGCGCACGTCGAACTATTCCTGGAGCGGCGGCTTCATATGGTTCCGAGGCGATCTCCGCGCCAAGCCGCTGGCCACCGTGACCGCCGATGCCCGCCGCGGTGACACGGCCCTGGCGGTGTCTGACTCCGCCCGGTTCCAGCCGGGGCAGCGCATCCAGATCTTCCAGAGCGACACGGCTGAGAACTCGCTGGCCGCGTATCTGTATTCGGGCGACGCCGGCGACACCGCCAAGCTGCGCGGCTCAACACGTACGGCGCTTGCGTGCCGAGTCACCCAGGTCGCCAGTAACCAGGTCCACTTCGACCGGCCGCTGCGCTGCGACATGAAGCTCCAGTGGCAGCCGCAGATTCGCTCGTTCGATCCCACCGTCACCGAATCCGGGCTGGAGAATCTCTGCTTCGAGTTCCCCAACACGCCGTACCAGGGACACTTCAAGGAGCTTGGTTACAACGCTGCCGCCATGCAGGGGTGTGCCGATTGCTGGATACGCAATATCCGCATCGTCAACAGCGACAGCGGTCTTTTTCTCAACGGCTATTTCTGTACGGCCCAGGGCGTGACCATCGAGTCGGCCCGGCAGGTCGATCGCAGCGGCAGCACCGGCCACCATGGCGTGAGTTTCTACGGCCACGACAATCTGCTCACGGACTTTGACTATCGCACGCAGTTCATCCACGACATTTCGGTTGATGGCGGCGCCAGCGGGAACGTGAGCGCCAACGGCAAGGGCGTCGATCTGTGTTTCGATCACCACAAGCGCACATGCTATGAGAACCTGTTTGTGAATCTGGACGCCGGCGCCGGAACGCATCTCTGGCGGCACGGCGGCGGCGATGCGCTGGGCAAACCCTGTGCAGCCCGCGGCACCTTCTGGAACATCCGCGCAGCCCGGCCACAGAATTATCCACCCGCCGAGTTCGGCCCGCCGTCGATGAACCTGATCGGCGTGCGAACCAGTGGCCCGTCCGTAATTGTCCCCGATGGCAAGTGGTTTGAAGCCATCGCACCCGAAGCCGTAAGCCCGCAAGACATTCATCAGGCGCAGCTCGCCAGACGGCTCGCACGGTAAGCGGTCTCGCTCGCCAAGGCTCGCAGCAGGATTAACGCGATGATCGGGATCCCATTCGCAGGGAACTACTCCGTCGCAACGCCGGGTATCTTCACCGCCGGCTGCGTGGTGATGACCGGCAGGACGGCCGCCTTGCTGAGGCTGTCCGCGATCTGTTTGCGGAGTTCGGCCACGGCGCCATGGAGCGATTTGGGATCGGCGTCCAGATTGATGTCGACGTCGCGATTGAGCGCGATCTTGAGTTCGTCCATCGCCAGTTGCCTCACGCGCGGGTCCGTAAATTCCAGGCAGTCGGCGAGGAACAGGGGATCATGTCTCTGGCGTTGGGGTTCATTGAGCAGGCAACTGTGCGAGCGGATGAACATGTCGATACGGTTGCTCTGTTCGGGCGTGAGAATCGAGCGATCCAGACGAAGTGCG